>JAKAFW010000065.1:0-10703 GCA_021817845.1 Bacteroidota bacterium
TTAATGTCGACTCAAAGGGTAATTTGATTTCATTTGAGGGACATAATTGCAACAAGGCAGAGATTGATAATAAGGAGTATAAATTCGGCGAAAATAAATTTTCTATGATTGCTTGGACAAATACCTCAAAAGATGAGGGGGAAAAATACGGAGCATTTATGAAGGTGTTCATCAATGGCAGCGGGCTTGTTACATTGCCGGCAGATCTGGAAAGCAAAGAAGTTAAATTCGGTCAAATAAATGATGATAAAATAAATTATATAAATGCTTCTGATTTAAAATTAAGCAATGGATCGATATCATTTACGGTAACTCCTGAAATTTCAGGTAAATGGATTTATCTATGCAATTAGAAAAATTGTGTTTTTGTGAGAGGGTATAAAATATTTAAGGTTAACTATGAATAAATCGAAAATCAATATCCTTCTCCTTTTTCCTTTGTTTTTTTCTTCCAAAAATTAGTTGTAGTGCAAGTGACAGTATATTTCAATTTCCATTAAAATAATTTTACTCGAAGGGAAAATCATGTTTAACAAAATTAATATTTTAATATCTCTCACAATAATTTTCTTTTATTCCATAATACTACTAGCACAGGCAAAGGTAGATTCAAATGTTTGCCCTGTCAAAGCCGATATCTGGGTATTAGCCGGGCAATCCAATATGGAAGGTAACGGACGAACGCCGGATACAACTACTAATCCAAGAATATGGATGCTGAACATGGACAATCATTGGATGATAGCTAAAAATCCATTGCACAGAGTATATGAAGCCTCAGCATTTGCTTACGAAAAAGACATGTTCGAGCTTTTACCCAAATCACAACAGGACTGGGTCAAATTTAAGAAACAATATTCTGAACTTCATGAGAAAAGTGAGAAAGAACCTATTGGCAGAGTTGGACCTGGAATTTATTTTGCAAGAAACATACTTAAAGCAACGAACCTTGGCGTTGGTCTTATTCCGTGTGCATTGGGCGGCTCTACAATTGATCAGTGGGATCCGGCAAAAAAAACTAGTGGGGATAGTTCATTGTATGGAGCTACGATTAACAGGATTAAATCAATCGGAGAAAAAATAAAAGGGCTTGTTTGGTATCAAGGCGAATCCGAAGCAATGCTGCTGGAAACAAAAACTTACGAATCTAAATTTTTAAATTTAATTGATTCATTTAGAAAAGATATTGGCAACCCTGAACTTCCGATCATATATGTCCAAATTGCTAAATTCAATATCAGAGATTCTGCAATGAACAGAGCGTGGGAAGATATTAGAGAAATACAGCGTGATGTTTTAACAAAGCGTAAAAATGTTTATATGGTCACAGGTATAGATTTGCCTATGGAGATTGTATCCATATATCTACCGAAGGGCAAGAAAGATTGGGCAAACGCATTGTAGAGATGGCATTAACTTATGTATATAAATTGCCGGGACATGCAAGACAAATTAATCTTGAGTCGATGAATTATGCAAGAATAATGAATCGGACTCATATTATATAAAAGTACACTACAGCGGAGTATGCGGAAATCTTAAAAGCTGCGGTTTTCCTAGCCAATATTCACTTCGTCTGAACGGTAAAGAAAATTATATGTATGTAGTTTCAAAAGTACAATTGGATCCTCAAGACAATGCCGGAGTAGATGTTTATTTATCAGAACTTCCCAAAACATCCGCCCAATTGGTAAGCGGAGCCGGAACATATCCTTACATGAACATTACTGATTCTTTGGACAATGCACTTCCAGCTTTTGGACCGGTTGAAATACCTTTAAAGTAAAACTCATGAATTTTAATACTGATAAGATTTAGTAATGGTCACACTTTATTCTTTATTGATTCATTTGATCCAAAGAATTTCATTTACCATTTGACAACATATTTTAAAAACTAAACTAAAGATTATTTAATTACAAATTTTTTGAAAGGAATATTCATGTACAAACGTTTGCTAATTTTATTTATTTGTTTCATCCTATTTAATAGCTTTATATTACCGTTACCTAAGATACCGATTAGATCATTTACTAAAGAAGATGACGGTGTTGTATTTAAAATGGAACCGGGTTTGTTGAAACTTCAAGTTTGCACTGATAAAATAATAAGGGTAATATACACACCAAAGGACGAATTGCCTCAAAAGATGGACAGCCATGCCGTAGTTAAAGTTAAATGGTGCAAGGTTGATTATAGTGTAAGCGATAAAAAAGACGAAGTAATAGTAACTACGGATAAGGTACAAGCAGTTGTGGACAAAGCTAGCGGAGCGGTTAGTTTTTATGATAAATCGGGTAAGCCCCTATTGCAAGAAGTATCGAGCGGAGGGAAAATATTTGTTCCTAAAAGAATGAAGTTGAATATTTTATATGATTTTACTCAAAAATTTCTAAGTCCGTCGGATGAGAATTTTTATGGCTTAGGTGGGCAATGGCATGGTGATATGAATTATAGAGGACAAACGGTAGAGCTTTGGCAAAACAACACTACGAAATCCAATCCAGTAATTCATTCAAATAAAGGATACTCATTATTATGGAATAACGCATCCGAAGGATATTTTCGAGGTGGCCCAGATTTAGAAGTAATTCCGCCCAGTCAATTTACAACTCCGGATGGCGATAAAAACGGTTTGAAAGGAGAATATTTTCAGAATGAAGATTTTACGGATTTAAAGACAACCAGAATAGACTCCAATATAAATTTTAAATGGGGACTAAATAAACCGGTTGGCTCCATTAATCCTAAAGCTTATGGTGTACGATGGACTGGTAAACTGAAGACTCTCGATAAAGAAGGCTATTATACATTTTATACTCTCAGTGATTTCAGAATTAGACTTTGGATAAATGGGAAAATGGTAATCGAAAACTGGATTGTTCACAATAAATGTTATGATAACGGAAAGATTTGGTTAAAAGCTAATACGAAATACGATTTAAAAGTCGAATATAATGCTAATCAAACCGGGGTATCGATAATGAAACTATTATGGATCCCTCCACAAAAACCAACAAAAGAGGTTTCGTGGAATTTTACTCTTGGTAATGCTATAGATTATTATTTTATCTACGGTCCCACTATGGACGAACAGAATGAAGGCTATTATAAAATTACCGGTAATACTCCGATGATGCCAAAATGGGCTTACGGATTATTTCACAGTCAAGCACTTTCTAAAAATGGTTCCATACCTGCAACACAAAAAGATATTGAAGACTTAGTTGACGGATATAGATCAAGGAAAATACCTATTGATGTAGTCGTTCAGGATTTTCAGTATTTCCCGGAAGGAATGTGGGGTTCTCACCTTTTTGATGCAAAAACACACCCTGATCCGGATGGAATGGTCAACTATATTCATAAACATAATATGCATCTAATGATTAGTGTAACACCTATTTTTCAAAACCAAAACCCTAATGGATTGAGAAATATAAATTATAACGAAATGAAGAATTCAGGTAATTTGCTTATTCTTTATGACCATAATAATTTTAGTTGGTATAATCCCTGGAAAAAAGCGGCTAGGGTAATGTATTGGGATCAAATAAATAAATATTTATACTCTCTTGGTATTGATGCATGGTGGCTTGATGATTCAGAGGGACCTAATCAAGATCTTGTAATACATGACTGGTGGCGGGAATCGACTGTAGGCGAAACGCACGCACTTCAATATGCCAATGAATATTCACTAATGAATTCGAAGGCAGTGTATGAGGGGCAACGCAAAACCAGTCCCAATAAAAGAGTATTCATCTTAACTAGATGCGGTTTTGCCGGACAGCAAAGATATTCTTCAGCAGTTTGGTCCGGCGATGTAGGTGTGGATTTTTGGACATTAAAACATCAAATACCTGAAGGATTAAATTTTACACTTTCGGGTATTCCTTATTGGACTACTGATATAGGAGGGTTTGGAGGAGGATTCACCCACTACAAAGATTATAATGGTAGGGACCCAAACGATTCGGTCTATAGAGAGACTTTTGTGCGTTGGTTCCAGTTTGGCTCTTTCTGTCCAATATTCCGCATTCACGGAGCTACAGGAAAGACGACAATTTATGATTTTGGAAAGAAAGCTGAAAAAATACTAACAGAGTATGATAATCTTCGTTATAGACTTTTACCTTATACTTATTCTCTTGCATGGGATCAAACTGAGCACGGTCGGAATATGATGCGGGCTTTAGTAATGGACTATGAAAATGACCCGAAGGTAGCTGATATAACCGATCAATTTATGTTCGGGCCGGATCTGTTAATAAATCCCGTAACGAAATTCGAAGCTAGGATTAGAGAATTATATCTGCCAAAAACATTTTGGTATGACTTCTGGACGGGTGAAAAACAAGAAGGCGGCAAAACTATAACAGCAGACGCTCCATTGGAAAAGATGCCTATTTATGTACGGTCAGGTTCAATATTGCCGATGGGTCCATTCTTACAATATGCAATGGAAAAACCCGCTGATCCGATTGAGTTAAGAATATATCCCGGTTCTGACGGAAGTTTTAATCTATACGAGGATGACGGCATAACCTATAATTATACTAAGGGAGAATACAGTATTATCCCGTTCAAATGGGATGACAAAAATAAGACATTAATAATCGGGAAACGTCAGGGGTCATATCCAGGAATGCTTGACGAGAGAACGTTCCAAATTGTAATCGTTGGTAAAGATCACGGTACGGGTCTTGAGCCGGAAACTAAACCCGATAAGGTTATTAATTACAGCGGTAATGGAATAAAAGTAATTATGAAATAGGCATAAAATCAAAAAATAAAATTATTTAACCACGGTCCCTTCATATAAAGAGGTAATTATGATCAATTTAAATAAGCTACTTAAGTTTATTCCGATACTGTTTTTTGTCCTGATATTGTCCCACCCATTAGAACAATTTGCTCAGACTCATGAACAAAATAAATTTCTTCCGGAACCTTTGCAGGGAGACAAACAATTAAATAAAGTAATTCCGGATCCGAGGGTCAGAGCTTTTGTTTATCCGGAAAGGATTGTTTGGCAATCAGAAAATTCGGATCAATCCGAAATTACTAATTCAAATTATCTTATTACGCAGCATACCCAGCAGGTAACATTAGAGAATAAACATTTTTGTACAATGATTAATAATGGAAAATCACCGGGTATTCTGCTTGATTTTGGTACAGAACTCTACGGCGGAATACAAATAATGTTAGGACAAATGGAAGAAAAAACACCCGCTAAATTCAGAGTCCGTTTCGGTGAATCCGTCGGTGAGGCAATGAGCGATACAGGCGGTGTACATGATGCAACGAATGACCATTCCGTAAGAGATTTCAAAATTTCCGCACCTTGGCTGGGCAAGGTGGATGTGGGAAATACAGGTTTTCGTTTTGTTAGGATCGATTTTTTAGATAAGAATAGAAGCGTACCAATATTGGCTTTAAGGGCAATATTTACATATAGAGATTTAGAATACAAAGGTTCTTTTGTTTCCAGCGATACACTCTTGAATAAGATTTGGGAAACCGGCGCTTATACAGTAAATCTATGTATGCAAAATTATTTATGGGACGGTATCAAAAGAGACCGATTGGTCTGGATCGGGGATATGCATCCTGAAACCATGACAATCCTTTCGGCATTCGGCGCAAATAATATTATTAAATCTAGTTTAAGTCTTGCTAAATCGAACACACCTCTTCCTAACTGGATGAACGGAATTAGTTCATATTCAATGTGGTGGTTGATTATTCAGCATGATTATTATATGTACACCGGCGACAAAAAATATCTTGAAGAAAACAAAGATTATATTCTCGAGCTTCTTAAACAATTTGCGAAGTTTATAGGTCCGGATAATCAGGAAAATCTAAACGGAATGAGATTTTTGGATTGGCCAACCTCAGGAGATCCTAAAGTAATTCATGCCGGTTTGCAAGCCCTACTGATAAAAACGTTTCAGGAAGGATCATATTTATGTGATGTGCTGGAATCTCCGCAGGAAGAAAAGCTATGTCAGGATGCAATAAATCGTTTGAAGAAATATGTTCCGGATCCAGGAAACAGTAAACAAGCGGCAGCATTAATGGTATTAGCCGGAATGGAAGATCCTTCAATATTGGATAAAGATGTTTTAGCGGTAGATCCTACGCAGAAGTTATCGACTTTTTACGGGTATTATGTCCTTCAAGCAAGAGCAATGGCGGGAGATATAGAAGGAAGTCTGAATGTTATAAGAAAATATTGGGGGGGCATGTTAAAAATGGGAGCAACCACATTTTGGGAAGACTTCGATCTTAGTTGGATGAAGAATGCTTCACGAATCGATGAGTTAACAAAAAAAGGAGAACACGATATTCATGGTGATTACGGAAATTACTGTTATGTCGGGTACAGGCTAAGTCTTTGCCACGGTTGGGCATCTGGGCCAACTCCATGGCTATCGGAGCACATACTTGGGATTAAGCCGGTAGAACCTGGATTTAAAGTTGTAAAAATTAAACCCAACCTGGGAGATTTAAAATGGGTAAAAGGTACCTTCCCTACTCCTTACGGAATTATTAGCGTAAGCGCTAAAAGATTAGTAAACGGAAAAATCGAAACTAATTATAAAGTCCCCAATGGTATAAAAGTTATTAATTAAGGAGTCTTAATTTTGATAATGTTCACCCTTTTGTTCATCTTGCCAGCTATGATCATATTAAACGGTTTAACATTCATAAAAAACGATTCGATCCATAGGTTTCTCATTAGATATTATTCAAATAACCGAGTACCACAGACTGCAAATTCGAAAAAATATTTCTCCACAATCTCTGGACAACAGTTATTTTGAGATTAGCCACAGCGGTCCTTTGGAAATTTTTGTTAACGGTCTGCAATGGGGAGCTTCCAACAAATCAACAACAAAACTGGAAAATTTTATTATTGGTCCGAGGCGTCCAGAAAACCTTGGTGAAAATTTGTATGCAATTCACTTTAAGAATAAGTCGGGTGATGTTTTGTTTAACATAAAGCTTATGAACTCTGAATGGCTGAATATGGATTCACCTTATAAAAAGCCACAGCCTGTTATTGATGTAATGATGAGAGATGCCGAAATATGCAAAGGGCGAGACGGTGCATATTATATGACAGGAACTACCGGCGATAAAGATTTTATGCTTCCCGGCCCCAAGTCATGGCTGATAAGCAAGGGTATTCAAGTGTTTAGATCGGTTGATCTGAAAAATTGGAAATCGCTCGGCTATGTTTGGACTTTTGAGAAGAACGGTACTTGGCAAAATGAATTCGGCACTTTTGACGGAAGAGGACCGGCACGCGGAATTTTCGCTCCTCAAATTCATTATATAAAAGGCAAATATTGGATTTGTTATTCTGTAAGTCATTCGACTCCCGGTCACACTTTTGGTATAAGCCTCTTGTATTCGGATAAACCTGAAGGTCCTTATAAAGATATTTCACCAGCTGCTCCAATTACGGATGGTTTTGATTCGGATTTATTTGAAGATGATGATGGAAAAGTTTACTTGTTAAAACAAGGCGGTTTAATTGCAAGACTAAAAGATGATATGAGTGGTTTAGCCGAGCCCTTTAGAAACCTTAAAGCTAAGAACTATCCATATATAGGGTATGAAGGGGTTTTCTTGTTCAAAAGAAACGGCAAATATTATTTGACATCTGCGGATTGGAACGTTCATTCAGACGGAAAGACAAGTTATGACAGTATGGTAGGAATTGCGGATAATATTTACGGGCCATACGGCGATAGATTCTGTGGGGTAAGATTTGGTGGTAATAATTCTTATTTCAAAGGTTCTAATAATGAATGGTATACAACTGTTTGGTGTTATCCCGACAGCGGACCATTTTGGCAAAAGGTATCTATATTAAAAGTAAAATTTAATAGTGATGGCTTATTTAAACCAGTTGACATTGTGAATTAAATTTTTTTAGAGCAAACAGGTATTCAAAATGAGGAACAAGGGTAATATTACCGGGGATACAGAAAAGTTTGGACTATATTACGTTGACGGCTATTATTTTATCCTTTCTTTTGCCAATCAAAAGTATTTATCAGTTCCTACAAATTCTTCAGGATCAATATCTCATGATGTTCACAAACCCTGGGAAAAACAAAACAGAGAAGTCTCAAGGTTCAAAATAGAATATCTTAAATAATAACTTAAGGGAAGGGATATGAAGTTGAAACGTTTATTACTCCTTTTTATTCTTGTTAGTTTTTCATATACACTATGTAAAACAACTAATAACGGAGAAAGAAAGGACATTAGTTAAAATTAGTATAAAATAAAGAAAGACTAAAACTATGTTAATGATTAAATTCAACAAAATAATATTATTTGCTATATGTTTCTTTTTTTTGATCATCGGATTTGCTTATCCCCAGGACAGTAATTCCGGATGGAAACCTGTTGCGGGACATATTATGTCAAAATGGGCGAAAGATGTCTCACCTGAAAATGTATTACCTGAGTACCCGCGTCCACAAATGGTTAGAGGACTATGGAAAAGTCTTAATGGTTTGTGGGATTATGCAATTTTTCCAAAAGATGAAAAACAGCCTTCAAATTTTGATGGAAAAATTCTTGTCCCTTTTCCGGTAGAATCTTCACTTTCAGGTGTAGGCAAGAAGGTTGGAGAAAACAATAGATTATGGTACAAAAGAACTTTTGATATTCCGGAAGCCTGGAGAGGTCAACATATTATTTTGCATTTTGAAGCTGTAGATTGGGATACAAAAGTGTCAATTAACGGGCATTCTCTTGTTGAACACAAAGGCGGATATGATCACTTTAGTTTTGATATTACGCCATATATTAATAAAACTGGTAAACAAGAAGTTATAGTGTCTGTTTGGGATCCGACTGATAAAGGATTTCAACCACGCGGAAAACAAGTACAAAATCCAGGGGGTATAATGTATACTTCTGTGACTGGAATATGGCAGACTGTTTGGATCGAACCAGTTCCGGAAATTTATATTGGAGGTATTAAGATTATCCCTAATATTGATAAAAGCATTGTGCAGGTTTCAGCTAATTGTGTAGATATGCCGCATACATATTTTCAATTGGAGGGGATAGTTTTTGATGGTGATAAAGAAGTATCTGAAGGTAAATGGTTAATCGGAGGGGCTGCCGATATTTCTGTCCCCCATGAAAAATTATGGTCGCCGGATTCTCCTTACTTATATGGTTTGAAAATAATTCTACGTAATAAAAAAGGAGAAATTTTAGATTCGGTGAGAAGTTATTTTGGCATGAGAAAGATATCCATAGGTAAAGATGCTGAAGGAATTGAACGAATAATGTTAAATAATAAATTTGTTTTTGAGTTGGGTGTGCTTGATCAGGGTTGGTGGCCTGATGGACTTTACACTGCCCCTTCCGATGAAGCCTTAAAATCCGATATTGAAATGATAAAAAAAATGGGATTTAATCTTGCCCGTAAGCATGTAAAAGTTGAACCTGAACGGTGGTATTACTGGTGTGATAAATTGGGGTTACTGGTGTGGCAGGATATGCCTAGCGGTGATTCTACCATAAGTCCAGGACAACCCGATATCCAAAGATCTAAAGAATCTGCAGATGATTTTACGGAAGAATTGACTCAAATGATTAATCAACATATTGATCACCCAAGCATAATAGTTTGGGTACCTTTTAATGAAGGCTGGGGAGAGTGGCGTGCAGTACGAGTCGCAAAATATATTAAGTTTCTTGACCCATCCAGATTAGTTGATCAATCAAGCGGATGGGTAGATCGTGGTGCTGGAGATATTCATGATATCCATGCCTATCCCGGTCCGGATATACCAAGATTAGAAAACACTCGCGCTGTTGCGCTTGGTGAATTCGGAGGACTGGGATATCCCATAAAAGGTCATACATGGAAAGAGGAAGATAATTGGGGATATGTTAACTTTAAAAACACATCAGAACTTCAGAATGCATACTCTAATCTTATTTATAAGTTGATGCTTCTTAAGAAAGAAGGTTTGTCTGCAGCAGTATATACACAGCTGACCGACGTGGAAGTGGAGGTAAACGGATTAATGACTTATGATAGAGATATTGTAAAAATGGGAGCGGATTTCCTTGCAAAGATAAATTCCGGATATTTACCTCCTGTCATTATTTATGGAAATTCGACTTTTCTCGATAAGCTGAAAGTTGAATTAAATGACCCATCAAACAAAGGTATTATCCGATATACACTAGACGGTTCGGAACCTTCCATCACATCAATGATCTACACAAAGCCATTAATTCTGAAACGGACTACAACAGTTAAATCAATAACTTTCTGGAGTGATGGTTCAGCGAGTTCGATCAGTGAAAAAGAGTTTCTAAAAATAAAACTTACTCAATCCATAAAGAAGGTTAAAAATCTTATTAAAGGATTAAATTATAATTATTATGAAAATAATGGAAACCGTTGGTCAACACTTCAAGATTTTAATAATCTTAAGCCTGTTGTTTCCGGGATAACAGAAAAAATTAATCTCAACTTGGCAAAGAGGGAAAGTGATTTCGAATTAACATTCAGCGGATTTATTGTCTCCAACTGGGATTGGGGGGCAAAAACCCTCGCCTTTAGGCGAAGACTTTAGTAGATTAGCTATATGGAGAATTATCGAAAAAGCAGTCATAGTGTCTATGACCTAAAATACCATATA
>JAKAFW010000107.1:0-2518 GCA_021817845.1 Bacteroidota bacterium
CCGTTTCCAACAAAAGGCGCGTGGGACAGACTTTTGCCAGGCGATATGAAAGATAAATTTGATTTGGCGAAGAAAGTTCCGCTTAAACGCGCCGGCGAACATCAAGAGCTTGCTAATCTTGCAGCGTATTTAGTTTCCGATTTTTCTGCATACATCAATGGCGAAGTAATTACAATTGACGGCGGCGAATGGCTGCAAGGCGCCGGTCAATTCAACATGTTAGAAGCCGTGCCGAAAGAAATGTGGGATCAGATCGAAATGATGGTGAGAAAAGCAAAATCCCAATAACAAAAGACAGTCTCAAAAGTCTCTTCTATAATTGCCTTTATATTGTGATACAGTAGTGTAAAAATTTTTGGTGAATGAATTATAACTTGACAGAAATGTCTTTGAGAATTACATTGAAATTGAAAATTGTGATTATACCATGCAACAAGTAAACTTGAAACATGAATATGAAATTAGTTTACGAATTTTAGTTTCGTTTACAATTAACTTGAATTAATAATTTCTAGACTGGGGGAAAGTTGATACCCATTTTCAGTTGCTTCTTTATTTTTTCTACTGATGAAATCATTCTTTCCCTTTCACAACTCCCTAACAAATACTTTGTTGGGTTTATATAAAGCGAACCATAAAAGAAAAGTAATAACAAATTTGAGGTTAAAATGAAGAAGATTATCGCATCAATTTTGGCATTGTCGTTATTAATTAGCGGATGCTCTTATAATATTTCAAAAGAAAAATTTGAAGAAAAAGAAAGATTTTACACAAGAATAAACAAAATCTTGGATCAAAACGAATGCATGATTTATACAATGGATCAGAGAACCTATGTCGGGCGTGAAATAAAAGTTATGGTAGATTCTACGAGCTTTTATGATGTTAGTAAAATTTCCAGACTGGTATTACCTACCAATCACATTTCAGAGATTAGAATTAAAGGGACTGGTTCTTCTATCTTTGAAGGATTTTTATTTGGAGGAATTGCTGGTGGTATTTTAGGAAATATTATTTCTAATCCAAGTTCTCCTGGACTTGAAAAGGCTGTATCAGTATTAGGAGGAATTGGGATAGGAGGGATCATTGGGATTTTAGTATCACTAATCTATCCAAGTTATACAATTATTCTTTTTAATTTCTAAAGAGGTATATAATGAAAAGGTTATTCTTATTGACGTGTATCTTAATAATTAATCAAAATTGCATATTTGCACACGGACAAGGCGTTCATCAGCATCTTGTCAGGGAATCCTACAAGTTATTAAAATATTATATCGGTCAGGATATTCGTGATATGAAAGATCATGTTGGCTACAACGAAACTGGCACTAGTATTTATGACCCAGGTGGTTTACTGGTTATAGGAGCTCATCGAGAAGATGAAGAAGACGCAAGGTACCAGAATGGGATTGGAGATTACAACGTTACCATGACTCATTTTTGGGACGCTGATCTGGGCGACAATTCAACCTATGATTTCATGGGTTCATCCTATCCTAATGCTTATCAAAAAGCAATGACCTATTATAATGGGACTTTTGTTTTGTTTATTCCTGCGTCCAATCCAAGCACTATAGATCGAAAATTGCATGTTACTACACCACTTGGAGATAAATTGATTATTTATCCAGATGAGCCTCAGTATGGTGGTTTCTATTTCTCATATTATAACTTAGTTGACCTCTATAAAACTTGTCGGCTTAAAACGCAACTAGTTGGCAAAAACATAATGTGGAATGTAACGCAACAAAGATGGGAGTATTGGAATGGAGATGTTTATATCTCAACTGAATTGCGTGATCGTCTTGTGTGGGAACTATTAGGAAGAGTATGTCATTTATTAGGTGATATGAGCGTTCCAGCACATGCTCATAATGATTCTCACTGGCCTGATTTGGACAGTTATGAAGAGTGGATGAATCAACCGTCAATTTATAATCAGTGGCTTTATCAAAATGCAATTGATCAAGGTGGTTTAATCAATCCAACTATCCATTCAAATCCTTTAAAATATTTGTTTTACTCTACTTCTCAGATAACCGGTTTTTCCCTAGTGATGATTTTAATGGTAATAACGGCTCTGGAATAAATGATCCATTTTCTTCTTATCCTGGACTGAATGAATTTATAAATAATCTTAATGCCCAATACGGAAATCCCCCTACTCATTCTGATCCGATACCATCTTATTTAATGAATGGAATTTCAAATAATAGCTTTGTTTATGCAATGAGGACTATTTCAGGTTTTTTGTATTTATTTGCTAAAGAAGCTGATCTATTACCAATTCCATTGACTAACGTTTCGTTGTGGGGCGATTTTACACTTTACCAAGGAGGAACAGGTAATTGGTATGTTACTTTAGGTAATGGACTTGAGCCATTTACGTATCAATGGGAAATTTATTATTTCAGCAACGGTGCTAATTTATTAAGTGGCAGTTCTAGCAGAGTAATTGGCCCAAATTCTGTAATAAGCGGTCAGTGGGTGCCGGTTGGAAGCAACTCCGCAACAT
>JAKAFW010000066.1:0-10222 GCA_021817845.1 Bacteroidota bacterium
TTAGTAATCTGCTCGTACAACTATTTAGTTAAATCCGGGATAGAAGAGTGGGATTATTATGACCTGCCAATTTGGGATGGTACCTTTTTAATCGGTCAAACCGGCTAATCTCTATCGGCCGCAACAACCCGACAGCATTTTCGCATTCGGCAATTTACAAATTTTATAGTTAGTCTTTCCGTTTCGGCTAACTTGTCCAAGGTAGTCGTGCTATGAAAGTTTTTTATAATTATAAAAATTATTAACAAGTTCGGTTCGCCGCGGCGAATAGTTCTGGGCTGCGCCTTAGCCACAACGTCGTTAGACGCAAACAATAGCTTCTCCCTCAGGAGTGTCATCATGAGACCTAGAATTGACGGTACCAAATTTGGCTTCATCACTATAGATGGGTCCGATATCGAACACGATGTTCTCATCCGGCTTTCAGGTGAGATCAAGAAGCGAAAGAAGAAGCTATCCAAGGCAGTGTTCGGTACATCTCATACAATCTCACTCGAAGAGGCTGAGTACATATTCGAAAAGGGGGCTAAAAGGCTTATCATTGGCTCAGGCCAAAATGGCATGGTAACGCTCTCTAAAGAGGCATCTGAGTATTTCAAGAAAGAGGAGGTCCGAATTGATCTCTCACCTACCCCCGAAGCCATTCACCAATGGAACAAGGCTAAAGGCTCAACCATCGGACTTTTTCATGTTACTTGCTGATCTCTGGCAATCGAACATAAAGCATAGGTTGACGTTTGTGGGCTATCTGCCAAGATCGAACCCTACTGCCTATGTGCACCGCTTGCGCCTAACGTTATACCGTAAACAATTGGTTGCAAAAAAGAATAATTAAAGCTAGTTTTGAATATGATTTCAAATGAAGATAAATATAAATTATTAGAAATAGCCAAAAGATATAATGTCTCAAAGCTATATCTTTTCGGCTCAAATCTTGAAGATAAAAGAGTCGCTAATGACATTGACTTGGCTGTTGATGGAATAGCAAATTCCCTATTCTTTAAGTTTTATAGTGAACTAATATTTTCTCTTTCTAAGCCAGTAGACTTAATTGACCTCAAGAAGAAATCTTTATTAAATGAAATGATAAAATCTGAAGGTATTCTTCTTTATGGATGAAAGATTATCTAAAAAGATAAATGCTGAATTAGAAAACATTGATGAAGTATTTAAAGAAATCCCTTCCCATGAAAAGCTTCCGTACTTATCTACTTTAGAGCTTGCAGGGGCAGCCGCTTTGCTCCATAATTTTTATAATGGAATAGAAAATATATTAAAACAAATATTCATATCAGAGAACATTGAAATACCAGAAGGCAAATCTTCGCATAAAGAGCTTATTGAAACCGCTGTAAAAAGTAAGATAATATCTGAAGAATTGAAAAATTCCTTAGGTGAATATTTGGCTTTTAGACATTTTTTCAGCCATGCTTATGCATTTGATTTATATGCTGACAAAATGGAACCTCTAGCCCAAAACTCAAAAGAAGTATATTCGAATTTCAAAAAAGAAATAAGCGAATATTTGTAATCATGTCTGCGCGTCACTCAAGCGGACGCCGTTTTCGCATTCGGCATTTTTGTAATTATTGGCTTTGTTCTTCCGTGTAATGTTGCTTGTGCAAAATTAGTTCTGTTAAGGGCACTTCTAAAAACTATCTTTTATAAAAAATTAACGCAGAGAACGCTAAGAATACGCAACGTTCGCAGAGAACCTGCCTACCGGCAGGCAGGTATTGAAGTTTTTAGAAGTGCCCTTAAATAAATTATTTAATTATTATTGGCAGTTGCTTTTTACGTGGCATTCCTGTTCTGGGGCGCCGCTTATCGGCAAGTTATATGCTTAGAAAGTAAACTTGATGTTGTCGTAATATAGGTTTATATTTAATCCAGAATAAAGACAATATAAGGATATAAAAATGAAATACATCTTAGTCTCAAATGATATAATTCCAGTTGGTCAATTCAAATCCGGGTTGGCTAAATATCTTAAAGAAATTCAGAACAAGCGTAATTCTTTGATTATCACCCAAAATGGAAAACCTGCTGGAGTATTAATCTCTCCATCGGAATTTGATGATTTGAGACAAACAAAGCTGTTCATCGATTCAATTTCACGCGGTTTATCTGATTCTGAAAAAGGAGAAGTGTTATCAACTTCGCAACTTAGAATTGAATTGCGAAAAACTCGAACCGGAAAAGAAAGATGAAAATATTCTGGACAAAAGAGGCATTACTTCGATTACAAGAAATTGAAGAATACATCTCAAAAGATAACCCCATTGTCGCAATGGAGTTCGTTGACAAGTTAATCTCGGTTGCAGAAACAATAATTGATAATCCAGAAAAGGGCAGAATAGTTCCTGAATTATCTCTTGAAAACATCAGAGAATTACTGCATAGAAATTATCGGATTGTTTATTTGGTTAAGAAAAATTCGGTAGACATTCTTACGGTATTTGAAGGACATCAATTATTGAAAAAAGAAGAAATATTTAAAAGTAAAGACTGAGAAACGCATATAACGTTTCACCCGACCGCCCCGATTGACTTCGGGGTAGACTGTTTTCATTGCGGCATTTTTAATATTTTTGGTTTAGTAGTAAAGTTAGGCATTGTCGTTTGGCGTTGTTCAATTAAATAAAATTTATAAAAATATTTGGCAGTAGTTTTTCAGTTCGGCATTGCTGTTCGGGGTCCCGCAGAGCGGGATAAACTCCGGGTGAAAAGCAACGCTGTTATATGGCTAAAAGGTCGACTTGATAATTGGAATGATGATACGTATCTTATTAAAAGATTATTTACGTATTATTTGAAAGGAATTATATGAATACTAAACTAACACTAAAACTCAACAAAAGAGCAATTGAGCGTGCTAAAAAATATGCTCATAAAAATAAACAGAGTCTTTCAATAATGGTTGAAAAGTATTTTAATCTAATATCTGATAAAGAAAGCATATCGGAAATTGAAATATCACCAAATGTTCGTGAGCTTTCCGGTATCATCAAATTACCTGAGAATATTAATTTGAAAGAAGTGTATAGGAATCATATTGAGGCGAAATATTCCAAATGATTAAACTCTTTATTGATTCTGACATAATATTAGATTTACTAGCTGAAAGAGAACCGCACTATATTCATGCAGCTAGATTGTTTACACTGATTGATCAAAATGAAATTATTGCTTACACGTCCCCGCTTATTTTTGCAAATCTCCATTACCTTCTTAAGAAACAAACCACAAATTTATTGGCATTAAAGAGCTTAAGAAAACTCAAAACTTTTATAAATATTTTACCAATAGATGAGAGAGTAATAGAACAAGCACTTGATTCTGAATTCAACGACTTTGAGGATGCAATTCAATATTTCACAGCAGTCAATAATGGTATTACGTTAATTATCACCAGAAATAAAATAGATTATAAACGTAGCAAGATAGATGTTCTAACTGCTGAAGAATTTCTCAAAAGTTTGGAAAGTAAATTAAAGCAATAAACGCCATATAACGAGACTGTCGAAAAAGTAAGATAAAGATTGTTACATCATTGCATGAGACAAAAAGACCAGCATATGACCCAAAGGTGATGTTGAAAATAGTATTGCTTGCATATTCAAAGGGGATAATATCATCAAGGAAAATAGAAGCGTCATGTAAGGAGAACATATTGTTCATGGCATTAAGCTGCGGTCAAATGCCGGATCATTCAACTATAGCAGGATTCATATCAGCAATGGAAGAAGAGATACACCCTTTGTACCGAGATATACTGTTGGTATGCGATGAGTTAAAATTATTAGGAGGTACAAGCTTTGCCTTAGACGGATTAAAGTTGCCGTCGAATGCATCAAAGCATGAAAGCGGAACGCAAGAAGAATTTAAGATCAAGAAGAAAAAGCTGGAAGAAAAAATATCAAGACTAATAAAAGAGCATCAGAAGGCAGATAAAAAGGTAGACAGAAAATCAAAGGGCGGAAAGAAAGAAAGTAAAGACGGAAACAGAATAGAAAAGCTACAGTTAGAGAGGTTAAGGAGGAAGGCAGAAAAGATAGATGCATATATACCTGATGTAGATTTTAGGAGCAGGGACGCAAGATTTGAGGGACGGAAAAAATACAAAGGGCAAGAAGAAAAAGCAGAGAGATATGATTTGGAATATTTCAGATATGATGTACAAAGAGATTGTTACATCTGTCCGGAAGGAAAGACGCTGAGCAGAAAGTCATCGAAGGGAATACAGAAGGGCTACCGTCAATATGCGGCAAAGGAACGGGAATGTATGATATGTGAAAAGAGAAGTGAATGTATAAGGATGCCGAATGGAAAGAAGAAGTATCTAACAATAGCGGTAAAGACAAAGGAAGCAAGCCTATCGAAGCAGATGAGAGATAAGATAGATACGCCGGAAGGGCGAAAGAAATATGAAAGAAGGCTTGCAATAGTAGAGCCGGTATTTGCAAACATAAGGGCGCGAAAGAGAATGGACAGATTCACACTAAGAAGCAAGGCGAAAGTGGACATTCAGTGGAAGTTATACTGTCTGGTACATAACATAGAAAAGATAGTTAACTATGCAGTGTTGTGAAAGAGAAAGTGAATAAGAAAAGAAAGTTTTGATAGTTAGAGGAATAAAAAAGTAAAAGAGTTATCGACACAGAATATTAAGATACGTTCAGGAACCGGAATAGATAAAAGGAAAAAACAGAGCACAAAAAAAATTAAGGACAAGCTACGTAAGGAAACGATACTAAAATGAACTTTTTCGACAGTCTCAACAAGCCGCTCAACACGGACAGCGTTTTTCAGTGCGGCATTTATGTAATTATAAAGTATTGGTTACAAAACAAAGTTGCTTTTTTAGGTGAGTTGTTCTAAGAAACATTTTTATAAATAAAAAGTTGTTGCAGTTAATCAGCATTCTTGTTCTGGGCTGCCGGTTAGCGGCAACGTCGTTATATTGCTAAGAGATTAGAGAAGGGTTTTATAATTTCTTGCACCGTGTAAAATTCTATAAACAAAAATTGTCTTTTCTTCTATTGTATAAAAAATGAGATAGTTTTGAACTATCAAATATCTATAGCCAAGATTCCTTATTTCTTCTTCTCTTGGAATTCTACCAAGATTGGGATTGTCTGATAGGAGTTCTCAGTTCTTTTCAATTTTGTTTGCAATTGCATCAGCTGAAGTTGGATTATCTGCTGCAATGAATGATATAATTTCAGTAAAATCTTCTTCTGCAATACTTAGGAGTCGAACTTGATATTTATCTGTTGGCATTAATTGTTTCTCTAATGTTAGCCATTACTTGTTTCAGTGTTTTTCCTTTATCGCCTTCAGATTTTTGTTTTTGTGCAACAGACAACTTGCTAAGTAAATCGAGCTTTAATTGAAGTTTGGAATAATGAGCCATAGACATTACAACTAAATCGCCTTCTCCATTTTTTGTAATAAATATTGGCTCATTTGAATTATTTGCGAGCTCGGATATTTCATTTGATTTATTTCTCAAATCAGAAATAGGTTTTATAATTGGCATCTTGTTTCCTTTTCGTATTTATGTCAAAATTATATCAATATTTTGATAGATGCAATTCAATTATAATAAACGCAATATAACGTTACAAGGCTCAAGCTGACTGCGAGTTCGCATTCGGCATTTGTGTAATTGTGGAGTTAGTTGTTCCGTATCGGCAGTCTTGTTCAGGGTAGTTCTACTAAATAAATTGTTTTAAAATTATTGGCATTTGTGTTCTAAGCTAAATTCTTGTTCTAGGCAGCAGCTTAGCCGCAACGCCATTATGTTGTAGAAATAATTAGGTTACAAAAGAATATAATAAAAATACAAAGTTTAAATATATAACAAATAGCTGAGGAATTTATTTTCCAATAATTAAAAAATTATAATCGAGGAATAATTATGAATAAAGTTATTTTTATTTTCGTAATTATATTATCTCTCGCATTTTTTTCATGTAAGAAAATTGAAATGCCAAGTCAGGTTGAAGGAAATTCTATAGATACAGTTTTATCAATTATTCCTTTACCCGAAAAAGAATGGACATTCCTTCTTTACGATGACGCTGATTGGGGCGAAGGTGCCTATGATCCCCTAAACGATTTTTCAAAGTCAGTTTCCTCAAATAAAGATATAAATTATTTTGTGTTAAGAGACGGAAGTAATTCTGAAGCATCTTTTTATATAATAGGGGAAAATCATGAACAAAATCTATTACAAAAACTTGGGGATATAAATGTTGGGGATGAAAGGATACTTACTAATTTTATTAAAGCAGCAAAAAAATATTTTCCGGCTAAAAGATATATTGTAGCTTTTTATGACCATGGAGGTGGTTGGGATGGAACTTGTGGAAATGTATACAAAGGTATAAGCGATGATCTTAAACCTTTTGAAATAGATAATGCATTTAAAAATGCTGGTGGAATGGATTTAGTACTTTTTACTGCACCATGTTTAATGGGATCTTTAGAAACGGAATATCAAGTAAGAAACTCAGCTAAATATTATATAGCCAGTGAAGATGTTAGCGGTTATGTTTATTGGGATAATATGCTTAATAAATTTGATGACTTTGTTAAAAGCAATCCTTTCATCTCCACTGAAGATTTATCGAAAAAAACAATTTCTCTGCTCTATGAAACTAGGAACAATAATCCTTATGGTGGAGAACAGATTACTATGAGCGCAGTTAATCTATCTAAAATAGAGAACTTTGTTTCAGCTTTCAACGAAGTCACAGATTATTACAATCAAAATATTAATAATTTTCGGAATATTAAAAAACATGGAATAAAAAACTACGGGGGTTTCTGCGATATATATGATTTATTAAGGGTAATGCGTACTAATGAAACCGATACCGCAGCTATAAAAATTATAGAAAATGCTATGAATTATTTTAATGATTGTATTATTGATGAATGTCATGGAACATCCAATGCGGGTTCCTATGGACTTAATATTTACTTTCCATCAGTAAATGAGTTCACAGATATTTATTATTCATCTAATAATGACCCGCTTGATTTTAAAAATGATTGCAGCTGGGATGCACTTCTCGTAAGCGTTCTTCGGAAAAGTAGTATAAGTCCAAGAAAAAATATTCTTACTAATATTTACAAGTTTAATGGTTTCTATCCAACTTATAATCATTAAGATAATTAATTAGGAGGATTAAATGAAAATTCATAAAGTTTTTTTCTTAGTTATTTTTTCACTTTTCTATAATTCACTCTTGTTTCCACAAGATGCTTTAAAGAAAGGTATATATAATCTATCGGGGAGTATATCGTATTCATATTCAAAAAGTACGAGTTCTTCGAATGAACCATATTATAACTCGGGTATAGCCAATATCAAAGAGACTTATATTTCAATGACACCATCTTTTAGCTATTTTATTATGAATAATTTATCAATCGGTGGTAGTATTTCTTACTATTATGCAGAGACAGAAATTTCTCTTTCAAATACTACTAACCCTAGTTCAGTATTTCCTAAAAGTATATCCAGAAATTTTGGAATTGGACCGAGCATCAGATACTATTTTAGCGGCAATATTATCGTACCTTTCTTAGGAATAAGTGATTTTTATTCAAAAAATATTAATTCAAAACAAGAAGGAAATATTTTTACTGCAGTAGGTGGAATAAATTATTTTCTTTCAAACAGTGTTGCATTAGAACCATTTTTATCCTATTCGTTAAGTACTTATAATAAGCCCAACGAGAATACTAATACTTTTTCGATAGGCTTTAGGATAAACTATTTTATTATTAAATAAAAAAGAGCACAACAACAAGTGGCTCAAGGCGACAGCCCCGATTAAATCGCATAGGCGTCAACTTAATATTTCTTCTAAACTCCCTAACCTTTGTAATCACTTGTATTTAACGTACTAAAAGTATTTATTTATCCTCTACGAGGATAGTTTATTTGTTGGATTAATTTGTTTCTACAATAATCAAACATTTACGATGTTTTTAGACCTCGTAGAGGTCAAATTATTGTAGGAAAGGCTTATTCAAGGTATGAAAGATTTTTGTAATTATAAAAATTATTAACAAGTTCGGCATTGTAGTTCGGGGCTGCGCCGTAGCCACAACGCCGTTATATGCTTAATATTGAAGAATTGTGAAAAACTAAAAGGAATATTAAAGATGAATAAATTTGATCATAGTTCAGGAAAATATTTATATATAGATGGAGCAAAAATATATTATGAAGTATCAGGGTCTGAAGATAAACCCATATTATTAGTATTACATGGTGGACATGGAAACATTGAAGATTTTAATTCAATACTTCCTGGGATAGATAAAGAGTATAAAGTTATCGGGATAGATAGTCGCGGACATGGAAAGTCAACAATTGGAAAACAAGAACTAACTTATGAACGAATACAAAAGGATATAGAACATGTGCTAGAGCATCATAAAATAGATAATTTAGATATTATTGGTTTTAGTGATGGTGGTACTGTTGCTTATCGATTAGCTGCCTTAACTTCATTGAAGGTTAAAAAACTTATAACAATTGGTTCAAAATGGAATATAAAAAACACTTATCCATTGAAAGAAAGTTTTTTAAAGATAACTGGCGAAGGTTGGAAGATTAAATTCCCAAAGATGTTCGATGCTTACCAAAGACTAAATCCGGAGCTGGATTTTGATCTATTAACTAATAGTTTAGTAAAGTTATGGCTTGACTCTGGTTCGTCGGGTTATCCAAATGAACAAGTCAAAAATATAACTTGTCAGTTACTAATTGTAAGGGGGGATGACGATCACCTGTTTGCATTAAAAGATGTTGCTGAATTATCAGAACTAGTAAAGGGTTCAAAGTTCTTAAATATTCCATATGCAGGTCATGTTGCATTTGAAGATCAAAAAGAGATATTTCTGATAAGTTTAAATGAGTTCTTGAGGAAATAAAACAGAATGCAATTCAATAGGAAGAGAGAAGTTAATAAACGCATATAGCTTTTCACCCGACCGCCCCGATAAACATCGGGGTAGACTGTTTTCAAAGTGGCATTTATCAATTTTTCGGGTTAGGTAAAAGGTAAGCATTGTTTGTTACGTTGCTCTATTAAATAAAATTGTTAAAAATTATCGGCAGTAGCTTTTCAGTTCGGTATCGTTGTTCGGGGTGGACGGGTGAAAAGCCACGCCGTTAGTGCGTCAAGCGAAGCTTGATGCTTCTTATAGAGTGAAAGTCTCTGTTAGGCAAGGATTAGCAATCTACCTATACCGAGTGTTGCATGTATGTAGGAGTTAAGAGAAATGCTTAGCGAACGAAATACATGAAGCGTACACAGGGAATTATATAGGCTCCCGACAAAAAACAGTCGGGACAAGTTGTAAGGAAGACCGTACTTCCTGAAACCAACCTGCCTGACGGCAAGGCAGGTTTAGCCTCGAAAATTGCGATGTGTGTAGACGGCAATCCGCCGCGGCGGATTAACGGCTCAGAAGCCAATCCCGCCAGCGGGAAATAATCGTTATGCAAGACTATTCAAGGTCTACCGTGGTTATAAGGTGTAGCATGTATAAAGAGAAGTATCAGGAACTTGAGAGACCCTGTAAGTTCCATTGAAAGAAATGATAAGCTAAGTCAACTAAAAGAAGACAAGCTGAAGGCATACAGGGAGCTTGCCTACCGGCAGGTTAGTCCCGAAATTGATCCAAAATGTGAGACAGCCGACCTTTTCTCTCTATAGGGAAGGCAGAAACAGGATGTCCGTTATAGGCAAGGATATGTTGTTGTCTCCGGGATTCGTACCTACAGCATGTACTCAATGGATTTCACAGGAACACGGGAGATCCGGCAGGTTTTGGCAAGGAAGCCAAAAAGGATCAAACAAGCTTCAACAAAAGCAAGGATGATACGATGACATGCCGGAAGTCTTACTGACTGATAGTACTCCGAGACAGGGAAGTCCTGTTACATGGGGAAGCGGTCAGCAGAGAATGAATTCTTCCAAGGAAACATAAGCTCCATTCAAAGGGAGGTTACGAACCTTAATTCAAAGTAAGGAAGCATTCAGTTATGAAAACAAAAACGGAAGGAATAGCAGCAGAATGCTGTGAATCATTCTTTGAAGAGCCAGGTGCGGGAAATCCGCACGCCTGGTTCCGTGGGAGTCTGGGTTGCGAATTGCGCAACCCTTCTACCCGGAGGATGTCTGGTAACAGG
>JAKAFW010000067.1:0-9938 GCA_021817845.1 Bacteroidota bacterium
AATAATGCAATATATAGAAAATCAGGATGTTGAGAAAGAAGACGAAGATTTTCGGATAAGTGATTAGCCGAAGTCGGCTTTAGACGAACCTAAAGCTACCGGCTTACAGCCGGTAGTTGTTTACTTAAAGATTCTCAAAATAAACCTGTTGCTGTAGTTACCTCTTTCACAAATATTACAGAAAAGAAAAATGCCGAGGTTGCATTGAAGGAGAGTGAGACAAAGTATCGAGAATTATTCGAAAATAATTTAGCCGGAGTTTTTAGAAATTCTATTAATGGTGAGATCCTTGATTGCAATCCTGCATTTGCAAAGATCTTTGGATTTAAAACGATTGAAGAGGCATTGCATCAATTGGCAGCGGATTTTTATCCTTCGCCGAAAGACCGAATAAAATATTTGGAATTGTTGTCGCAAAACGGACAGTTATTAAACTTTGAATGCCAACGTAGACGAGTCGACGGCAGTATGATATGGACTTTGGAAAATGTTAGAATTGTAAAAAAGTCTGATGGTACACCTATATTTATTGAAGGAACCGTTTTTGACATAACTGATCTCAAAAATGCAGAATCTCAAATTATAAAAGAGCGTAACCAGGCAAAGTTATATTTTGAAGTAGCCGGAGTAATGCTTGCCCAACTAGATATAAACGGAGATATTTCATTAATGAACAAAAAAGGTTCAGAAATTTTGGAATATTCCGCAGATGAAATCTTAGGCAAAAATTGGTTTGACCTGGTCATTCAAAAAGAATTACGGGAAAAGGTCAGAAGTGTATTTAATAAGATGCTAAACGGTGAAACCGAAACGCTTGAATATTTTGAAAATGAAGTAGTCTGTAAATCGGGAATTCACAAAATGCTTGCCTTTCATAATTCTGTCATAAGGAGCGATGATTCCGGAATAACAGGGATATTATTTTCCGGCGAGGATATTACAGACCGTAAAAAAGTTGAAAAATTATTACGCGACAACGAACAAAGGTTAACTCTTGCACTTGAAGCTACAAATATCGGCATTTGGGATTGGGATATCGAAAATGACATTTGGTATACTAACCCAATGTATTTCAAAATGCTCGGTTACGATCCCGAAAAAAATGTACAACTAAAAAATGGTTGGAATGATAAAATCCACCCCGCGGACAGGGAATTTGTAATAAGAAATAAAAAGGAAAATGAATTTGATATAGAATACCGGTTCAGGCATGCAGATGGTTCATTCAGGTGGATTAACAGCATTGGACGCACGATTGAATATAAACGGAACGGGGATGCCAAGAGAATGATAGGCCTTCAAATTGATATTACCGAAAGGAAAATAAACGAAGAAGAAATTCGAAAACTTTCGAAAGCAATTGAACAGATTCCCGTTTCGGTAGTCATTACTGATTTGGAAGGTAATATCGAGTATGTGAATCCTTTCTTTTTAACGACCACAGGATATCATTATGATGAAGTACTAGGTAAAAATCCCCGCATTCTTAAATCCGGCTATACATCGCAAGATGAGTATAATAAATTATGGAATACCTTATTAGCAGGTAATGTCTGGAATGGAATTTTTCATAATAAAAATAAAAACGGCGAGTTAATTTGGGAATCCGCAATTATCAGTCCCACTAGAAATTCAAACGGAGATATAACACATTTTGTACAAATAAAAGAAGATATAACCCAAAAGGTTAAAATAGAAGAGGAACTACGTGAATATAGGGAAAGCTTAGAGATCCTTGTCAAGCTAAGAACTGAACAACTTAATGAAGCAAACATGAATCTGAGAGAAGAGATAAGAAAAGAAAAAGAATATGAATTGCTTCTACAGCAATCACTCGATAAGGAGAAAGAGCTTAGCGAGCTTAAGACGAGATTTGTTTCTATTACTTCTCACGAATTCAGGACTCCACTAACTTCAATTTTAGGTTCAGTAGAATTAATACAAATGTACAAGAATAAATGGAGCGAAGAAAAATTAAATGAGCAAATTGAGAGAATTATGAACTCCGTAGAATATTTAACAAGGCTTCTGGATGATGTTTTAACTTTAAGCCACGCTGATAGCGGCAAGTTAGAATTTAATCCGGAGTTATTAGACCTTTATGAATTTTGTTCCGGTATTATCGAAGAACTCGGATTGAAATCAAGAAAAGATCATAATTTTATTTTTAATTATACATCCTTGCAGAAAATATTTAATATTGATTCTCAATTACTTCGTTTTATTTTAGTCAACTTATTGTCTAATGCTTATAAATATTCTCCGGGAGGAGGGAAAATCGAATTTAATGTCTCATCAAATGAAAGATTTATAGATCTTATTATTTCCGACGAAGGAATTGGGATTCCCATCAAAGACAAAAAATATTTATTTAATCCATTTCACAGGTGTAGCAATAGTTTAAAAATTCCGGGAACTGGATTGGGCTTATCCATCGTGAAACATTCTGTTGATCTTCATAAGGGCGAAATAAGTTTTTCTTCTGTACCAGGTTTGGGTACTACTTTTAAAGTAATAATCCCGAAAGGATAATATGGACAAGAAAATATTAGTAATAGAAGATGACGAAAATATTCTTGCAAATCTTGTTGCCTTATTAACCGAAAACGGGTTTCATGTACTTAAAGCCGAAAATGGATTTGATGGACTAACTATTGCCCAAATGGAAATTCCCGATCTTGTAATCTGCGATATTATGATGCCTGGACTCGATGGGTACGATGTATTGAAAGAATTTCTAAACAACGTTTCTCTCAAATCAATACCTTTTATCTTTCTTACAGCAAAAGCTGAGTTAAAAAGTATGAGGCAAGGTATGGACATGGGAGCCGATGATTATCTGATAAAACCTTACAAGGCAAGTGATGTGCTAAATTCTATAAATTCAAGATTAAAACGTATAGAAATATTCAAAGCTTCATTTGCAAAATCTACGGAAAAAATTGCCCCAAAGAAATACACTATGATTGATAAATTCTTTCTGAAAGTGAACGGCAAGCCGCAATTCATAAGAATTGATCATATATTATATCTTAGCTCCGAGAGACAGTATACGTCTATTCACCTCATGAGCGGCAGATCCTTTTTGGTTAGGAAATCTATTACAAGCTTCGAGAGCATGCTCCCGGATAATAATTTTATTCGAATTCACCGTTCGACAATAATTAATCTAAACTTTATAGAAAAAATTGAAAAATGTAACAACTCAAGTATTAAAATATATATTACAGATTGTGAAAAGCCATTCATTGCCAGTAAAAGATATTCCTCTAAATTGAGGAAAAATTTAATATAATATATCACTTACCGCACTAAGTTTTTCTAATAAATTCCGCTTGAAACAATAATCTGCCTTTTGAAACATTTTAGTTGAAATAATATTTCCAACCTACGATAATAGACCATAATTGTTATTAAACCTAAAAATTAATGAGGAAATTCTATGAAATGGTTCTATAATTTAAAAATAGGAACAAAACTGGTCGTTAGTTTTGGCATCGGATTATTAGTATTACTTATGATTGTGTTCATTGCAATTTCGAATTCATCGAAATTAGACAAAGGAATTACTTACATAAATCAAAATGTATTTCCCAAAACTATTTGGGCAGATAATGTCATTAACCTGGTCGACGAGGAGTCCAAATGTATTAGAGATATGCTTTTAACCAATGACCAGCAAGCTGTTCAAGTTTTAATGGCAAAGATGAATGTTTATATTGCTAGTACTTCGGAAAATTATGATTCTCTACAAAGGGCAATTTCTTCTGATGATGGTAAAGCTGTTCTTGCTAAAGTATTAAGTGAAAGAATAAAATATAATTTAGCCTTGCAAAATACAATTGATGCTGTAAAAACAGGGAACAAAGACTCAGCCTTAGCAATTATATCGGGACAATTTCATACTGCCGAAGTTGGCTATATGAATGTAATAAATTCCTTTATAGACTTAGAAAACCAAAAAGTTAACGAAGCAGCTAAACAAGCTAATCAAACGAACAATAACTCTAAGAATCTTCTACTCTTTATAGGCGGTTTGACATTTTTATTAGTTATTAGCTTCGGTTATTCAGTAACAAAAAGTATCACTAAGCCGATATTTACTCTAAATGAAGCAGCATTAAAAGTAGCAAATGGGGATTTGAACGTTTTAGTTGAAAATAACCAGAAAGATGAAATTGGGGAATTAACAATTTCTTTTAACAAGATGTCCGAAAAAATATCACAAATGTTCAATGATTTTAATGGCTTACCTTTTCCTGTTATGATGATTGACAAAGAATTTAATATTACATATATGAACAACGCTGGTGCTCAAATATGTGGGCAAGATCAAAAATCTCTTTTAGGGCAAAAGTGTTACGATCACTTTAAAACCGAACACTGCAACACACAAAATTGTGCTACCAATCTCGCTATGCAACTAAACAAACCAAAATCAGCCGAGACAATTGCTCGTCCGCTTGGCAAGGCGATACCTATATTTTATTCAGCAAAACCTAATATTGATAAGCACGGAAAAGTAGTAGGCGGAATAGAATACATTACGGATACGACAAATATAAAAGAACAAGAAAAATACTTGGATGAAAATGTTCACAAACTTTTAGCCGAGATGATTAAATTATCGGATGGAGATTTAACAGTAGAATTAAGCGCGTCTAAAAAAGATGATGTAATCGCAAAATTATTTAATGGATTTAATAAAGTTGTGCTTAGTCTTAGGCAAATAATCGAACGCATTTCCGAAGCAGTATCAGCAACAGCAAGCGCATCAACACAAATTTCATCAAGTTCAGAAGAAATGGCGGCAGGCGCACAAGAACAAAGTACTCAAGCTCAGGAAGTTGCTGCAGCAGTCGAACAAATGACAAAAACAATTCTTGAAACTACTAAAAACGCCGGCAACACCGCCGATGAAGCAAAGAATGCAGGACAATTTGCCAAAGACGGCGGAAAGGTCATCTCTGAGACCATTGACGGAATGAATAGAATAGCTGTAGTGGTAACAAAAGCTGCCGAAACTGTTCAGGAATTAGGCAAGAGCAGCGACCAAATAGGGGAGATAGTCCAGGTAATTGACGATATAGCAGATCAAACAAACCTTCTTGCTCTTAACGCTGCAATAGAAGCAGCACGCGCAGGAGAACAGGGACGTGGATTTGCAGTAGTAGCAGACGAAGTGAGAAAATTAGCCGAGCGTACCACAAAGGCAACAAAAGAAATAGCAGATATGATTAAGAGGATACAGAAAGATACCAGCGGCGCAGTCGAGTCAATACAGCAAGGCACAGCAGAAGCGCAAAAGGGAAAAAGCCTAGCGGCAAAAGCCGGAGAATCATTGGAACAAATTATCACTGGTTCGGCTGCAGTAGTAGATAGTGCTACACAGGTAGCTGCCGCAAGTGAAGAACAATCAGCAACAGCAGAACAGATAAGTAAAAATATTGAAGCGATAAATAATGTAACGCAAGAAAGCGCAGCAGGTGTGCAGCAAATAGCTCACGCAGCAGAGGACTTAAATAGACTGACGGATAATCTGCAGAATCTGGTATCAAAATTCAATATTGATAGTGAAAGAAGAAACGACAGATCAACACTTGCTGTCAGGTCAAACGGTCATATAGTTCACGCTAATTAAGAAGGGTAAAAAATGCAAACGGAAGTTGAAGAACTTGTAAAACACGAAGAAGATAAAGAGCTGCTGCAGCTTGTTACCTTCAAGCTTGATGTGGAAGAATTCGGTATAGACATTTTGCGTGTTCAAGAAATAATTAGAATTATGAACATAACAAAAGTGCCTAATTCACCCGAGTTTGTAGAAGGCGTCATTAACTTAAGAGGAAGAGTAATTCCGGTAGTTAACTTAAGAAAAAGATTATTTCTTCCTCATATAGAGAAAGACAACAAAACAAGAGTAATAGTGGTAGAACTAAGCGATAAAACAGTCGGGTTTATAGTAGACGAAGTAAACGAAGTTCTGCGCATACCCCGAAGCATAACCGAGCCGCCTCCTGAAATGACAGCAGGAATAGACACAGATTACATAACCAGCGTCGGTAAACTTGAAGACAGGCTGCTAATCTTGCTCGACATAGAAAAGCTTGTTGACAAAACTAAATTATAAAAGTAATCTTGGAAATTTCTCACTGTAGTTCATTATCAACACATTAAATTTTAATTTTTTTTAACGTCAATAATATTGTCTAATTGGGGATTTATTTACTTTAGTCCGAAGGAGAATTATGATAAAAAAGAGAATTTTATTTCCAATTTCAATAATATACTTATTGTCGATCAGCATTATTAGCTATATGGATTTAATGGATTCTCAAAAGAATCAGGATATAATTAGAAACAGGGTATCAATTTTACTTAATCTTGATGAATTTGAAAAGTATAAAGATAAAATTGAAAATAGATTATCATTTCCTTTTACTTAGCGGAAATAAAAATAATTCTATCGTACTGAAAAATGATTCGAATAAGGTTATTCAATACCTTGAGTTATTAATCAAGGACAAATATCTCTCAGCACCAGAAAAGACTCAGATAGATTCACTTAATATTTTACAAAATAAGCGGGCACAATTTCTAAAAAATTATTATAAACTCTCCAGTAAAACCCGTCTGCCGGCTAATATTTCTTCTTTGTATTCCCAACAAAAAATTTTAAGAAATCAAATTGATGAATTAACCCTGAATCTCAACCAGGAAATTGAAACTTCACTTCATCAATATTCACAAGCCAATATTGACAACATTAAACATCTTGCTAATTACTATATGCTCTTTGTGTTATTTGGCTTTTCTGCCACAATAACCTTTTACATCCTACAAAATAAATACATATCTAATTTAAAAAAGTCCACACACCAGCTTCAAAAAAGCGAAGAGAAATTTTCTAAGGCTTTTGTCTCCGGTCCCGATGGATTAATAATAACCCGTTTGTCTGACGGGAAAATAATCGAAATTAATGAAGTTATGCTAAAAGCTCTTAATTTTAAAAAAGAAGAGATTATTAACAAGACTACAGAAGGATTAAATTTATGGGGTAACTATGATGAAAGAAAAATAGTTATAGATAAGTTATTAAAAGACGGAGAGGTAAGGGGTTTCGATACCTTCTGGTTTTCGAAAGATAAAAAGTATGTACCCGGTCGTGTTTCAGCAAAAGTAATCGAAATTGAAGGAGAATTACATGCCATTTCAATTGTGCAGGATCTTACACAATTAAAAGAAAATGAAAGGGAAATAAAAAAGCTTAACAGAATCTATGCATTCACTTCTGCAATAAATCAACTAATTGTTAAAGAGAAAAATAATGAAAGGCTTATTAAATCCATTCTAAATATAGCCGAAAATATCGGAGGTTTTAACTATGCCTGCATTGGTATAAAAGATAGGGGTAAGGATATAATCAATAAGTTTAATAACCGTTTAGAATGCAGTTTGGATGAAAATGGGAAAAATGGTTGTCTGGTAAATAACCTTAATCTTATGCATAAGTACATTAAAAAGAACAATGGCCCGGTTATAGTTAATGATTTGAATCCAGACCTAATAAGTTCTCTTAATCTTAATCCCTCAGTTGCTGCTAATATTAACTCGCTGGCGGTATTTCCTATAGAACTTGAAAATAATCACTTTAGTATTATGGTATTAGGTTCAATCGAAAAGGGTTTCTTTAATCAAAGCGAATTAAATCTTTTAAGCGAATTAAATCTTTTAAGCGAATTAACCAATGATGTAAGCTATGCAATTGATAATAACTTTAGGGAGGAACAAAAAGAAAAAATCGAATTTGAAAACCAAAGGCTTATTTCCCTGGTCCATAATACAAATGATTTCATTGCTGTTTCCTCCTTAGATGATAAAACTTTATTCTTAAATAATGCCGGCAAAAGGTTAGTCGGCTTAGATCCCGATGCAGATGTTTCTGATTTTGTTGTAAAAGATTTTTTTACTTCTGAAAGCTGGCTTCAAAGGAAGGAAAGGGAATTACCTTCTTTAAGGAAAAATGGATTTTGGAAAGGGGAATCTTCTTTAAGAAATATTAGGACCAATCAACCTATCCCGATTACTAAAAATACTTTCTACGTAAAGGATTTAAGTACTGGCGAAATATCAGGTATTGCTTCTATCGGGCGAGATATGACTATAAGGAAGAAATATGAGGCAGAGCTTATAGCAGCTAAAGAAAAAGCAGAGGAAATGAACAAAATTAAATCCAATTTTCTAGCAAATATGAGCCACGAGCTTCGCACTCCTATGATCGGCATTTTAGGCTTTTCAGATGTCCTAAAGGATGAGTTGAAGGACAAGGATCATTTGACTATGATGGAACAAATCTATTCAGGCGCAAGCCGGCTTTTGAATACGTTAAATTTAATTCTTGATCTTTCACGTATTGAAGCCCAGAACATGGAAATAAATCTTAAGATAACCAATATTGCCTCCATAGTAATTGACTCTGTTAAATTATTTGAAGGCTATGCCCGGAAGAATAATTTAAGCCTTAAAACCATTATAAATGGAAATGATATTTTCTCTCTTGTAGATGAACAACTCCTTTATCAGATTATTAACAACCTGGTAAACAATGCCTTAAAGTTTTCCAAAGAAGGGGAAGTAACAGTTGCTGTATCAAAAGAAAATATTGAAAATAAACTATGGTCTGTTATTAAAGTTATCGATACCGGCATTGGTATTCCCCAAAAGAGTATAAACCTTATATTTGAAGAATTTCGTCAAGCCAGCGAAGGATTAAATCGCAACTATGAGGGAACCGGTATTGGTCTTACAATTACAAAGAGAATTATTGAAATGATGGGAGGAATAATTTCAGTAGAAAGCATCGAAGGGAAAGGCTCCACTTTTACGGTAAGATTTCCCTATGCAGATTTAATTAAGGAAAAAAATAATATGTCAGTCAAAAATAAAATAGTCAAATCAAATGATTCTCTTCCTGCTAATTACAATTTCCCGAAAGTACTTTTAGTGGAAAATGATAATACTACAATCAATTTTGTTTCCTACAGTTTAAGGAAACTTTGCAGTTTAGATATCTCCACCGATGGACCAAAAGCAATAGAATTAGCAAAAGAAAATGATTACTCATTAATCTTAATGGACATCGGCTTAGGTCTCGCTATGAATGGCATTCAAGCTACTAAGGAAATAAGAAAAATAAAAGGCTATGAAACCAAACCCATTGTTGCTATGACAGCATATGCAATGAATGGAGATAAAGAAAACTTCCTCTCCAAAGGAATGACACATTATTTATCCAAACCATTCTCCTCTAAAGATATATTCAACCTTGTAGATGAAATTATTTCAAATCAACAGGTTGCCGTGTAATAAAAAAAGAAAAGGAAGTGGGATTACCAATTAGAAAAAATTATGAGGCAAAGCTTATTGCTGCTTTATCAAAACCATTTACTAAAAGCGATTTATTAAATCTCATTCAAGATGCTTTATTATCAAATTTGAAAAGGAAATAAAATGTCCATTACTAAAAAAATAGGCGTTGCATTTTTAGCCGTTCTTATGTTATTAGTTATTATTAGCTCACTATTTTTCTTTGAGCTTTCTAATACAAATCACAATATCATAAAATTAGAAAGAGAAACTCAGAAACAAAGATTGTCCTCTGAGCTTCAAACGAGTATAAACGATCTTTTAATGTCTTCCCATGATTTTATTATTACCGGTAAATCTACTTATATGGAAAATTATGATAGTCTTAAAAATATCGTAAATGATAAAATCAATAAACTAAGTCAATTCAATTTAACTCCGTTAGAGTGCCGGCAAATTCAATATGCACTGCAAGATGTTTATCACATAAACCTTATTTCCCAAAAAATATTTCGACTAAACAAAATCCAGGCTAATCCTGAAGCTGTCTCCTTAATGGAAGAAATTGATAAGCC
>JAKAFW010000033.1:0-42418 GCA_021817845.1 Bacteroidota bacterium
TTCGGACCGGAGAATTCCATACAAGCAGTTTTATTATGTCTTGCAGTTGGAATAATTTTTATCTGGATAGCAAAACGACAAAATAAAATTGTAAAACCTTTTTGGAAGAAATGAAGTTGACTATTTATACAAGAATGAGTCAAAATTAAAGAATAAAATAATTAAAGCCGGTTAATTTGAACCGGCTTATAAATATTTTCCGTTAAAAGTTATTTTTTTGTAAGAATTACTGTTCCGATATTATTAGTATTAGAAGGTGTTACGTTTACATTCGCGATAGTTGTATCCTTATAGGAGGTATCGTTAGGAGCAATGTATACTGAATAAGTACTTGGGGATAGATATTGAAGTTTAAATCCTCCTGCGGCATCTGTTGATGTCGATACAGTGTCCGTTCCTGTAATTGCCCAAACATTGGATGATGCTGAGATTGGCGATACTGTTCCGGCAATTATTCCTGTGGTTCCCGTTGCAACAGCTCTGATGACAGGCTTTAGGATATATTTGGCATTTAATAAGGAACCTGTTTTAACTATTGAACGGTTGGCGTCAAAATCTAAAGTCAATACATAAGCAATTCCCGGTTGCACTGTTGCGTCTACATTAAGTTTAATCCCGCTTTGACTTCCGCTGGGAGTTGTAAGACTAAAAGTCTGCCCGTTCGCTACAATATTACTGCCGCTGCCAATGAATAATCTTATCTGAGTATAATAACCGGCTTGTAAAGTATCTTCACCGATAACAGCATTAGCGCCGTTTACCAGCTTTAATAAATCGTAAGTTGCCGGTTGATTGTTTAGAGTAACCCATCCGGTCGTGCTGTCGCTGGTTGAAATATGTGCTTGCACACTATCAATAACAATATTCACTTCCGAATAATCTGCAGGACTGTCGATCATCTGAACCTTCAGCATCCCGCTTGTTGAAGTTGGGCCAATAGGATTATCTTTTTTAGCGCACCCGTAATATATTACTGCGCCAAAAATCAACAGGAAAAATAACACAACTAATTTTTTCATATTAATACCTCTTTAATTAAAAAATATAAATAGTTTATATCGACACAAAATCTGTCAAATTTACCGGTTAAATAATTTTGCATGTTAGACATATCTTTTTTATTTAAGTTTCCTATCGTAGTACTTACATAAAACCATGCCAATGACGATAAATTGAGTTTTTCATCACATTCTATATTTTTTCTTTATTTAACAATTTCGATATGCCTGGATAATTAATTCAATTGCACGGTGCATTTTTTTGCCCGGCATTTTTTGCACACATTCAGAAATAAATGCGTAAATAGAGGAGTCAGAAGGTTGACAGGAGAGAAATTCCATCTCTTCTCCAATATTCCAAAATTTACATCTTTTTGTTTGTGCATGTTTTAAACCATATAAAAATCTTTTTAATTTGTTTATATTTGCAACCACAATAAAAAAACTTATAATTATATTATGTTATGCTAAACGATGAATTAAATGAACGGGAAAGAAATATTCTCCGGTATATTATACAGCAATTTATTTCGACTGCCTCTCCGGTTGGTTCAAGAAACATTACGAAAAAGTACCAGCTTGGATTTTCCCCGGCAACAGTAAGGAATATTATGTCCGACCTTGAAGATTCCGGTTACATCGGACATCCGCATACCTCCGCAGGAAGAATTCCGACAGATAAAGGTTATCGATTTTATGTTGATACTTTGATGGATGTTCAAGAATTAATGAGTTCGGAAAAGGGACTTATAAATAAGGAGTTGGAAATTAACCTATCCGAAACAGCCGAGCTTTTAAATATTACTTCTTCCCTCCTAAGCAGAATTACCAAACAGCTTGCTTGTGTTACTTATCCTAAGATAGACAGCGGTGTCTTGGAAAAAATTCAAATTGTTGGATTGACATCTACAAGAATACTGGTTGTTATTACTATTAAATCAGGATTTGCGCAAACTATTACACTGGAATTTTCATCCGACATAAAAAACTCTCTGTTGGAATCGGTTCAGCGACTTCTTAATGAACGGTTAAGTGGATTAACTCTTTCCGAAATCAGGAACACTTTTAGCGAGAGATTTAAAGACGTGGAAGATGACCAGAAACATATTATTAGGGTTTTTATTGACTCCGCCGATAAAATTTTTAAGGATACTAAACAAACCGATAAACTTGTTATTACTGGTACTAAAAATATTATAAAACAACCAGAGTTTGACGATGCTCAAAAATTTCAAGGAATTATTGAGTTAATTGAAGATAAAGATTTTATTATTCATATACTTGAAAAATCCAATGAACTCCCCTCTGAGAAGGTCTTTGTCTCTATCGGCAGCGAAAATAAACATCAAGATCTAAATGAGTATAGTTTTGTCAGTAAGGAATATAAACTTGGGGATATTTCAGGCACTCTCGGAATTATCGGACCGAAACGTATGGAATATTCAAAAGTGGTCGCAATTGTCGATTATATGGCAAAAATGCTTTCAGAAGTTTTGACAAATAATAATTCTAAATAAAGGAGATATTCAATATGAAAAAAGATAAAAACGATATTAAATCAAAGCCCAATGAATCAGAGAAAGATGAACAAATGGATATTAAAATTAAAGGTGTTAAAGCTGAAGAAGAAAATCATTCCTCAGCCGGTTCCGGCAATTTGGAAGAAGTTAATAAGGAAAAAATTGAACATCTTGAAAAAGAGATTCAGGAATATAAAGAGAAATTATTGCGTAAAGCGGCGGAATTTGAAAACTATAAGCGTAGAACCGAAAACGATCAATTGAATTTAATTAAGTATGCTGCTGAAACTTTTATCATAAAACTGCTCCCCACTGTCGATGATCTGGAACGCTCTCTTAAACATATTGAAAATGCCAGAGACATTAGCGCAATCAAAGACGGAATAAAATTAGTTTATGATAAATTATTGAAAGTTCTCGATGACCAGGGTGTTAAGAAAATTGACTCCGTAGGAAAACCATTTGATGTACATTTCCACGAAGCTCTGCTACAAAGGAAAGAAGAAAACGTACCCCCCCATACTGTTCTTGACGAAGTTGAAAAAGGCTATATGTATAAGGATAGAGTAATTCGTCATACAAAAGTTATCGTCAGCGATGATTCTTCGGGTGCGTCTGATTCTGACAACAATCCGGCAGTTAATAATTCAAATATAGAGGATAAATAAATTCTATGGCTAAACGTGATTACTATGAGATACTTGGAGTTGACCGTAATGCAACTAAGGATGATTTGAAAAAAGCTTATCGGAAAATGGCGATGCAATTTCATCCCGATAGAAATCCCGATAATAAAGAAGCTGAAGAAAAATTTAAGGAAGCAGCCGAAGCTTATGAAATATTAAACGATGACGATAAAAAAGCCCGTTACGATAGATTCGGCCATGAAGGCGTTAGAGGCAGCGGATTCGGTTCTCAAGGCTTTTCCGATGTCAATGATATATTTTCTCATTTCTCCGATATTTTCGGCGGTGCATCTATTTTTGACGATTTCTTTGGTGGCAACACGCAGCGCGGAAGAGGGAAAAGACATAGTGCCGGCACTCCCGGTTCTGATTTAAAGGTTACTCTTAAGTTGACTCTCGAAGAAATCGCTTTAGGTGTAAATAAAAAAATCAAAATTAAAAAACAGGTCGTATGCAGTAAATGTAGTGGCTCCGGTGCCGAAGCAGGTACTTCTACTAAAACTTGCCCCGTCTGTCACGGCAGCGGTGAGGTTAGATCTGTTTCCAGATCGGTATTCGGACAGTTCGTAAATATATCTGCCTGCAGTAACTGCGGCGGTGAAGGGAGTGTTGTTGATATCCCTTGTAAAAAATGTATGGGCGACGGAAAGGTAATTGAAGAGGTTGCGGTTTCGATAAATGTTCCTGCAGGCGTTCACGAAGGAAGCTATATGACTATGCGAGGCGAAGGGAACGCAGGCAAACGCGGAGGACAGCCGGGTGATATAATCGTCGTATTTCAAGAACAACCGCATGAATATTTTACACGTGACGGAGACGATATTATTTATGATTTATTTATCAGCTACCCTAACGCAGTACTTGGTCTGGAAGTAGAAGTTCCTACCTTGATTGGTAAAGCAAGACTAAAAATTGACGCGGGGACACAGCACGGGAAATTTCTCAAAATGAGGGACAAAGGGATTAGACATCTTAATCACTCCGGTTCCGGTGATCAACTCGTAAGAGTAAATATTGAAATACCAAAGAAATTAAACTCAAGAGAAAAAGAGCTGTTAAAAGAATTAGCGGAGCAGCCCAATTTCAAAAAAGCTTCTAATGCGGACGAAAATAATTTTTTCAAGAAATTCTCTTTTTAGATGTATCTTCAGCTTGCTGAACTTAGTTTTGGTTCTTATATTCTCTTTAAGTAAATATTTTTTTTTGATTTTGAAGAGAAACAATGTTCAAGAAGTTTTCCGAAAAAGCCGGATTTACTCAAACGGAGATAAAAGTTATCTTTTTCTTACTGATCATATTGCTAATAGGCGGAGTAGCAAAGACAGTTACTCAATCTAAAGAGAATTTTGACTATAAAAATTTTTCCTATACAAAGGATGACAGCTTATTCATATCAGAATCTCCGGGAAATGAAAGCTTCAAAGCATTTGAAACATCTGATTCATTAAATAAAAGTAAAGTTTTGGATTTCAAAAATCAGAGTTTTTTCAATGCAGAAAGAAAAGCCATTCCCAAAGAGAAAAGTGTAAATTTAAACAAATCCGGGGTTGAGGAGCTAACGAAGATACCGGGAATAGGTAAAATAATTGCTAAAAATATTATTGAACTACGGAATCAAAGAGGAAAATTTTTAAACTTAGAAGAACTTCTCGATGTAAAAAGAATCGGAGATAAAAAGTTCAATAAAATCAAAAGGTATTTTTATATTGAATAATTTTGAAAATCAAACGGGACAGCCTACCGGACAGATTGGATTGGCAATAACAAATTCCAAGCTTCAACTCGTAGAAATAGCCTTCAAGGATGATCAATTTATACTTGAAAATATTGACGAGGTTTACTTTGATGAAGTGATTAATTTTGAAAAGTGTAAGGAGACGAAAATAACGGCATTGCTCCAGAGTGCATTTAATGAACTTATAATTCGGAAACCATTAAACAGCACATCTGTTTCCTTCACGCTTCCGTTTGAATTATTTTATATAACGCAAACTCCATATGAAAATTCTCTTCTTCATCAAGATTTAATAACCGAATTTAAATGGGAATTATCTATCCTTTTTCCATTTGCGAACACAAAAGATTTTGTTATACAATATTTTGAAGTGGAGAAGAACAATATTGTTAATTTTAATTCAGTAATTGCTATTGCCATCTCGCGGAAATATTTACAGATAATTAATAATTTTTGCTCCGATAACAATCTCCGGTTAAAATTTATCGACAATCTTCACCTAGCTTCTGATCGCGCTCTATCATTAAGCAATGCGCTTGCAGCAAAAGGTTTGACTTTAAGCGTTTATTTAAGCAATAAAACTCTTTCAATAATTTTTTTATTATTTGGGAAACCGGTATATTTTAAGGTAATCACACATAAAAATGCAAGCGATCTTCCGGCTACGCTAATAGATGAGATAAGCAATAATGAATCCATTTCGTTAAACAAGAACGCAATAAATGCAGCATTTATAACCGGAGAAGAGATTACCAAGTCAATGGCTGAAACTCTCAGCAGTTTGTTAGACGTTGAATTTATATACTTTAATCCCTTTGAAAATATATCTCCAAATCCGAAGCTATTTGAGAATAAGAACTATTCTGAAAAGTACAATTCATTTTCGTCAGCAGCGGGGATTGCTTACAGGATCGGATAAACCTAAATATTCATAGCGCGGCAAGCTTGCCTACCGGCAGGCAGGCCGCAATGGAATATGGAATATGGAATATGTATGATGGAATATGGAAAATCATTTCAAATATCTTGACATAAAAAACAATCCGCCTATGGCGGATAAACTGTAATACTATAATACTAAATCAGCAGAATTTTGTTTAAGGGTTTCTATATGCGGATGAGAATTATTTCAGGAGAATTTAAGGGAAGGTTGATCAATGTACCGCAATCAAAACTTATCCGACCGACAACTGATCGTGTTAGAGAAACTCTTTTCAATTTATTAAACAACATAATAAATTTCGAAGGAATAAAAGTTTTAGATATATACGCCGGCTCGGGTTCACTTGGGCTTGAATGCCTAAGCAGAGGTGCCGGTTCGGTAGATTTTGTCGAAAAGAATTTCGTCATTTACAAAAATCTTGAAGAGAATATAAAAGCTCTACAAGTTGAGGATTCATCAAATATTTTTAAGACAGAAGCTGTTACTTTTTCCTCTGCAAATAGGGGCTTACAATATGATTTGATTCTTGCCGATCCGCCATTTTTTAAAGACGATATTTATACCGTAATAAAAAATATATTGGTTAACAAATTTTTAGCTACCGAAGGGATTATAATAATTGAAAGGTCGAAACAAACAAAAGAAGAAGATATTTTAAATTTCGGCATTGAACCTTTTAAGATAATCGGGGATACTTGTTTATATAAAATTAATAAGTTGCAATAACTTTGTCTTTAAACTATTTTTCGTTAAGTATTCGTAAGTTCATTAAAATTATGGATTAAGATTATGAGAAAAGTATTATACCCCGGGACATTTGATCCGGTAACATACGGGCACATTGACATAATCCTTCGAGCAAAGGAATTGTTCGATGCGGTTGTAGTTACTGTTGCTATTAATCCAGGTAAATTGCCTTTATTTACGGTAATGGAACGAGTTCAGATGTTGCAGAAGAGCTTGAAGGGTTATAAAAATATTTCTGTTGATTCTTTTGATGGATTGGTTGTAGATCACGCTCATGAAGTAGGGGCAGTCGGCATAATAAGAGGACTTCGAGCAGTCAGCGATTTTGAATATGAATTTCAAATGGCATTAATGAACAAAAAGTTAGCAAGTGACATTAATACTGTATTTTTAATGCCTCACGAGAAATATACATATTTAAATTCCTCCATAATTAGAAATTTAGCAAGTCTTCACAGCGACATAAGCGAATTCGTCCCACCAATTGTTGCTAAGGCTCTTAAAAACAAATTTAGCCAAAAAACAAACCACTGATTTATATCATATCAACTTTAGATAATTTTTTTTAAGTTTATATAGTTTTATAATCATAAAACTATTTCGATAGCGGATCGAACACTATTACTTTCTAAAATAATAACAAAACAAATTTAGATAGGCAATGAAATGAAATTTTTATTCTGGGTAGCAGGAGTTGTTGTGGTAACAATAATCGGTGCAGTCATTTTTATTTATTCAGGTATTTATAATATAAGTGCTACAATTCCACATAACGGTTTGACACATTGGATAATGAGCACAACTATGGATAATTCAGTAAAGCATCATGCAAAAAATATTGTAGTTCCAGATCTTTCGGATTCATCAAAAATAAAAATGGGATTTGTTCGTTACAGAGCAGTTTGTGCGAATTGTCATGGTGCGCCCGGTGTATCTCAAGAAGAATTAGCAGCCGGACTTTATCCCAAACCTCCTAAACTTGTTAGGACTATTCACGAATGGACGCCCGCAGAACTTTTTTGGATTACCAAATACGGAGTTAAGATGACGGGGATGCCTGCCTGGGGACCAACACATTCCGACGATAAAATTTGGTCTATAGTTGCATTCATGGAAAAGATGCAGAAAATGACTCCCGAACAATATAAAAATCTTAGTGAAGAATTTAAGAACGAGAAAGACTAAAAGCCAATAAATATAAATTATAAAATTATTACGTCCGATTCCCGAATAAAATTTCATCCGGATAAGTATTTTATTCAAACATTAATTTTTATTAATCTCAAATCACTTCATAATAGTTTTTGAATTATTAATTTTGTTTCCACATTTTTCCAGTTAGTTGACTTTACAAATTATAATTGTTGTTTGTAATATCAGAATTATATAGTAATATTTTTTAATCAAATAAGAGGTAAAGTAAGTTGAGTAATTATTCCGAATTGATTTCTGCTGTTGAAGAAAGCAAAACGCTGGCTATATCATCGTTAGTAAAAAAATTAAAGAGCGAAGGCAAAAATGTTTTAAGTTTTAGCGCCGGCGAGCCAGACTTCCCTACTCCGGATTATATTAAAAATGCTGCGATAAAAGCCATTAACGAAAATTTTACAAAATACACTGCAAACGAAGGTTATCCTCAATTAATAAACGCAATTGTGGATAAGTTTTCAAAAGAAAACAATCTGAATTTCAAACCAGAAAATATTCTTGTTTCGGCAGGAGCAAAACATTCAATATACAATTTAATGATGGCATTATGCAACCCCGGTGATGAAGTTATTTTCCAAGCACCTTATTGGGTTAGCTATCCGGAAATGGTAAAGCTTGCTCAAGGAAAATCTGTTATCATCGACGCCGGAGTTGAGCAAGATTACAAAATAACTCCCGAACAACTAGAAAAAGCAATCACTAAAAGAACTAAAATTTTCCTATTTAATACACCTTCCAATCCAACCGGTGCAGTATACAGCAAAAAAGAAATTTTAGCATTAGCTGAAGTATTAAAAGATAAAAATATTTTTACTATATCTGATGAAATTTACGAAAAGATACTTTTTGACGGAGAAGAACATTTTAGCATCGGCAGTATAGATTATTTGAGAGATAAAACGATTACTGTAAACGGAGTAAGCAAAGCTTTTGCAATGACAGGCTGGAGGATCGGTTATGCAGGCGGTAATACAGAAGTAATCAAACTTGCAAGGAATTTACAAAGTCATTCTACCTCAAATGCCTCATCAATTTCGCAGGCAGCTACAGTAGCAGCTTTAAGGGAGCCTAACGGAGAGATTATTGAGATGGTAAGGCAGTTTAAGGAACGCAGAGATTTTATTTATAATTCGTTAAATAAAATAAAAGGAATAAAGTGTCCACTTCCTAAAGGCGCTTTTTACGTTTTTTATGATGTAAGCGCATATTATGGAAAAAATTTTAATGGATATGAAATAAAGGATTCCAGTTCTTTCTGTAATTATTTACTAAACGATCAATACGTAGGATTGGTGCCGGGTTTTGCATTCGGAAATGATAACTGCGTTAGAATGTCTTATGCTTGTTCTTACGAAGAGTTAACCGACGGAATTGAAAGAATGACAAAAGCGCTAAATCAACTTCATTAAATTTCTTCAGAGACTGCTAAATAATATTTGTCAGCCTTATCAATTTAATACTTAACGAGGTTTTTCCGCAAAATTAGGCTTTAAGAAATAATTGAAGGGATTTATAGACTTGTTCAACAGGCATAGTTTCGCTCGTCCAAAGTTCAAAAGATTTTGCAGCTTGATAGACGAGCATCTTTAACCCATCCAATGCAATTGCTCCGTTTGATGAGGCAAGTTTTAGAAGATTCGTTTGAATCGGGTTATAAACTAAATCAAAAACGATTTGTCCTTTAGTAAATGAATCGGCGAGCATAGTAATAGAATCATCTACATCCGGATACATACCAACCGAAGTAGCGTTGACTATTAGTTTTGAACTCCTAAAAACTTCGACTAAATCAGGCGGGAATAATTCTTTTGTTTTAAATGAGTTATATTTCATTTTATCTTGAAAATAATTTTTCAAAGAATCAGCACGCTGCTCAGTGCGATTAACCAAAAATATTTTAGAAGGTTTGAAATATCTAATTAAAGTATAAATAACTGCACGTGATGCTCCCCCTGCACCTATGACACTTATTTCGTTTCCAAATATTTCTTCCTTAAACGGATTCAAAGTTTCCAGAATACCGTTTACATCGGTGTTATAACCGCTAAGCTTACCAAGCTCATTCACAACCGTATTGACAGCACCAATAATTGAAGCTTCTTCGGATACATTACTCATAAACTGAATAATATTTTCTTTGTGAGGAATTGTTACATTAAATCCCCTTATTCCTAGAGCAATCATACCTCTGACAGCATTTTTTAAATTTGAGGCTGGAATGTCAAACGGGAGATAAATATAATCGATTTCTTTTAGATCAATAGCAATATTATGAATAAAGGGAGAATATGAATGCTTTAACGGATGACCAATTAAACCCAATATTTTTGTATTTAAGTGAACCAAATTTTTCATTTAATGATTATTTTTTATTTGAGTAGTATAAATCAAAATTTTGCAAAATTTTAATTGACAAGACAATTAAGAATTTTCAAATTTCTCCAAGAAGCTTTTTAAAAAGCTTTGATGATTTTATTTCCGGGTATTCTTTAGCAAATTCAACTTTGATTGCAGGATCAATCTTAAATGCTGTTTTTAAACAATCGACAGCCTCCATAGTTCTGCTTAGAATAAAATTGATCTTTGCTTTACCATAATAGGAACTGGCGTCAACAGGATTTATTCGGATACATTCACCAAATGCGTTTGAGGCTTCAAGCCAATCACCCATCTCAAGTAATGTTTCCGCCAGATTAAACCATATCTCATAATTATCCGGTTCGATATTCAATGCAGCACGATAGCTTTCTGTTGCTTCCTGGAGTTTGCCCAAAGAATACTCCAAATCAGCTTTAGCATACCAAGCTTCAGCACTATCTTTTGAAAGGGAAATAGCTTTATTAAAATCCTTTAAAGCAAGGTGGAATTTCCCTGTTGAATCATAACAAAAACCACGAGCTAAATAAGCTTCGTAATACTGGTCGTTAATTTTAATAGCTTCGGAATAATATTTTACGGCGTTTACCAGATCGCCAAGTTCTTCATAAATATTTGCGATATTAAATGAAGAAGCATCATCAAAGTTATCAAGTTCAAAAGATGTTTTAAAACATTCTATCGCACTTTGAAGCCTCCCGAGGTCAGCTAAAGCATTGCCTTTATTAAACCATGCGCTTGCAAACTTGTCATTTAAGGCGAGAGCCAAATCATAACTCTCAATTGCTTTCTCCAGTTTATTCATTTTTACTAAAACAATTCCGCGGTTATACCAGCCGCTAGAACTGTATGGTTCAATTTCCAAATATTTATCATAAGCTTGGAGCGCTTCCACAAGCTCAAAAAGATTCTCTAGGCAATAGCCTATCTCATAATACGCTTCACCAAATTCTGGGTCAATTACAATTGCTTGTTTCAAAAACTTTAATGCTTCGTTAAAATCATCATGGCGCTCGTATAACAATCCAAGGCTAAAGCATGCATCCTCATTATTTGGATCAATCTCTAAAACAGATTTTAAGGATTCTTTTGCCTGATCGACTAAACCTAAATTTTCTTCAGCCAAAGCTTTATCAATCAATACTTCCGCATCTCCGGGATTTAGAGATAAAGCTTTTTCAAAACAATTCACAGCTTCTTCATACTTGAAAGAATAGTTTAGCAATATTCCTTTTTTAAGCCAGTATTCGGCATTATAGGGAAATGTTACAGATAAAATATTGACAAAGTACAAGCCATCCGCATACTTTTCATTCTCAATGCAAAGCTGTACAGTATCTTCAATTATTTCAGTGTTATTATAGATGCCATTATTTTCTATAATAGATTTACATCTGCCGATTTCTTCTTCAATATTTTTCGTTTGCTCGAAGAAACCTTCTTCATTGCTAAAGTCAGAATCAAAATAGGACATTAATTCTCCACAGGGTCATTTTTTTCGAATGAATCTAAAATTATATATGCATAAAATCAAGCAAAACATTTGAATGGAAGTAACACAAATTTTTATAGCTTGATTTTTATCAATTTATAATTATTCATAGGAAAAATTTATTTAAAATATTTATCATTTCAATTAGTTTTTTAAAATCGCAGTAACTTTTTCAGCTGCGTCTTTAAGAGTAGAAGCTACTTCAAAGTTAAGACCAGATTCGCTAAGCAAAACACCGGCTTCTTCTGCGTTAGTACCTTCCAACCGGACAACAATTGGAATCGTTACATTAATTTCCTTAGTTGCATCAATTACTCCTTGTGCAACTCTATCGCATCTTACAATACCGCCAAAAATATTTATAAGAATAGCTTTAACATTTGGGTCAGAAAGGATAATCTTAAAACCGTTAGCAACAGTAATTTTATTTGCACCGCCGCCTACATCTAAAAAGTTAGCAGGCTCACCGCCGGCTAATTTAATAATATCCATCGTAGCCATTGCAAGCCCAGCACCATTTACCATACAACCAACGTTTCCATCAAGCTTTATATAATTAAGGCTATATTTTGAAGCTTCAATTTCGAGGGGATCTTCTTCATTTAGATCGCGATAATCAGCAATATCCGGATGTCTGTAAAGTGCATTGTCGTCAAAATTCATTTTTGCATCAAGAGCTATTACATCACCTTCCTTTGTAAGAACCAACGGATTGATCTCTGCAAGAGAGCAATCGCTTGCAATGTAAACTTCATATAACCCGAGTAAGAATTTTACAGCATTTCTATGTTGAAGTCCGCTTAATCCTAATGCGTAAGCTAAATTTCTTGCTTGAAATTGTTGAAGTCCAAGGTCCGGTTCAATAGTTTCTTTAATAATTTTTTCAGGTGATTCAGCGGCAACTTTTTCGATTTCTACTCCACCTTCAGTTGACACCATAATTACGTTTTTAGATATTGCCCGGTCAAGAGTAATACCGACATAAAACTCCCTTTCGATATTTACACCTTGTTCGATTAATAATCTTTTTACTATTTTGCCTTCAGGACCGGTTTGATGTGTAATTAAATTCATGCCCAAAATTTCATTTGATAATGAACGTACTTCATCTAAGCTTTTTGCAACTTTTACTCCTCCTCCTTTTCCTCTTCCTCCCGCATGTATCTGCGCTTTAACTACCCAAAGATTACCTCCTAAATAGTTTTGTGCGATATCGACGGCTTCTTCCGGTGTAAATGCTACTTTCCCGTTTGGTACTGCTACCTTGAACTTTCTAAGAATTTCTTTCGCCTGATACTCATGAATCTTCATTATTCTTCCTTAAGTTTTTGAGATTAAAATTATTTTGGGAATAATTATTAAAATCCCCGCAGAAACTTAAGGCTTTTGGGTTTTAGAATCAATTTAAAGAACTAGCGCTATTTTTTGAAGCAAGCATTTTTTGTTATAATTTAATTGCATTTATAAATTCCTGAAGGTATTTTCGCACAAAATTTTTTGGAGCATTATAATGGCAATCTTAAGAGCTTGCAAAACTATTCCTGAATTGTTTTTATTTCTTACTGATAGATTCGGCAATATTCCGGATAAATTTGTTATTCAAAGAAAGGTAGATAATAAGTTTGTAGGGATTAATTATAAAGAATTTCGAAATCAAACCGAAAATTTGGCTTACGGCTTGCTAGCGCTGGGCATTAAAAAAAATGATAAGGTTGCTATTATTGCTGAAAATCGCCCGGAATGGGTATATTCGGATATGGCAATTTTAAGCATCGGAGCCGTCGATGTTCCCCTTTACCCATCCTTAACTGCTGACTCAATTGAATTTATTTTGAATAATTCGGAATCGAAGGCAATCATAGTCTCAAATAAATTTCAATTAAATAAAATTCTAAAGGTCAAGGACAATTGCCGCAATGTAAAATTTATAATCCTAATGAATGAAAAAGATAACATTCCTGATCATAAGCAGATTCACACATTTAATGATATTCAGGAAATGGGTGTAATATTCAAAGCTAATAATCCAAATCTGCTTGAAAAATCTATCAGCAGCGTAAATGAAAATGATTTATGCACAATAATTTATACTTCCGGCACTACGGGCGAACCCAAAGGTGTTATGCTGTCTCACAAAAATATATTGTCAAACGTAAATTCTGCCCTCATTACTTATCCTATTACCGAACAAGATATTTTCCTTTCTTTTCTCCCACTCTGTCATATTTTCGAAAGAATGGCCGGGTATTATACAGCTTTTGCATCCGGCTGTACGGTTGTTTACGCAGAAAGCATTGAGTCCGTTGCGCAAAATTTATTGGAAGTAAAACCGACTATTATGACAACTGTTCCGCGGCTGTTTGAAAGAATATATTCCAAGATAATTAAGAATGTTGACAGCCAGCCACAGTCAAAACAGAAAATATTCTATTGGGCAATCGAAGTAGGTAAAGAATATGCTGCCGCAAAAAGAAATGGAAATGTATCCCTTACTTTATCGGTTAAAAATAAACTTGCGCATAAACTAGTCTTCCAAAAACTAATTGATAAAATGGGGGGAAGAATGAGATTCTTCATCTCGGGGGGCGCTCCTCTTTCACGAGATCTCGGAGAATTCTTTGAAGCCCTAGGTGTCATGATCCTAGAAGGTTATGGGTTGACTGAATCGGCCCCAGTAATTGCTGCTAATAAGGTGGATGATTTTAAGTTCGGAACAGTTGGAAAAGTTTTCCCCGGAGTTGAGATAAAAATTGCCGGGGACGGTGAAATCCTTGCGCGGGGTCCCAATATCATGCAAGGCTACTTTAAAAACCGGAAAGAAACCGAAGAAACAATTAAAGATGGCTGGCTTCACACCGGTGATATAGGCGTTTTTGACGCTGATGGTTTTTTAATGATAACCGATAGGAAAAAACATCTCTTCAAAACATCTACCGGGAAATATATTGCCCCCACTCCGATTGAAAATATGTTTCTTGCAAGCAAATATATTGATCAGTTCGTCCTTGTCGGCGATAAAAGGATGTTCTTAAGCGCTTTGATTGTACCTGACTTTGAATCTCTTAAGGAGTATGCCGATTCAAACAATATTCCTTACACAAATATGGAAGAGCTGGTCAAGCGTAAAGAAATCTACGATTTAATCGACAAAGACATGTCAAAGATTCAAAAAAAATTAGCTAATTTTGAACGCGTAAGAAAATTTACTTTGCTCGAAAGACCCTTTGCGCTTGAAGAAGGTGAAATTACTCCGAGTTTAAAGATTCGCCGCAAAATTGTTGAAGAAAGATACCGTCACTTAATTGATGAGATGTATGGCAATTGATTTTTTCAAAAATGCCTCGATATTACTTTAAAAATATTTTTGTCCATCAGCTGTCATCAATTTAACACTGATATTAGATTCAAGAAAAATATTATCAGCGAAAAGGAAATTTTTATGTTTCAATATCAAAAAGACAATGTATACTTTGCTCAAGTGACCGGCTTGATGGAAGAATTATGCGAAAAGGAATTAATAGAAATAGGGGCTAAGAATACCAAGGTCACTTACCGAGGAGTCTCTTTTGAATCTGATCTCACAACTCTGTATAAAATAAATTATACATCGAGACTAATTTCCCGGGTGCTTGCTCCGTTAACCACTTTCCCTTGTCATACTACTGACGCTCTTATCAAAATGGCGCAAAAAATTCCGTGGGAAGAAATATTTTCTGTTGACCAAACTTTTGCTATTTCTGCTTCGGTATCCAAAAGCAAAATCACTAATTCTTTATATGCCTCTCTTTGTTTAAAGGATGGGATAGCCGATTATTTTAGGGACAAATTTGGCAAACGACCTAACGTTGAAAAGGACAATCCCGATGTAAGATTCAACCTTCACATTGATAAAGATACCGCAGTAGTCAGCCTCGATACATCAGGTGAATCACTGCATAAAAGAGGCTACAGACTTCTAGCCGGCGAAGCTCCCATGCAGGAAACACTTGCCGCAGCCTTGATACGTATTAGCAACTGGAACGGCGAAAGTCAATTATTAGATTGCATGTGCGGCTCGGGGACGATCCTCTGCGAAGCGCTTATGTTCTACTGCAAAATCCCCGCTCAATATATGCGCAAAAAGTTTGGTTTTATCAATATGCCCGGATTTGATGGAGATATTTGGGAGAGCATAAAAGGAGAATATGATAAACAAATTATTCCACTTCCAAAGGGAATAATATTAGGAAGCGATAGAAATCCGGAAGCTATAAAAGTCGCAAAAGAAAATTTATCCCGACTTCCTTTTTTCGGTTCCGTTGAAATTTCATGTAAGCCTTTTCAGCAAATAAAGGAATTTGAAAATGGAATTTTGATTACCAATCCCCCTTACGGAATGCGGCTCGGAAAGTTTGAAGAAGTCCAGTCACTCTACAAAGAACTAGGAGATTTTTTAAAAACAAAATGCACCGGTACAACTGCTTTTATTTATACGGGCGAACCTACATTAAGAAAATCCATCGGACTTAGAACCAGCAGAAGAATCCCTCTTACAAACGGAAAGCTTGATGGCGTGCTGCTCCAAATAGACAGCTACGAAGGAAGTAAGAAAAAAAAATACCGCACTGAAGAGGGCACAGAATAAAAGAACTATACGAACATTACAAAGGGACTATTAAATATGAATCGTGTTGACATGGTAATAAAATCATTTACCATTTTACTAATCTTTTTTATATTGAATAATTTTACTTTTGCACAAAGCACTCTTACAGGAAAAATAACCGACATAAAAAACGATATCGCATTAAAAGGAGCGTCTGTTTATATACCGGACTTAAAAATCGGGGCAATATCACAAAATAACGGCACCTACCAGCTCAAGGATATTCCTGACGGCACATATCTTCTTGAAGTAAGTTATCTCGGATATCTTTCCCAGTCGAAACAAATAACTATAAATAAAAATATGACCGTTAATTTTGCCTTAGAACAATCAAGTATTGAGATGCAGGAAGTAGTTGTAACAGGCGTTCCATCGGCTACTAAACAACAAACTAATCCAGTTCCGGTTAGCGCAGTCGGACAGAATAGTTTTTTAGAAACAACATCCAACAATATTATTGATGCACTCAAAAACTCGCCCGGCGTATCGGAAATAACCGAAGGACCAGCTATTTCAAAACCGATTATCAGAGGATTAGGGTACAACCGTGTTGTGGTTGTAAATGATGGTATAAGACAGGAGGGACAGCAGTTTGGTGATGAGTTTGGAATTGAAGTCGATCCTTATTCCATTTACAAAGTTGAAATAATGCGTGGACCGGCAAGCTTAAGCTATGGTTCCGATGCAATGGCGGGGGTTATAAATATGCTCCCCTTCCCTACTCTTCCCGAAGGTGAAATTAAAGGGAACATCATTACTAATTATCAAACAAATAACGGTCTTTACGCCGGTTCAGCTTACATTGCAGGTAATAACAATAACATAACCTGGAATGCCCGATATACTTATATGGATTCACATGCTTATCAAAATAAATATGATGGATATGTTTTTAATTCCGGGTATGGTGAAAATAATTTTAGAGGAAGTATCGGGATCAATCGCAGTTGGGGATACTCCCGACTTATATTAAGCAGCTTTGATTTAAAACTTGGAATTGTTGAAGGGGGCAGAGACAGCGCTACAGGACAATTTACAAGACATATATTAGCTTCTGATGGTTCAGACAGCGCAGCAATTGCCTCTAATTCCGATTTAACAACTTATTCCCACGACATGATTATTCATCAACATGTCCGTCATTACAAAATTGTTTTGGATAACAGTATAGCATTTGGAGACGGACGATTAGGAGTAAGGTTGGGATTTCAACAAAATAATCGCCAGGAGGCAAACGATGTTACAATCGGAAATATCTACAATATCTATTATTTTTTAAACACCTTTAATTATGATATTCGCTACATTTTCCCCGAAAAAAATAAACTTGAATTTTCTTTTGGTGCAAATGGAATGCAGCAGGACTCTCAAAATAAAGGTTTATTATTCTTGGTACCTGAATATCAATTATTTGACTTCGGAATTTTTGCGATAGGGAAAAAAACTTTTGATAAATTATCAATAGCAGGAGGGTTGCGTTTTGATAATCGATCACTTCAAGGAGATGATCTTTATTTAGATAGCAGCGGAGTTAGGTTAAATGGTCCGGCACCGGATGCAGTGCACCGATTCACCGCATATAAATCAAATTTCCCCGGGATTTCCGGAAGCATCGGAGCTGCTTATGATTTTTCAAAGACAGTTTACGGAAAGATAAACCTTTCACGCGGATTCCGCGCACCGAATATTGCCGAAAGCGGGAGCAACGGAATTCATGACGGAACTCCTTTTTATGAAATAGGAGATCCTAATCTAAGACCGGAAACCAGCTTGCAGTTGGATGTAACTCTTGGATTTAATTCAAGCGATGTCACTTCCGAATTAACTGTATTTGATAACAACATCGACAACTATATTTTTCCAGTAAAGCTGGCGAGTGTTTTCGGCGGTGATTCGATAAGCACCGATGTAATGGCTAAAATGAGCGGACCGACGTTTAAGTATATTTCAGGCAATGCTGTAATTTCGGGAGCAGAGTTTACATTGAATATTCATCCGGAAGAAGTTCAATGGTTTCATTTCAATAATTCATTTTCGATGTTAAGCGCAATTCAAAAAGATCAGCCGGATTCGACAAAATATTTACCTTACACTCCTCCTTTCAAGTTAGTGTCAGGTGTGGAATTTAATGCGAAAACTCTCTGTAGAGTCTTTAGAAATGCCTATTTTCGTTTGGATTTAGAACACTATTTCAAACAGGATAAAATTTACTATAAATTCGGCAATGAAACTGTTACGCCTGCTTATACACTATTAAACGCCGGCATTGGAGCTGATGTAATTTCAAATGGACAAACTCTCTTTTCGGTATACATATACGGAAGTAATCTTTTAGATGAAGCATATCAAAGCAATATGAGCCGGTTGAAATACGGAGACACCAATAATGTTACGGGGAGAGTCGGAGTTTTTGAAATGGGAAGAAATATAAGTTTCAAAATAGCTGTACCTCTTGATTTCGGAAAGAGCTAAATAAATTAAGCGCTATAACGTAAATAGAAAATTGATTTTGCAGGTTTAGCAAACTTATCGGTAGAATCTTTCAATTAAATTTACAGCGCAAATTTTTTGAATGATAAATCTGCGCTGTAAAAGGAATCCTTAAAGCAATTAATTCTTTTTCATAATTTCCATAATTTCGTTGTGGATTAGACCGTTGGTGGCGAGAAATTTTTCGGAATAAATATCGATTTGATTACCATTAAAGTCTGTGACCAGACCGCCGGCTTCCTCAGCGATTAATTTTCCGGCACAAACATCCCAAGGATGAAGCTGTACCTCCCAGAAGCCGTCAAATACTCCTCTCGCAAGATAGCAAAAATCAATCGCTGCAGATCCAAGTCGTCTTACTCCTCTTGCAACAGTTGTTAATGCGACAAACTTACCGAGTGCATTTTCGGGGTTCTCTGCAATATTATATGGAAAACCGGTTACAAGAACACTCCGGCTTAATTTGTCATTTTTACTGACAGATATTTTTTCTGAATTAGCAAAAGCACCACTTCCCAACTCCGCTGAGTATGTAATATCATTCATCACATCGTAAACGACTCCGGCAATAGTTTTGCCGTTTTTCTGCACACCAATAGAAACTGAAAAAATCGGCAACCCGTGAGCAAAATTTGTAGTTCCATCAATGGGATCAATAACCCATAAAAATTCAGACTCTTTATTAAAACTGCCTCCTTCTTCAGCAAGTATACCATGGGAAGGAAATTTTTTCTTAACAAAACCAGTGATAAGTTTTTCGGAGGCTTTATCAACTTCAGTAACTAAGTTTGATTCGTTGGTTTTAAATTCGATTTTAAAATTTGTACCGAACGCATTTCTAATTAAACTGCCAGCTTCTTTAGAAATAAATTTTATATCTTCAACCATATTATCCTTTTTTTGATTACAAATATAGAAAATAAGTTATACTCATTTCACCCAAATCAGAATTAATTACTCAGCTTAAGCAGGATTTCCCTTTGGAGTAGTTATGGAATTGAGCGAGATTTTCAATTATTTAAATATCCCATTATATAGGGGGTTGTTTCTGTGTAAGGTGACTTAATTATGAGATTTTGAGTTTTAAGAATACTGATTGAAGTATTCATTACCTTGATAGCCCGTCTCATTTTTGGTATATTTTGCAAGTAAATTTGTAATTGAAACTAAGGAGAAGTATTTGGAAAAAATTAATGAAATAGAAATTAATACCAAACATGATAATTCAATAGTAGACACTATACCAGCAGTGCTTCCTATTTTACCGCTGCGTGATGTTGTTATCTTTCCATACATGATATATCCCGTTCTTGTCGGGCGCGAACAATCAATTAGAGCCGCCAATTATGCCTCTGATAATACAAAATATATTTTCCTTTCAACTCAAAAGAAGTCAAATGTTGAGGACCCAAAAAAGGAAGATATTTATCAGGATGGAACGATTGCCAAGATAGTACAAATCTTAAAACTGCCGAACGGCTTGATGAAAATATTAGTTGACGGTTTACTTCAAGGAAGGATTATTAACTTCACGGAAAATAAAGAATTTTTTGAAGCAAGAATCGAAGTGATTGTCCCCGAAGTAGTAAACGATCATGAGATGCATGCAATGATTCGTCAGGTGTCTCAGTTATTTAAGGATTATGTTAAGATTAGCCGGAACATTCCAAACGAAGCAATTTCAGCCTTTGATAACATAGAAGAACCGGACAGAAAATTGTTTTACGTAGCGGCGAATATAAATCAGTCAATTGAAGTGAAGCAGACAATCCTTCAGAAGTTGGAATTGAAAGAACAGTTCCTTGAAGTCATTAAGATATTAAATTCCGAAATCGACATTCTTAAAATTGAAAAAGAAATTGACAATAAAGTTCAGGAAAATATTGCAAAAACGCAGCGCAAATTTATTATTCAAGAGCAGATAAAAATTTTGCAGGATGAGTTAGGCGAAGAAGAAGACGGCTCGCCGGAGTTTATGAAAATCCGGGATCAAATTAAAAAGGCAAAGATGCCAAAGGAAGCAGAAGAGAAAGCATTGGAGGAATTATCCAAACTTAAGAAAACGCCACCGATGTCGCCGGAATCTACTGTAATTAGAAATTACTTAGATTGGCTAATTGATGTTCCATGGTCAAAAACCACAAAAGATGATTTAAAGATAAATCATGTACGGAAAATTTTAGACGAAGATCATTTCGGATTAGAAAAACCAAAAGAAAGAATTATTGAAAATATAGCAGTTCTAAACTTAGTAAAAAAAATGCGCGGACAAATTCTTTGTTTTGTAGGGCCTCCGGGAGTGGGTAAAACTTCGTTAGGGAAATCAATTGCTCACGCAATAGGAAGAAATTTCGTTCGAATAAGTTTGGGCGGAGTACGGGACGAGGCTGAGATAAGAGGTCATAGAAGGACATACATCGGGTCAATGCCAGGTAAAATTATTCAATCGATGAAAAAAACAGGAACAATAAACCCTGTTATTTTAATGGATGAGATCGATAAAATGAGTATGGATTTTAGAGGTGATCCATCTGCAGCTTTGCTTGAAGTTTTAGATCCGGAACAAAATCATACATTCAACGATCATTACATTGAAGTTGATTACGACCTTTCCCAGGTGATGTTTATTACAACAGCCAATGTCAGGTATAACATTCCTCTTCCACTGCAGGATAGAATGGAAATTATAGAACTGCCCGGTTATCTTGAATACGATAAGATGGAAATAGCAAAACGACATATAATTCCGAAGCAGCTTGAGAATCATGGCTTAGCAAATAGAGATGTGAAGATCACCGATGGAGCAATAAAAAAAATTATTACGGAATACACACGCGAAGCAGGTGTAAGAAATCTTGAAAGAGAATTAGCTTCTGTGTGCAGAAAAACAGCGCGGGATATTGTACTGCGGGAAGCATCAAACGGACATTCGAAGACAAAATATAAGTATGTCGTCGATGAACAGAAAGTAGAAGAGTATTTAAAGACACCAAGATTTAGGCAACACAAGCATAACAAGGAAAATCAAGTCGGCAGTGTTACCGGTTTAGCGTGGACAAGTGTTGGCGGAGAAATTTTATCAGTCGATGTTGCAATAATGAACGGCGCCGAGAAACTACTTCTCACAGGTCAACTTGGCGATGTAATGAAAGAATCCGCACAGGCAGCATTAAGTTACATTCGTTCAAAAGCAAAAGATTTTGGATTGAATCCGGATTTTTTTAAGGGCAAAGAAATCCATATTCATCTTCCCGAAGGAGCTATTCCGAAGGACGGACCATCAGCAGGGATTACAATGGCAATGGCTATTTTATCAGCGGTAAGCGGTCGTCCTGCATCAAACAAGATTGCAATGACTGGAGAGATAACGTTACGCGGGAATATTCTGGCAATCGGCGGGCTTAACGAAAAATTGTTAGCGGCTAAAAGAAACGGAATTACCACAATCCTCATCCCGAAAGACAATGAGATTGATTTGAAAGAAATTTTAGAACCAGTAAAAGAAGGATTAAAAATAATTCCTCTTGAAAAAATTGACGAAGCAATCCCCTATCTTTTTAAAGATTGGAAATTGGGACCGAACACAACAGACAAGAAAAACAAAACAAAAAGAAAATAATTTGGCAGATAGTCTACTCGTCAATAAAAATTTATCAACGGAAGAAAGATATATTCTTTTGTTGGATCAGCTAAAAAGTTTATTGCATAAGGATGAAAATTTAATTTCAAACCTTGCAAATGCTTCAGCAGCAATAAAGCAGACATTTGAAAAAGTAAGCTGGGTTGGATTTTATCTTTTTGACGGTATAAAGTTATATCTTGGACCTTTCCAGGGGAAAGTAGCATGTACAACAATTGCAACCGGCAAAGGAGTTTGCGGCTCTGCCGCAAAAGAGAAAAGGACTTTTATTGTTCCCGATGTAAATAAATTTCCAGGGCATATATTTTGCGATGCCGATTCAAAATCAGAAGTTGTCGTCCCGATTATAAAAGGACAAAAACTAATGGGAGTACTTGATCTTGACAGTGCATCTTTTAATTCCTTTGACGAAACGGATAAAAAATACTTGGAAAAATTTTGTAATTTCCTTTCGTCCGAAATATTTTAGTCAAACTTGAAATTATAGGTTATTAATGGCATACATCGTTACAGCAAGGAAATGGCGGCCTCAGAGATTCAGCGATGTGGTTGGTCAAGAGCATATAACAACGACATTGAAAAATGCAATTAAGAATAATCGTATCGCACATGCATACATATTTACAGGTCCGCGCGGAGTAGGGAAAACGACAACTGCACGTATCCTTGCTAAATCATTAAACTGTCTTAATCCAATTGACAATGAACCATGCAATGAATGTGATATGTGCAAATCAATTCAGACAAATCAATCATTGGATATAATTGAAATTGACGGGGCATCAAACAGAGGTATTGATGAAATCCGCACACTTCGTGATTCTGTAAAATATGCGCCGACAAATGGGAAATATAAGGTTTATATTATTGACGAAGTTCACATGCTTACAAGAGAGTCTTTCAATGCATTTCTTAAAACCCTGGAAGAACCGCCGTCTTATATAATATTTATTTTTGCAACAACTGATATTCACAAAGTACCTCTCACCATAATATCAAGATGTCAGCGCTTTGATTTTAGAAGAATTCAACTTGATACGATTAAAGATCAACTTCAAAAAATTGCCGATACAGACAAGATAAAAATAGACGACAAAACATTAACAATAATTGCAAAGAAATCAGACGGAGCTTTGCGAGATGCTGAAAGTTTTTTTGATCAAGTTGTTTCATTTTGCGGTAATGACGTTGACTCCGAAACTGTTTCTAAAATGTTAAATCTTGTAGATGATGAAGTATATTTTATTCTTTCAGATGCCGTATTGCAAAAAAACTTCAAAGCTGTTTTTGAGGTAACCAACATTATTTATGAGCATGGTTGGAATTTCACTGATTTTATGGAAGGGTTGATGGAGCATTTTAGAAATATTATGACGGTAATATTAAGCAATAGCGCCGACCTTGTAGAGACGGCAGATTTATATAAGTCAAGATATTTAGAATATCGGAATAAATTTTCGGAAGGCGATATTCTTCGCCTATTAAATTTTTTAAATAAAACGCAGCAAGAATTACGTTACACCCAAAATCAAAAATTAAAAATTGAAATTTCTTTGAGTCAATTAATTGGACTTGAGAAATCATCAACCATTACAGAATTGATTTCATTGGTAGATGATATAAAAAAAAACTCTAATTTGAATTTTGAGACTGATCAACCTGAAAAAACTGGAATCTTTTCAACCAAAGAAACTTTTAGATCCACAAATTCTACTCTTCAAAATAAACCGGATATTATTTTACAAGAACCAACTATCATTTCATTAAAAGATATAACACTTCAAGAAAACAAGCCAGAGTCAGGTTTTAACTTTTCTTCGTTAATTGAAGGATGGAGCGATTTTGTCGCTTCAGTAAGCTCTGAAAAGGGATTGATATTCGGACCGTTCATTCAAGATATAAAGTTGCTTAGTTTGGAAGGAAACCGGTTATTCATTTTCAGCGACAATCCGGACGGGGACAAAATTTTATCTAACCATGAAGAATACTTCCAAAAGAAGACAAATGAATTCTTCGGGAAAAAATTGAAACTTGAGCTTAAGCAAAACGACACATCCGCATTCGGAGCTGCAAATTCGACTTCAAAAAGAAAGACTAATGAAAAAAAATCCATTAATCCGGCAAATGATCCAATAATAGACTCCATAGTGAATCTTCTCGGAGGAGAAGAGATTCAATAAACAAGCCGGTTCATAAATAAAATTAAGAATTAATAGGTCAGATCTAACATGGTTATTCCGATGGAAGTGGGAACTCATAAACCTTTGAATATTGAATAGATTCCCGCTTTTTCTTCTCGACAGAAGTAATAACATTCAGAGTATTTCGGTTTTTTAAAGTAAACGTATAAATTTAACATGAAATTTTGAAACTTTGAGGTTAATTAACTATTTTTGTACCTTATGACCAAAAGTTTTATCATCGCAATTGATGGTCCTGCCAGCTCCGGGAAAAGTACGTCTGCAATGCTCGTAGCGCAAAAGCTTGGATATTTGTACATTGACACAGGCGCAATGTACCGGGCAATAACACTTTTGGCAATTGAAAACAAAGTTCTTAATAATTCTGATGAAGTAATTGCTTTAGCAAACGCATCCAAAATTGATCTAGTTTATACTGCAGGGACAACAAAAGTTTTTCTTAACGAAAGAGATGTTACTGAAGATATTCGATCAAAGGAAGTAAATAAATTCGTTAGCCCTATCAGTAAAATTAGCGGAGTGAGAGAAGCACTGGTAAAAAAGCAAAGGATACTTGCTCAAAACAACAGCGGTATTGTAATGGAAGGAAGAGATATCGGAAGTGTGGTTTTCCCTGATGCAGATGTAAAAATATTCTTAACCGCCTCAATTGAACAGAGAACCGTACGAAGAGTAAAAGAATACGATTCAAAAGGAATTAAAGTTTCAATAGAAGAAATAAAATCAAACCTTGAAAGTAGAGACAAGATTGATTCTTCGCGAGAAAATAGCCCGTTGATTAAAGCGCCGGATGCGTTCGAAGTTGATACTTCTAAAGTCACAATAGAACAACAAGTTGAAATAATTTTAGAAAAAGTCCGACAAACAGCCGGGAAAAAGAATAACGGTTAAGAGTTAATATTATAGATTTTTTAGCCATCGTAATTAAAATATGTTAAATTAATTTTCTGTTAAATTGTTTTCAAGATGGCGAAAGCAAAATTAACAGATATAATTTCCGTTTAGGAGGATTAATGTCAGAAACCTCAAATGATGCAAAAAAATATTCAGCAACCATAAATGACTTTGAAAAGGCAAAGAAAAACTTCAATGATGAAGAATATTCCCAGGAAGAATTCTTAACATTAGCGAAGCTTTATACTGAGTCTTTCAAAGACGTAAAAGAAGGTGAATTAGTAAGAGGGAGAATCGTACGTATACAGGGAGATAATGTAATTTTGGACGTCGGATTCAAGTCTGAAGGCTCAATACCTAAAAACGAGTTTCACGAATCTGAAGAAATAAAAATAGGCAAAGAAGTTGAAGTTGTTCTGGAGAGCGTTGAAGACCAGGAAGGTAATCTCGTTTTAAGTAAAATTAGAGCCGACTTTTTAAGGATCTGGGATAAGGTAGTTAGGGCCCACGAAACTGGAGAAATAATCCAAGGTAAAATTCTTAAAAGAATTAAAGGCGGCATGGTTGTAGACTTAATGGGAATGGAAGCATTTCTTCCGGGATCGCAAATTGACATCCGTCCTATACGAGACTTTGATGCATTCGTTGGTCAAACGATGGATTTTAAGGTTGTAAAAGTAAATATTCCAACAGAAAATGTTGTTGTGTCGCATAAAGTTTTGGTTGAAGAAGAAATTGCCGATCAGCGTTTCGCTATATTAAACAGCCTTGAAAAAGGTCAGATACTTGAAGGAACGGTAAAAGCTATTACAGATTTCGGAGTATTCGTTGACCTTGGCGGAGTTGATGGTTTAATTCATATTACAGATCTAAGTTGGGGAAGAATTAATCATCCAAATGAAGTAGTCAAACTTGACCAAACGATTAAAATTGTAGTAACAGATTTTGACGAAGAGAAAAAGAGAATTTCATTAAGTCTTAAAAAATTATTACCTCATCCATGGGAAGATATTGAGAGCAAATATAAAATTGGCGACAAAGTTTCCGGTCGCGTTGTATCTCTTACAGACTATGGGGCATTTATTGAGATTGAAAAAGGAATTGAAGGTTTGATTCACAATTCAGAAATGAGCTGGACACAGCACATCAAACATCCTTCTCAAGTTGTTGCAATGGGACAAGTTCTTGAAGCCGTTATTTTAAGTCTCGATAAAGATGAGAAGAAAATTTCACTCGGCATCAAACAAATGGAACCAGATCCATGGGAAACATTAATGCTGAAATATCCGGTTGGATCAAGACATTCAGGTATAGCCCGCAACCTAACAAACTTTGGCGTGTTTGTAGAGCTTGAACCAGGCGTAGACGGTTTAGTTCATATTTCTGATCTTTCGTGGACAAAGAAGATTCGTCATCCCGGTGAAGTTGTGAAGAAAGGCGAAAAGCTTGAGGTATTAGTCCTTGGTGTAGACGTTGACCAAAGGAAAATCTCTTTGGGACACAAGCAAGTTGAAGACAATCCGTGGGCTAATTTTGAAAAACTTTTTTCGGTCGGAACGATTACTCAAGGTAAAGTTGTAAGAATTATTGAAAAAGGTTTAATTGCCGAATTGCCTCAGGATGTTGATGGTTTTGTTCCGGTAACTCAATTAGCCACAAACAAGATCAAAAACATTGCAAACCACTTCCCTATTGACGATATGATTCCTTTGAAAGTCATAGAGTTTGATAAGGAAAATAAAAAGATCGTATTAAGCGCAATAGCTGCTTTAAAAGATAAATCCGAAGAAGAAATAAGAGTTTATTTAGATAAGCATAAATTTGATCGCGTTGGAATCCAGGAAATTCAAAATGCAGACACCGGTTCAATAGACACGGCTGATTTTCCGATTTTCGAAGTTCCAGATGAAGGTCACTTATCTTCACATAATAAAAATAATTAACAGCTACCGGCGAAGTAAAATTAGAGCGGGAAAAATATTCCCGCTCTTTGATTTTTAAAATAGATATGCATAACAAAGTCGCATTACAAACCTTAGGATGTAAACTTAATTTTTCCGAGACCTCTACGATAGGAAATCAATTTGAAAATTTTGGTTTTGAGGTAGTAGATTTTAAGGAAAAAGCAGACGTTTATCTTTTCAATACGTGTTCAGTTACAGAGAATGCAGAACGGGAATGCAGGCAACTTGTACGCAGAGCACTTCGTCAAAATCCAGAAGCATTTATAATTGTTACAGGTTGTTATGCACAACTTCGGCCGGAAGAAATTGCCAAAATTGATGGTGTTGATGTAGTCCTCGGAAGTAAAGAAAAACTGAACCTATTTTCGCTTATAAATGATTTTGGAAAAAAAGACTTAGCATGCATTTTTGTTTCCCCCTTACAAGATCTAAATGAATTTGGGAAAGCTCAATCAACTGACGCAGATGATAGGACTAGGGCTTATTTTAAGATTCAGGATGGATGTGATTATAAATGTACATTCTGCACAATTCCATTAGCTCGCGGTAAAAGTAGAAGCATGAAACCGGAAGAATTAATTTCTGAATTCAAACATTTAGTTAAATCAGGGTATAAAGAAATTATCCTTACCGGCGTGAATGTGGGTGATTACGGGACTGCTTACCAAACAAACTTATACACCCTTCTTCTTAAATTGATTGAAGTACCCGGAGATTTTAGGATTAGAATTAGTTCAATTGAGCCAAACTTACTATCGGATGAAATAATCAACCTTACATCGCAGAGTAATAAAATGTGCAAACATTTTCACATACCGCTCCAAAGCGGTAGTTCAAAGATTTTAAAATTAATGCAGCGGCGATACAAAGTATCAGATTATCAAAATTTAATCGAGAAAATCAATAATAAAATTATCGATATAGGAATCGGAGTAGATATAATCACCGGTTTTCCGGGAGAAACTGAAAATGATTTTTTGGAGACCTATAATTTTCTTCGCGATTTACCAGTTTCATATTTACATGTTTTCACTTACTCCGAGCGTCCGGATACTAAAGCAATCACTATGGATGGCGAAGTGAATGCATTTGAAAGGAAACGAAGGACAAATATGCTTAGAATATTAAGTGAAAAAAAGAGGCAAGAGTTTTATAGAAAGATGATCGGAAAGGAATTAGAAATTTTATTCGAAGCAAAAAATGACCACGGCACAATAAAAGGCTTTTCTTCCAACTACGTTCGTGTTTCCCATAAATTTGCTACTTCATTGGTAAATGAGATTTCAAGAGTAGAAATTACAAACGTAAAATATGGTAATTTATGCGAAGGAAAAATAAAAGGCATACAAAAATCAATTGAATTAATTGCTTGTTAATCATAAAATTGAGATTAAAAAAATGAAAAAAATTCTTTTATTAGTTTTACTGTTTTCAGCAAATTATTTTCCACAAACACTTACCTCTACAAAGCAATTACTTTTAGAAAATTCAATCATTAAAAATCAACCGGATAGCGTACCGCGGCAAATATCATTTACCAGTTCCACCTACGGTAAAAAGAATGCCGGACTTGCAATTTTACTATCGGCAATTTTACCCGGGATGGGAGAACTTTACGCAGATTCTTATTCCAGCGGAAAATATTTTACCGTAGCTGACGGCGCACTGTGGGGAATTTATTTCGGTATGAACACATACGGCAGTTGGCTTCAAGACCGGTATAAAGCATATGCAGTAACAACAGGAGGGGTAAATGCACAGGGCAAAGGCGATTCTTACTATGCAACGATCGGGGATTATTCCAACATTGACCAATACAATAACTCACAGGTTTTATCCGGAACTTTCAATCAAATGTACGGAGCACAATATTACTGGAATTGGCAAACAGACAACCAGCGAAAGACATACCGTAACATGTGGTATTCCAGCGAGCAAGCAAAAAACAATTTAAGATTTGTAGTGGGAGCATTAATATTGAACCGGATTGCAAGTGCAATTAATGCAGCCCGATTGGTTGCTTTGTTCAATAAAAGACAAGCGGATGAAACAAGCTGGAATTTCTCGGTTGATTTTGGTAATCCGACAGGGTTATCTTCAAATCTTAATTTCAATTTTCAGACAAGCTTTTAAATGAAAATTTTAATAGTAGAGGACGAAAAAAAAGTAGCTTCCTTCATAAAAAAAGGAATGGAGGAAGAATATTTTACCGCTGACATTGCATTAGACGGCAAAGAAGGCTTAAAGATGGCAACTTCAGAAGATTACGATGCAATAATAATGGATATAATGCTTCCGTTCATTGACGGAATTTCTCTTCTGAAAGAAATCAGGAAGAGAGAGATTATAACGCCGGTTTTGATGCTAACCGTAAAAGACAGCTTAAAAGATAAAGTAGAAGGATTGGACGCAGGTGCGGACGATTATCTTACAAAGCCTTTTGCATTTGAAGAATTAGTAGCAAGAATAAGAGCTTTATTAAGAAGACATGAATCATCGAAAACTCCGACACTTCATGTTGGTGAGTTAGTTCTTGATTTGCAATCGCATAAAGTTTTAAGAGGCGAACAGGAAATTCTTTTAACTCCGAAAGAATATGCTATTTTAGAATATCTGATGAGAAATTCAAACAAAGTAGTTTCAAGGACAAAATTGATTGAACATGTGTACGAATACCATTTTGATCCTGAAACAAATATTATAGATGTTTATATTAATAAAGTTCGCGCTAAAGTTGATAACAATTTTGATAAACCGCTAATTCATACTATACGAGGGATTGGATACATAATAAAAGATGAATAATTATTTATCGTACAGCCATGAATAAGCTAAGACTTTTCGTTTCTTCTACAAGATTTAAGTCTACCATCTGGTACTCATCATTATTTTTAATTTTGGAAATTTTGTTGGGGGCGTTGATCTATCTTTACCTTTATAATACACTTTTAGATAATCTTGACCTTGGTCTGAAAAACCAAGCCAAAGCAATATTGCACCATGTTGTCGAGAAACATAAGGATATAGATAACTTCGTACCTGATTCAGTCTATGCAAGTCCCGAAGACCTAATTTGGGATGTTATTTACAATGAAGTTGCGCTCAATCAAAGAAACAACTACATACAAATTAACGCTAAAGACAAGATAGTATTTAAGTCGGCAAATCTTCAGGATGATACACTTTCCTTCCCTTTGAAAAATGCGCCGGTGAATTTATTTAATTTTACCGACACAACTTTATCTCAAAAGCCAATCAGGTGTGTTAAGCTAAATGAAGGGCAATATAAGATATTTGTTGCCTTTCCGATTCATCAGATTATTCAAACGTTGACAAGTCTGGTGCATATATTTGAGCTGTTAGCTCCTATATTTATTATAATCTCAATAATCGGCGGCGGTATAATTTCAGCCAAATCACTTTCAAGAATTGACGCAATAATTAAGAAGACAGAGGAGATTACCGCACTTAATCTTGACGAAAAAATTATCGGGGAAAAATATAGCGATGAATACGGCAGGCTTGTTAAGAAGATGAATGAAATGATCAGCAGAATTAAAACTTCAATCGATTACATGAACCAATTTTCAATTTCGGCTGCTCATGAATTGAAGACACCTCTTACAATATTGCGCGGTGAAACAGAAATTGCGTTAAAATCCCGCAAGACACCTGAAGAGTATATTGAAGTCTTAAAAAGTAATTATGAAGAGACCATAAGACTGACAAAAATTATCGACAATCTTTTCTTCATATCAAAAATCGATCATTCTTTAATTGATATAAATAAATCCCCGGTACATATTGACGATTTCCTAAAAAACGTTACCGAGAGTTTAAAGATTTTGGGAATTGAAAAGGGAATCACCTTAACAATCATTCCCTCTTCAAATCCCTTAGTAGAAATTGATAAAGAATTAATGACGCAAGCTTTTTCAAACTTGATTGATAATGCAATCAAATACGGCGAAGAAAATAGCGAGATAATTATTAAGAGTGAAGCGTACGACAGCGATAAAATTAAATTGAGCGTAATTAATAAAGGAGAAGGTATTCCCACAGAATCGCTGCCAAAAATATTCAATCGTTTCTACCGGGTGGAATCGTCGAGAAATAGAAGCACCGGCGGTGTCGGTTTGGGTCTTTCAGTTGTAAAAGCAATAGTGACCTGGCATGGCGCGGAAATTATTGCAAAATCGGAAGCAAACAAAACTACTGAATTTTCAATTATTATAGGGAAAAGCCAACACAATAAATTTCCGGAATCTCAAGCCGTATAAAAAACCTATTTTTCTCCGAATAATTTCTCCCAACTTTCAGTCGAAAGGCTTGTATTCGCCTTCTCATCCTCTGCTTTCTTACTTGAAAGAGAATTCAACATAGCGGAAAATTCATTACTGGATAATACTTGACATCCATTAACGCGGGCAAAGTTTTTAATTTCCAAGTCCGATGATACGACAATAATATTTCTCGAATTTTTGGAAGAATCGATCTGACGTTTGATCTTTGCATCTGCTTTTTCGTTCATGCTATAAACAATTTTTATATTGGAAAGCTTCACAGGCATACTCTCATAACCATCAAAGTGGAGTGTAACATTGACCTTCCTTCCATAAAAGAAATCATCTATCATAAAGGCAAGCTTATCTCTTGTTGCTTGATTATCATTATTACTAAGTAATTTTTTGAAAGACTTAATTTTATAGATTAAATTATTCCCATCGATAATATAATTTTTCATAAAAGGAGTTCGTGTTTTTGTTGTCAATTTACTTTCCGTTATAAAATTGGTCTCTCTTTGTAAGCTTCAAATCTTGAAGCTGCGGAGCTTTGACTCTAATTTCAAAATAATAACCTGAATAAATTCCAATTGGATTCCAAGTAAAATTCATTTCCCAGCAATGTAAGTCCCTTGAAATTTTGATTTGGGGAGCCGCAAATTGATGAGCTTCAAAGTCGTAACTTCCGGCAAAAGAAAGCTTCCAATTCGGAGTCAGATTGAAATCAAGACTTGCACTCATGTTAGAAATTTTTGTGGGGTTATATGGATCAACCTTTGAGTAAGTGAAGTTATAACTTATATATAAATTCCACGGGATGGTGAAATCAGCTTTCTTTTCAGAGTAAATTCCCTGGTAAACAGTTTTATCCGATTGTTCTAAGGTATAAGCACTTTCGGCAGAACTATTTTTTTCTTTAGAAGAAGCCGATTTAAATTTTTCTCCGGAGAGACTAGTCGATACAGAAAAATTAAAACTTGTTAGTCTTAATAAACCTTTCCCTTCATCAACCAAAAATTTATTTATTCTGCTAATACCGGGCGCATAGTCATACATAGAGAAATTTGATGACCCTGAAAAATTAAGATAATCTCCGACTTGAGTTCTATAGCTTAAACTTAAGTCTGAAAATTTTAAGCTATCTGCTGCAAAGTTGTAACTCATGTTAGCTGAAAGATTGAGAAGTTGAATCTTATTTTCCTTTGAAGTCGTGTCCGTTGGGTCTGCTTTAGTTTTCATTTCAAAAATATTTCCTACAGAAAAGGAAATATTTTGCTGCTCGCCGGAAGGCGGACCACCGTAAATTTCTCTTTGAAATTTATCGTATGAAATTATCTGCCCATTTGCATTTTTATAAGTGCCGTAATAATTCCACATCGGTTTAGAATAATCAGGCTGAAAGTTATAAGAAATAGACGGGATTACGGTTTGCCTAATAGCGCTAATTCCGAGCATATCCGGTTGAAAAATACCATAAAACCTTGTTGAGGCAGAAAGCCCCAGGTTAAAGGTTCTTACAAAATTAATTTGCTTAACATCGTTTGTAATAATAGAATCACCTCCTGTAGAAGCAACGCCGGCATAATTTTCTTGAATACGTTTATTGTACCAATCTTCCTGATAATTTATGTTGGGGGTCAAGCTAATATAGCCAATCTTTGGTGAAGCGCTAATACTTAAGTTATGCTGGATACCTCCTCTACTACTCAAATCGCCGTTCACTTTATTTCTATCGTTTTGAAATTGTCCGCTGTAATTAAAGCCGATTAGCTCGTACCAATTTTGGTCAATATGAAACCCGTTTCGTTTGAAAGGATAAATTTGAGGAACTGTAAATCTAATACTTGGTAAAATTTCGTTAATATTTCCTGTCTGCAAATCCTGAACACGGTTATAATTGAGGTATAGGCTATTGCCTGATTCATCCCACGTTTTTGATAAAGTTACATTAGAAACAATTTGGTTCTGTAATTGTTGATTTAAATCTCCAACATTTGTTTTCAGATAATTATTCGAAGTAAACTGAAGATTTGCAACAAGTCTAAGCGTAGGAGTAAAAGTCTGGTTATGATTCCATGCAATATTCCAATCAATTTCCTTATTATTTCCAGGATCAGTTGACTCACCCGATTTAAGAAATGAATATCCTCCGGAAAGACTTCCGCTGTATTCATAGCGTTTTGCATATCTAAAACGGCTATCGAACTTGTAACTTCCTCTGGTATAATAATCACCGGATAAATTAAGGTCAGCATAATCATTTATAGCCCAAAAATACCCGAAGCGTGAGAAATAATATCCGTAAGTTTGGCTACTACCAAAAGCAGGTACAATAATTCCGGAGCGTCTTCCGGATTCAATCGGGAAAACCGCAAACGGGACCGGTAATGGAAATGGGACGCCGCCAAAAAAAAGCCAAATCCATTTGGCAACAATTTCTTTTTTCTGTATAACTTTCATCTCCGAAGAGTAGAAATAGTAATCGGGCGGATTAGCATCACAAGTTGTATAAATACCGTTTTTTATAAAATAAGTATTCTTGTCTACTTTATTAATTTTTTCACCGGTATAAAATGAGTTTTCCATCTTTGTAGAAGCACTCGAAATAAAGCCTCGTGCTGTTTTGAAATTATACCTCATACTTTCGCCATTATAGACTTCGCCGGACTGCGAGAGAATGGGAGTATCTTTAAGCTTGTTGGGAAGAGAATCACTTGGAATGCCGTAAGCGTCTACATTGCTAGTAACGAAGTTGACAAATATTTTTGCGCTTTTCAAATCAGTATCTTTATACTTCAAGTTACCGTTACCGTATAAATCCATTTTTTTTTGATTAACGAAAAAGAAAAGAGAATCAGAAGCGCTGGAATAAATTACAGAATCTACATCGAAACCTTTTTTCTTCAACGAATCTTTTGCGGCAAGCGAGTCTTTAACGGAAGTAGTTACTGAATCTTTATAGAAAACAATTACAGAATTACCGGCAAAGGAAAAACCTCCCCAATAAAAGAAGAAAAATAAAATGATTATGAAGGAAAATTTCATAAAGAAATATTTTCATTTATGCTAAATTTCATTGACGCATCATTTATAAAATGCCAATGCTGATGCACCTTTAATACCGGCATCATTTTTTAATTTTGCAGGAAGCACTTTAATTCTTTTGCGGAGCGGCTTAAGAACTCTTGCCGAAATAGTTTCCTTAACCGAATTGAAAAGAGGAGTTCCGAACCCTCCGACCCCACCACCGATAATAAAAGTTCCATTATCCAAGCAATTACCAACTGATGCCAAGGCAGTGCCTAAATACTTTCCGAGACTTTGGACAACCCCCTTTGCATATTCGTCTCCTTGTTCAAGTGCAGCTTGAATTATTATCGGCGTAAGTAAATTCAAATCATTATTAATGAGCTGCCAAATTTTAGAAGACTGATTGTTTTCAAGTTCCGTTTGAACCCGTTTGACTATATAACTATTTCCGAGATAAGTTTCAACGCAGCCAAAGGAGCCGCATTTACATTGGGGTCCGTTTATGTCGATAGAAATATGTCCAATTTCACCGGCAGCACCGAACTCACCACGGAAAAGTTTTCGATTATAAATAATTCCGCCGCCAACACCCGTTCCTAAAGTAACCATTACAAAAGATTCGTAAGACTTTCCGGCTCCAAAAATCATTTCGCCAATAGCCGCAGCGTTAGCATCATTTTCAACTTTAACATCAATCTTAAATTCCTTTTGAATAATCTTTCCAAGATTTACCTTTCCCCAGCCTGGGAGGTTCGGAGGATCTTCAACGGTCCCTTTTTTTGTTGAAACAGTCCCCGGCGATCCGATACCTATTCCGTGAATGCGAAGTTCATTTTTGTTTAAGACTTCGTCAATGCTTTTTTTTATTTGCTGAATAACCTTTTCAGGTCCTCCCTGTGCTTTTGTTTCGACAGAAACTTTCTTAATGATTTTTCCGTTTTGAGAGACAATTCCAACCTTCACATTTGTACCGCCGAGATCAACCCCTATAGCATATTTTTCTTGTTTTGACATACATGTTTTCCTAAAAAATAATTCTGAGCAAATGAGTGAATATTAGTTTGAGAAACTTAAGTTTACAATTTTCAATTGTTGCGGATAAGTAATATCACCAATTATGGTGGATACAGTAGGCTGCGCATAAAGAACAAGTTTAGAAGACGTTCCTTTATTTCCGCTAATAGCCAGCGCCAGATTTACAAGTGACTCATAATCTTTATCAGCAAAGAATTTAAAGAGATCAAGGCGGACTTGAATCGGGATAACAGTGACTTCTCCAGTGCCGGGAACAGTTATAGGGCTTTCAATATTTCCGGAAATTGTTTGCTTATCATCGATATATAAACTCCACGGAAAAGACTTTATAGTAGCATCGGTTCTTGTATAGCCGCCTTTACCGTCGTTTGGATTTTTCGCTTCAACATTTAAGGTAAAAGTAACAGGAAAGCTTCGTTGAGCTATTGCCGCAGTTAACTTCAATACTTCTATCGGGTTGAAATCCCTAACTGAAGTTTTCCCTTCAAGGCTAACACCGTTTACCATAAACCGGTCCACGTTTCCAAGCCTAAATTGAATTCTGGAAATATTTACAATAGTCTTATAAATACTGCAGTGTATATTAGTGACAGCTAAAATCGCAACAAATAAAACTACAAATGATTTTTTCATTTTATATATTCTTTGGATTCATCGATCTTTTGTAATATAATTTCTGCGACTTTTAATGCACGCAGCCCATCTTCTCCTGAAACAATCGGCTTTTGCTTCGCTAAAATAGAGTTAACAAATAATTCAAGCTCATACTTGAGAGCATTAATTTCTCTGATTTCCGGCTGTTCGTAAATAATTCTTTTCTTTTTTTCACCAACTCCAATTTCTCCGAATGAAATTGAAGATGTATCAACTTTTTCTTCCACCGGGGTAAGGCGAAAAACTTCCGAGACGCCCGTAATAAAGTCGAGAGATAGATAATTATCTCTTTGGAATATTCTCATCTTTCTCATTTTCTTTTGCGAAATACGGCTTGCCGTAACATTTGCTACAGCTCCATTTTCGAATTGTATCCTGGCGTTTGCAATATCGATGGTATCTGATACGACTGCAACTCCGCTGGCATCAATATTTTTTACTTCGCTATTTACCAGACTTAAAATTATATCGATATCATGAATCATTAAATCCAAAACAACGGCAACATCAGTACCGCGCGGATTAAACTGTGCAAGCCTGTCCGTTTGAATAAACATTGGCTGTATAATATATTTTTCAAGAGAAATTAAAGCAGGGTTAAATCGCTCAATATGCCCCACTTGTAAGTTCAAATTTTTATCGTTCGATAATTTTACAACCTCTTCTGCTTCTAAAATTGTTGCAGTAATCGGTTTTTCCACAAAAACATGGCGATTCTTTTGGAGTGACTGTTTGACAAGCTCATAATGAGCCCTGGTTGTAGCTGCTACGGAAACGGCATTAACAGAATTTAAGAGTTCTTCAATGCTCTCAAAAACCGTGACACCAAACTCTTTTCCGACAGATTTTGCTTGTTCAATATTTGCGTCATAAATACCTGCAAGCTCGCAGTTTGAAATTTCGCTAAACATTTTTGTATGTAGTTTTCCAAGATGCCCGGTGCCTATAACACCTATTTTTAGCTTTTCCATATTATTTGCTCATTAGTTGATTAAAACCTATTATTCTATCGTACCCGCCATAATTCGGATCATTATAGTACTTTTGATAAGTCTTCACAGATAATTTAACTTATAAGTTAAAAATTTCGACACATTTAATTGAAGAATATGGGATAAATATTTTCACCAATATTTTTTCTCTCTCAGCTTCCAGCATCAAGCCCTCATCGTAAGCACCGGCTAACTTGCCAGTCTTAAATACAATTTCATAAATGGTTGTATCCGATTTTGTGTCCAAAGTAAGTCCATAATTTTCATGCATTGTAATGTTTAGAGTTTGCCCGATATAATTTTCCCATTCCAATTTCATTTTGAAGCCTCACAAATTTTATTTAGATATTGTTCAAAGTTATTTAAGTCGCTACAATGATAATACTCATTCAGAAATTGCCTTGCCAAATTTTTATCACCGGAGTGCATATAATTTATATAACCCGAAGCAAGCGCAGCTTTAACCTTTGAAGCAGATTCGCAATCCGCGTGTTTGGATTCGTAATAATTGTCAAGGTAGTCTATGATATCATTATTTTCGTTTATAAATATTTTATAGACATCATCATTGACGGAAAAAAGCCCACCGCTTTCATATTTCCAGCAATTTACCGGAAGGAAAATATTATCAGGATCAGTATTTAGCGAATCAATAGCCGGGTTTCCGGAAACAATAATCATACCTCCTGCTTCGCTTGATTTAATTTCATAAGGTTCAATAAGTCCGGAGAAAACTGAATCGGCAAGTGAAAGAGAGTCCAACGTGTTGAAAACATAAAGAGTATAGAAAGTGCTACTGTCTTTTTCATAAGAATCACTAATTAAAAACTCAGGTACACCATCGCCGTCAAGATCAAGCGCGAAGTCTTTTGGGTTATGAAATTCTTTTTGATAAAAAATTTGTTTATTTGAATTAACAGCAGTGAGTTCATTTTTGACAATTTTTAAAGAGAAAGAGTCAAATGAAAAAGTTTTATCCTGGCAAAAGTTATTTGGAATTGCAAGACAGATAATAATAATCGACAAAATAACCGGCATAAATTTAGTTAAGTCCCATTCAAAAAAGATATTGCAATATAGTTGATTCTAAATAATTTATCAGCAGATATTTAAATAAATATTTAGTTAAACGGACGGCTGTTCATGAGTGAGGCAATGAATTGTGCCAAGCCCCCAGACTAAATCAACTGAATGAATTCCAATCACTTGTCGGTCTGGGAAAACCTCTGATAAAATCCCCAAAGCTTCCCTGTCGTTCGGGTCATTAAACGTCGGGACTAATACGGCAGCGTTCGAGATATAAAAATTAGCATAACTTGCAGGTAATCTTTGACCTCTAAAAATAACCGATTGTGGCATCGGAAGTTCAATAAAATTTAATTTTGAACCATTCCCCAACCTCATACTCTGAAGGCGCTCTTTATTTTCCTGAAGGTTTTTATAATTTTCATCGGAAGATTTTTTTTCTTGAACAATCACTACCGTATTTTTGTTAACGAACCTGCAAAGGTCGTCCACATGTCCGTGAGTATCGTCACCGGCAATACCTTTAGCAAGCCAAAGAACTTTTTTAATACCCAAATATTTCTTAAAGACATATTCATAATCGGTTTTACCAAAAGAAGGATTACGCACCTGAATTTTTGGATCGAGTAAACATTCTTCAGTCGTAATCAAAGTACCGGCGCCGTTAACATCAATACTTCCTCCTTCAAGAACGACTTGCCTGTTATTGTAAAGCGGAATATTTTTTTCAATTCCGAATTTTTTCGAAATAAATGAAGGGAACTGTTCATCTTTTTCATAGTCGGAATATTTTGCCCATGCATTAAACTTAAAATTAACAAGAGCCAAATTAGATTTATTCTTTACAAATGAGGGAGAAGAATCTCTCATCCAACCTCTATTAGTCGGGAAAATAAAAAATTCAATGCTGCTTAAATTTACGCCGGTAGATTTTAGAACATTTAATGCTTTTGCTTTATGCACGACGGATTCGACAACAATTCTAACCTTTTCACCTTCGGAAATTCTTTTGACAATTTCTCCATAGACCCAAGGGACCGGCATCATTTTTCCTGGCCAATCATTTTTATTATGAGGCCAACCAATCCATGTAGCTTCGTGCTGTTCCCATTCTGCAGGAAGGCGATATTTCAAAGAAGAATTTGTAAAATGGTTCTCAATCATAATTAGTCTATATCCAAAAATCGTTTCGAAATTTTATCATACGAATCAGTCCTTCTATCGCGGAAAAAAGGCCAATTTTGCCGTACATATTCAATTCGTGAAAGATCGACATCGGCAAAAATAATTTCTTCCTTACCGGCTGAAGCCTGAGCAATTATAATACCCTGTGGGTCTGCAATAAAAGAAGAACCCCAAAATTCAATACCGTCAGACTCCTCATTTAATTTTTCCAAACCGACACGATTGACAGCCGCTACGTATATACCGTTAGCTACTGCATGTCCCTTTTGAATTGTCTGCCATGATTCAAACTGAGCCTTGCCATGTTCCAATTTTTCATGTGGATGCCAGCCGATTGCGGTGGGATAGAACAAAATACTTGCACCCATCATTGCAGTTATACGCGCAGCTTCAGGGAACCATTGATCCCAGCAAATCAACGTTCCAATTTTTCCGGCAGAGGTTTCAAAAGCTTTGAATCCTAAATCACCCGGAGTAAAATAAAATTTTTCATAAAAGGCAGGGTCATCGGGTATGTGCATTTTTCGATAAAGACCGATGATCTCGCCTGTATTATCAATAACAACCAGGCTGTTGTGATAGATACCCGGAGCACGTTTTTCAAATAGAGGAACCACAACGACAACTTTTCGTTTTCTTGCTATTTCGCCAATAGCCTTTGTAGTTTTTCCGGGAATACTCTCAGCTAAATTAAAAAATTTTATATCTTCCTTCTGACAGAAATATTGAGAACTGAAAAGTTCCGGCAGGCAAATCACTTCCCCGCCTTCATCTGCTGCCTTCTCGATCCAGGAAATAGCTTTGGATAAATTATTATCGGTATCTTCAGACATTGCCATTTGAATTAAAGCTACTTTAAATTTATTCGATTCAATTTTTGGTGTCATAGATTTATCTCATTTATTTCATATTAGTACAAATTATTTACCCTTCTTAAAGAGTCTGGGTTAAAAATAGCATGAAAACCGATAAATCGGTTAAGAGGAAATGATTTTTTATTTGTTAACCCACGAATGAATTCGTGGGCTGTTTTAGATTTATGATTTTCATACAAACTCTATATGAAGAGAAATTTAATTTGCTTTTGTGGGAATTATATTTCCGTTTACATCATAATTCCTAATACTTTGACGTTTGCCGCCGATATAATATTCTTCCTTCATTAATTTTCCGTTTCCGTAATAAGATCTTACGTAACCATCCAACTTACCCTCCCAATAATTTTCGACCCTTTCTAATGCACCGTAACGGGAATATATTGTTTTCTTATCTGCGATATTTCCGTTTGAATAATTTGCATCCGACTGAATTGTACCGTTATCATAAAAAGTTTTGCATTCTCCGTCTATTGTGCCCCATTTAGTATAATACTCGGATTCCATTGCGCCATTAGGAAAGTAGGTAATTACAATTCCATTTTGCCTGTTAGTATCGAAATTTTCTTCCAATTTTACGGTGCCGTTCTTATAATAATGTCGAACAATTCCCTGCTTAATGCCCCTGACATAATCAGCGGAAGATTTGATTATTCCGTTTTCATAAAATAAATAAGAGTTTCCCCAAAGAGTGTCATTTTTATAACGCCACTCATCTTTCAAAAAACCAGAATCATAATAGTCGCTTGAAACGCCATTTCGCTTACCGTTTTTATAAAAATATTTCTCTTTAAGCGAACCATTAGGATAATAATTTATAACATTATTTTCTGTTGATTGAAGCTTCCCCATTATATCATATTTAACACGGTGGATCAATTGACCGTTCACATAGTCATCCTTGACGCGCAGATTGCTTGCCAGGTCGTACATTTTCACCTCGCCTTCAAGCTTATCATCTTTATAATTTGCAGTAAGAGAAACAACGCCGTTATCAAAATATAAAATAGTCGACCCTTCACGCAGTCCGTTAACATAATTTCTTTCGACTTCGACTTTGCCGTTTTTGAAATATGTTTTGCAAATTCCGTTAAGTTCATTGTTAGAGTAATTCCAGTCTCCTTCAAGCTCGCCGGTTTTGTAATAAGTATGAGTAATGCCAGCTAGCTTTCCCCGGACATAATTTTGCACAGCCCAAAGTTCACCGGTTTCGTAATACCATTTTGATGTTCCCTCTTTAATTCCATTCTGATAATTCCATTCAATGCTTAAGAGTCCATTCTCAAAATACCAGTATTGTTTACCCTCTTCCTTACCGTCGACGAAATCCCATTTTTTCCAGAGATGTCCGTCAGGGAAATATTCCGTGTATAATCCGTTCAATTTCCCATTTACATATTCGCCCTGAGTTTTCAAGGTACCATCCGGGAAATAAGTTTTTTTTATTCCGTCAGCCGTTGAGTTTTGCGCATGCACAGTTTGAAGGCAAAAAAAGAAGAGCAAAAATAAAATATATTTATACATCAGTTAATAATAAAGCAAATGGTTGTTAAAATATTTTCCAAAAATCTTCTTACAAAGTTAAAACATATTTTACTTTCATGAAATTAGATATGGAAAGGCTATAAATAAGGTACTTCTGAGCTATTTATGGGATTTCTCCCCGCAAACGTAATGGCACTAACATAGGGAATAATTGAAATAATGATTATATTTGTTGAAAATCAAAGGAAAAAAGATGACGCCAAATTTATCATTATTAAGAAGCAATCAATTAAGAGAATTTCTTAGGATAGAT
>JAKAFW010000068.1:0-9801 GCA_021817845.1 Bacteroidota bacterium
GTAATAATGCAATATATAGAAAATCAGGATGTTGAGAAAGAAGACGAAGATTTTCGGATAAGTGATTAGCCGAAGTCGGCTTTAGACGAACCTAAAGCTACCGGCTTACAGCCGGTAGTTGTTTACTGTTCCTAATTATAGTACCGCTTCCTTATACTATTTACGCGCCGTTAGTTTGGGTGATTCATCCTCCGAGACGCAAAAAAATATTGGGATATGCTATTACTGGGGACAGGAATATGATTCTGCTGAATCATATTTGACAAGTGCTATTTCTTTAAATTCAAGTGACGCAATATCTTGCTATTATTTGGGAGCATCTTATAAAGAACAAAAAAGGTATAAGGATGCAATCGATAATTTTCAACATGCAGCGGCATTGCTTAAGAATGATTTTCTTTCAAACACTTATATCCAATTGGGAGCATCATATCAGTTTTATAAGAAATATCAGTTGGCTGTTGAATACTACAAGGATGGCTTACGAGAAAACCCATCCAATACATCGACGCTTTTTTTTATTGCCTCAGTATACGACAATAATTTACACAATAATAAAACTGCATTATATTATTATAAGAGGTATTTAAACGAGTCTAAGAATCCGGATATAAAAATGAAAAATTATGCACAGGAAAGATTAAATATCTTAAAAAATAAATAATAAGAAAATTGTTGATGCCTGGATTTTAATTTTGTTTAGGTTTAAGAGTTAATATAAATAAAAACAACATAACCGGCATAGATAAATTCTCAAAAATATTTTATAAGCTCAAAAGAAAGGACATAAAAGAATGAAGTTTAATTTTACTTTAACTGTTCTCTTTATCATTATTTTTACCTCTATCCAATATTCGCAAAATAAAATCCCGGATTTTTTTACTATCCAATTTAATTCAAAATCAACGGTAATTATAAATAGCAATTATGATAATAAAGTTCATTCAATTTGGGGGCAGTTTATTTCCATACTCCCTAATAATAGAATAAATACAGATACCTTATCTTCGAATACTTTTAATAATGCTTCGCTTACTTATAAGATTAATATGCCGTCAAATATTTCTTTATTTGTCGATACTGGCTTAAAGATTAATTTGTTTTTAGTTCCAAATGATACGCTATTTATTACTTTAGATTTTGCAGGTACTAATAAGTTCATGCAAAGTATAAAATTTAAGGGCAGATTTGCCTCAATTAACGAATATCTTCTTAAAAAAGATTTAGAAATCGGAAATGAGCTAAATAAAAGAAGACGGAGATTAAATAATCCCAATATACTTTTAACAGCTTATGCAGATTCTCTCGATTCTATTGATAAAGTAGAACTAAATTATTTAAATAATTACATCAAGACTAATATTTTACCGGAATGGTATTTGAGCTATGAAAAAAATAGAATGACTTATTATAGTGCATTGCTAAAAATTAGTCTTCCTTATTATCGCGAATATGCTACAGGCAAAGAAGTAAGAATTCCACGTCATTATTTTGATTTCATAAATAATATTAAAATTGATAATAAAGATGCGGTTATCCTTCTTGATTATTATGTTTTTCTTAACAATTATTTTTATGAAAAGTGCGTCTCCGAAGAAATAAAACACATGAGTTATAATAGAAGCCGGGCAAAGAAATCCATAGCTATTGATTTAAAATGTGCAGACAGCTTTTTGACCGGAGAGGTAGAGGATATATATAAATGTTATGATATTTCACGCTCTTTAATTGATCATTTGAAGCTATTTCAATATGCTGACAGTGTTATTAATGAGCAAAGCACTAAAATTAATAACCAAAAATATTTTAACTTTTTAAGATATTACAGTAAAAATAAATCCATGCTTCATCCAGGAGATAAAGCCCCGAATTTTTATTTACCGGATCAAAATAATCACTATATAAATCTAACCGATTATAAGGGAAAAGTTATTTTATTAAACTTTTGGTTTCCCGGATGTCTCCCTTGTTTAAAGGAAATTCCTTATGAGAGAAAATTAGCGGAAGAATTTAAGAATAAAGATTTTTGTCTTATAAATATATGTATGGAAACACAAAAGGAATCCTGGATTAAATCATTAAGCCGATTGAATGTGGAAGGGATAAATTTATTTGCAATGGGCAATTGGGAAAATAATTTAATAAATAGCTATTTTATAAACGGCTTCCCCCATTACGCATTGATAGATAAAAATGGCAATATTTATTCAAATAATCCAAATCGACCAAGTGAAGGAATATCAGAGTATATAATTAAACTTTTATCCAAATAATATAGATATAATTCCGTTGGACAATATTCAAATAAGCACAGTTTGTAATTTCTATAAAAGCTAATGCAAGGCATTGGATAAAGTAGTGCTCAACATAATAAGTAGTTCCGTAATCAGAATAAATCTGAAAAATAATAATCTTACATAATATTATTTTTCAAAATCGTTGATTATATTTATGTAAAAGTTATAAATAGCAAATAAGGTTTCTATTATGAAATATTTACTTCCTGTAATATTGTTTCTATTGGCTGCCAATCTTTTTGCACAAGATTCATCTGATGTTTTATTGCCTCCTGAAATTATGAAAGCCGAACATCCTTCGGCCCATACCTTGAATGATATAAAGATAATGAAATCTTTTGATTCAACTTTTATGAAAATACTTATACAATATGATAAGAAAAACGGCGGTACAGAAGGCTTTTCATTTGATTTTTCTTCTTACTACAATTATTTAAGAAAAATAATATTAGGTAATGATGAATTATTTCTAAGAAAATATGCTGCGATGCAATTACCCCTAATTAAGATTTATGGATGTGAGACTATTAAAAAAGATACCATTTTAGAACGAATGTGCTTACGAATATTGAATCCGGATGATATAATATGGGAAATTAGTTCTGATAAGCCCGAAAACCCAATTCTATTTTTTTCTAATATTTATACAAACTTAGCAGTTGATAATTATTTATCACATACAATTAAGCTAAAAAGCGAACCTAATGCAGAGGAGACTAAAAAGAATTTTGATATCCTCATTAAAAAAAAATTTACATATAATAATGCTATATATCAAAAGAATCCAAATAGAATTGTAAAAGCAGATGCCTTGATAAATATTATTGATTCATATACACTTTTCTGCAAGTATGATAAATCAGATTATTATTATAAAATATTAAAATCTAATTATTCAGATATAAAGTCGGATATAATAAAAAATGCTTTGATAGAATACAGCCCGGAAGGAAGATTAAGAACCGGCAAAACAATTCCGGAATTTGACCTTCCGCTAATTGATTCAAATAAAAAGATATCAGACGAAAAACTAAAAGGTAAATATTATCTTTTGCAATTCTGGGCTTCCTGGTGTGCACCTTGTGTTGGCGAGATGCCCGAGATTCGAGAGATTTATAAAAAGTATAAGAAATCGAATTTTACAATAGTTAGTATTTCTTTGGATGATTCAGTTAGTGTACTAAAAAAGTTTTGGCAAAAATATGGCGATATGCCATGGGATAATGTGATATTAAAGAACGGTTATAATGATAAAATCGTAAAATATTTTGGAATACTAGGAGTCCCCGTAATTGTTTTAGTTAGCCCAGAAGGGAAAATATTAGCAAATATTATTACAGAGGGTGAAAATAGTTGGTCAAAAATAATTGGCGGCTATTTAAGTCATCAATAAAATCGGCACAAGAAATAACTGTTGTCATTACCGGAGGACCTGCCCCGTTTGCGGGAAGAAATCCCAATAATAAAGTTGTCATTTCGAATCCGTCCGCTTTCAGCGGATTAGCCGGTGAGAAATTCGCTAAATAAAGTTGTCATTTCGACCGAAGGGAGAAATCCCCTATATAGCCCTGCCTCTGATACTTACCATTAGTTCGCTTCGCATTCCTCAAAAAACCACGCCAAAGGCAGTATACTTTTTAATTATGTCCACCTCCAAGCGACCTCAAATAAATTCCTTTCCCAATAAAATTGATGCCTTTGCACATTAAAAGAATTGCGTCAAGAAATTTCATGAACCTGTCCGCCGAAGGCGGAGTGGAGCGCCTGCCGGAAGGCAGGTTAAGCGAAAAATACTGTCAGAGCGAAGCGAGTTTATTTTTCGTAGCGGAACGGAATAATCCCGATTTAATCGCATAGGCGTCAACTTAATATTTCTTCTAAACTCCCTAACCTTTGTAATCACTTGTATTTAACGTACTAAATGTATTTATTTATCCTCTACGAGGATAGTTTATTTGTTGGAGTAATTTGTTTCTACAATAATCAAACATCTACGATGTTTTTAGACCTCGTAGAGGTCAAATTATTGTAGGAAAAGGTTTATTTTACATTGGCAAATCCTCGTAGAGGATTAATAAATTCCCCAGTATTTGCGCTATTCTATTATAATATTATCCTCAATATTGTAATGTAACAGATTCTTAGGTTGACGCCTATGCGATTTAATCGGGATAGCAATTCTTTTTAAGTGTATGTTCTGGCGTCTACCCCGCAACCTAAGCGGGGTTTCTTTTCTGGAGTTTACCCCGCACTTGATGCGGGGCCAAGAAAAGAAAGGATACTTTTGTATCAAGATAAAAGTACATATAAAAAAATGTAAGTCTTAATTTAAAGCCTATCCCGCTAAACAGCGGAAGTTCCTTTCTTTTTTATTCAAGATTGATATCCCTTTTTAAGGTTTCCTGCCAGAACTAAGATTCCCTTTCAGCAGAAAAATATAACTTGCTCCTTAAAGTCGCAAGATATTTTTTCCGAACTCCAGAGCCGGGCGCAACTTGCAGCTCCACTCGAAGACTCGTTGCGCAGCAAGCTGCTTAAACACAAAGCCAAATAAAAGTAGTAATACTTCACCTAAGTTGCTCTGTGTCGTCGTTTTTTTTGTCATCATTATTGCCTACAAATAATTGTTACTTAAAAAACACCCGCTCAGTCACGATTTTTGCAAACCCAAAAAATTGTGCCTTCGCTCCGGAGTGTCACCTATTTATCTTTTCCATTTTGTTCAGGAAAAAATATCAGCAATGTCGTCTTTACATTGATACTCTTATCTCTGCTCGTCACTAATTACTCGTCACTCGTCACTAACTCGATTCGGCATTCTAAGTGCGGCTTTCTAATTGCCGTTAAATATATATTGCTAACGCAGCCAAATTGACGGCAATAAAAAAGCCGCATACGGCATTATCCCTATTCGGCTAATGCAACAATGCCCCCTCCGTTCGTCACTCCATTTCGCTCCGTTCGCAAACTCACTCCGCTACATTCCATTCCTCTCTGTGTTGTCATTCTTGCTGAAGACAAAAGAAAGTCTTTAGTTCGCTTCGCTCAGTGACGCCATATCGCTAACGCTCATAAATTCTAAAGCACATCTTCAGATTGGCATTCGTCATAGCTCCCGGCGGATGCAGAAACTTAGTTGATCTTTCTATTACAGATTTTTCTTACTTCCGATTGAATGTTCTATCTTAGTTTCACTTTACGTCGTGTCGCCCCGCCTAGCATTACAGCCTATTCGTGAAAGGAAACCCCACATTGGTAGTGTCGTCATTTTTTTGTCATCATTATTACCTACAAATAATTGTTACTTAAAAAACACCCGCTCAGTCACGATTTTTGCAAACCCAAAAAATCGTGCCTTCGCTCCGGTCATCCGCCTATTTATCTTTTCCATTTTGTTCGGGTAAAAACAATAATGCTGCCAAAAAACATTGGTAGTCTTATCTGAATGCTTGTATTCAATCATAAATTACAGAAACCCAAATCTGATAATTGACTTTAGAAGAATTTGCTTACGCAAATCTTAGATATTATAGGCGGGCGTCTATTGCCGCCACGCCGGACTCTTAGAGCAACTCGTTACTAGTCACTTAAAATGCGTTTCTTTTTTTCTTCATTCAGCATTCAAAACCTGCCTGCCGCCAGGCAGGTTCAGAATTCAAAATTCCTTCCCTGCTCGTCACTCGTTACTTGTCACTAGTCACTAACTTCGTCACTCGTCACCGACCCTTATCACCGGCGTCTGACGCTGCTCCGGGCACGGCTCCCACTCTCGCCACGCCCTCCGCAGCTCCCTTAGCGTAAGAAGCAAACCATTGACATACCCCGCAAATAGTTGTCATTTCGGTCCAGCCAGCGAAAAAAGTTGTCATTTCGACCGAAGGGAGAAATCCCCTAAATAAAGTTGTCATCTCAACTCTGCCTGCCAATAAAACTGTCATTTCGACGACCGTCAGGGAGGAGAAATCCCCTATATAGCGCTGCCTTTCTTACCATGAAATATCTCACCTACCGGCAAGACCAATTAAAATAGAAAATATGTTTTCATTTTATTTTTATTGCGCTTTAAAATCAAATTATTTAACTTAGTCCAAGAATTTATCGGGATAACGTATTTGGCTTAAGATGAATACGAAAAATAAATGCAAGATTGATTTACTCGGGGAACGGCAGCAATGCTCACGCCATTAACAACTACATTAAAGCGTTTCAGACATGTAATTTCCCTTGAAGGAATTTCAAGGACAATTCAAATAAATAAAATTGCCTTATCCATTATTCTTTTCATTAAAAGGAAAGTAGACTTATTTCCTATAATGTATATTATAGGAAACCCCAGTAATAAAAGGACTAATAATAAAAATTTTTTCTCTGTATTCTGTAAGTGCCTTCATTAGAATGTCTTATTAATAATAATATTTCTTTCGAAAATCGATTTTCGAAAATTATCTTAATCCCGCTTGCGAATCTTAACGCAAATTATTGTAAAAGGATTACTTGGAATATCTTATTATCAATCAAATTCTCTCCCTTTCGAAAATAACCCAATTAACGCCGAAAATTTAATCCATATTACTTTGATAATCTGTTTGCCGGCATTCAAACATAAATTTTCACCTCATCACTTTCGCAAGCGACAGCAATAAATTCTATTGTAATAAATTTTCGAAGAGAAAAATATTAAAGAATAATTAAACACTATATCGTAAAATATAAATCATATCCATACCAGGATTCAGCTCTATTCCATCCAACTATCAATACTCCGATGTAACACCTATCCTTGAAGTTCAATTCTTTGTCATAGTTTTTAAAGAAATAAAGTACGCTTATGCAAAAAAAGACTTGGCAGTATCGTGATTTCGGGTTACTACTAATGTTCGAGAAATGGAAAAAATAACTTACTCCTTCGCTACACTTCACTACACTCCGCTACATTTCGCAAAGCTTCATTCCGTTCCCGTTACGTCTCAGTCGCAAGATATTTTTTCCGAACACCAGAGCAGCGCACTTTGCAGCTCCATTCGAAGATTTATCCCGTATGCGGGATTTATCCCGTATGCGGGACTCATTCCGCCACAAGCTGCTTAGGAGAATCACATTAGTAGTGATTGCGTTTTCGTCATGGTTATTGACTATTAATCTTTGTAGAAAAACACCCGCTAGGTACAATTTTTAACCTCCCAAAAATTCCGCCTTCGCTCAGGTAAGCAGTCCATGAATTCATTTCTTATTTGTTTAAGTAATCCAATAACCGCACCAAAAGCATTATACTGTTTAATTATAACCTCCCCAATCGACCTCAAATAAATTTCTTTCCCAATAAAATTGATGCCTTTGCACATTAAAAGAATTGCGTTAAGAAATTTCATGCAGTGGAGCGTTAAGCGAAAAATACTGTCTGAGCGAAGCGAGTTTATTTTTCGTAGCGAAACGGAATGAAATTTTAGCAATTCTTTTTAAGTGCATGTTCTGGCGCCTGTCCCGATGTCCTTATCGGGATTTCTTTTCTTGCGCCAAGAAAAGAAAAGGAATGAATATTTATTTGAAGTCTTGAACAATCGTAAGTCCCGCTAAACAGCGGCAGTTCCTTCCTGTTTATTCAAGCCTGCCATTCCTTATTAAGGTTTTCTGCCAGTATCAAGATTCCCTTTCAACGGAAAAAATAACTTGCTCCTTAAAGTCGCAAGATATTTTTTCCGTGTACCCGATCCGGGCGCACCTTGCAGCTCCATTCGAAGATTTATCCCGAATGCAGGACTCATTCAGCCGCAAGCCGCCTAAACACAAACCCAAATGAAAGTATTCCAACTTATTCCTGCTCGTCACTTTGTCACTCGTTACTCGTCACTCACCGGCCATTTTGGCCGATGTTTACCCTTATATATTGATATAACTGGTAATAAGCATATACCGAAATACTAATCCAATAATAAGGGCACTTCTAAAAACTTCAATACCTGCCTGCTGGTAGGCAGGTTCTCCGCGAACGTTGCGTTTTCTTTGCGTCAAATTTTTATAAAAGATAGTTTTTAGAATTGCTCATAATAAAAAAACCGCCTGAGACCCCTTTTGCAAATAAACATTCTAACCATCCGAAATAGTTTTATTCAATAATATACCATGACTGCCTATTGCTTACTGACTACATTCTCCGTCCCGTCTCCTTTTATAACTAGTTCTTCAAAATAGGCTTTTAGAGATTCTCTTAACTAAATATATCCTAAAAAGATTGAATGCCCTGCTACATAATAATCCTAAGTTGTCTTCTTGGGCACATCAGTCTAAAAAACCATAAATCATGGAAACTATCTATTGACAAAATAGTTTCCATCGCTTATGTTTGGAAACGATAATATCAAAAATAGTTTCCTGGGCTATTCTAATAAAATGAATGAAAAACAAAAAATACTAAACCTGGCGTTAGATACATTTCTTCGCGAAGGGTTTTATAAAACAACAATGGATGATTTAGCTGCTAAGCTTCGAATAAGCAAGAAAACTATCTATAAAAACTTTTCTACTAAAGAGGATTTGCTAAAAGAAGTGACGCAATTCTTTCTAAAAACCAACCACGATGCCGTTGTAGAATCCGTTAAAAGTCAAAGTAACGCAGTTGATCAACTTTTTGGTATTACAAAAACAATAGGCGCAATTGTAACTCGTGTAAGCGACAAAATGATTTCTGATCTTCACAACTACGCACCCGAATTATGGAAAGAGATTGACGAGTTTAGAACAAAGATGATGGTCAAGGGATTTACAAAAATCATTAAGCAAGGAAAAAAAGAAGGCTATATCCGTAATATAAATACCAATATAATGATAACCTCTTTTATATCATCTTTAAGAGGAGTAGCAAATCCTGAGTTTGTTATAAGTAATAAAATTACTATCAGCGAAGCTTTGGAAACAACAATATCCATATTTCTAAATGGAATATTAACAGAAAAAGGTAAAAAGAATTTTAGCAAACTTAAAAATAACGGAGCGAACAAATGAAAAAAGTATTTTCAGTTATTACCGTCCTTATAGTCGGCTTGTTGTGGGGCTGCGGCGGAAGTAATAATCGTAATAAAATTGAAGCCTCCGGGACAATTGAAGCTACTAATGTTACGGTAAGCTCAAAAGTCTCGGGACAAGTGTTAAAGCTGAATTTTCAAGAAGGTGATTTAGTGAAAGCTGGAGACACCTTGATAACTATAGACCATGATAATCTTTCAATACAACTTCAACAAGCTATCGCAGGCGAACAACAAGCTGCGGCTCAATTGCAATTGATGAAGGAAGGCGCTCGCTCTGAAGATATTAAACAGGCAGAAGACGCCGTAAAACAAGCTAAAGCCAATTATGACCTTGCCAAACAGGATAGAGAAAGAAACGAAAAGCTCTTCCAATCTAAATCGATCACGCAGCAACAATTCGATAACATAATCAGCAGGTATGATATAGCCTCCGCTCAATATAATTCTGCAAAAGAAAACTTGAAGAAGATGAAAAACTTTTA
>JAKAFW010000069.1:0-9594 GCA_021817845.1 Bacteroidota bacterium
CCATCATAAAATATTGCTAGTATAGCGTTTCATTAATACATATACATTAGTAAGTTATCTCAGGATCGAATTTGTTCCAACGAAAAATAACCGGGGAATCGTTCATCTCTTTGATACCAAGGAGAATCCGATTCTTTAATTCCATTTTAGTTTGCACCCGAATATGTTTCAGAAAAGTGCGTGTCATTTTCCCAAACAATATTTCAACCAGATTAAGCCATGATCCGTGCTTTGGCGTATGTACATAGATAAATCTATTTGGCTTGGTAGCTAGATACTCCATCGTTTCCTTAGAAATATGGGCTGAATGATTATCCAATATAATTCTAATTGTATTATTGACGGGATAATAAGCATCCAGCTCTTTGAGTAACGAGATAAACTCTTTGCTTCTATGCCGGTCATGAACCTGTCCAATAATGTGCCCGCTATTCAAATCTAATGAAGCCAAAATAGATACTGTACCAAGTCTTCTGTATTCATAATCCCGCATGAGACGTGAATTCTTCTTTGGGTCAGGAAGAATATCCGGTGCGATATTCGCAATTGCCTGAACACCTGGTTTTTCATCAACTGAAACAGTGATAATATTGGGAAATTCACCTTTGCCCAAAGTTTCATTTGTCAGATTTACATCTTTATAGACCATTAACACATTTTGCATTTTACTTTCAAACTCTGGATCGCGTCGCTCAAGATAATAGGCAATTTTATCAGGACGAATAGGGTGTTGTTCCAGTATCCGCTGTATTGTTGCTTTAGCCGCATGGGCAAGACACGAATATCCTTCTTTAGGTCCGTATGTCCTTGCATGCATTGCTAACTGTTTGCGGCTCCATAGTTCGGCAGCATATCCATATTCTTTGGGTTTAGTGCATGCAAGATTCACTACCCATGCTTTCGCTTCCTCAGTAATCACGGGACTCTTAGGACGATGAAATTTATCTCGAAGTCCTGCATCAACACCCATCGCCAGAGCCTTGTCAATACATTTGTAAATAGTTGGGCGAGAGCCATTAGCTTCTTTCTCAATGCCGGAAATGCTCTTGTTTTGTGAATACATTATCAGAATTTTGGCTCTTTGTATTTCTCTTAGTGATGCAGTACGGGAAGAAGCAATTTTCTGTAATTCCTTTAATTTAGATTCTTCTAAAACTAAACGAGAACGTGCACTGGTTCTGGACATAACTACCTCCAATTTTTTGAAGGTAAATATAGTATCTTTTCTACTAAATGTAAATATTTTATTGAAACATTATACTAGTCTTACCTTTAATTGGACGAAAGCTCCAGAAGCCGCAGGTTATCAGTTTCAGCTTTCCTCCGATTCAACTTTTGCCACAAATGTTGCCTTTAACGACTCTTCTTTAACAGATACTACAAAAGATGTTATAGGTCTTGGTAATAGCACGAAATATTATTGGCATGTTCGTTCTTATAACAATGGTGTTTTAAGTATGTTCTCATCGGTTTATTCTTTTACCACTGTTGTTCAACTCCCTGCAACACCAATTATTATTTCACCTGTCAATAGCGCCATAAATCAGCCGGCTATTGAGACATTAATATGTGGTAAAGCATCTGGCGCATTAAAATATATTTGGCAGGTATCGATAAATCCAGCTTTTTCTACCTTTGTTATCAATGATACCACCACCGATACAACGAAAATAGTAACCCTGGCTGGCGGACAGAAATATTATTGGCAAGTCAGCGCAATTAATCCCGGTGGAATGAGTGCTTTTGCTGGGCCTGATTCTTTTACTGTAATGGTAGCTCCTGGGATGGCACCATTGCTCAATTCTCCTTCAGACAATGCGACGAACCAACGCGCGGATACCTTAGTTATGATGTGGAGTAAAGTTTCTGGTGCTTCCGGTTACGAATGTCAATTGTCTGTCAATAAATCGTTCTCGCCATTAGTTTTTGTAAATGACTCAACAACTGATACTACACTGGCGTTCATAGGATTGCAAAATCTTCAAAAATATTTCTGGCGTGTTAGAGCATACAATGCTGGAGGCATTACTGCCTTTTCTATTGTTGATACTTTTACCACAGTAACTGGGATTCCGTCCCGACCTCATCTCATTTCACCTTTTGGAACAGTAAATGTTCCAAGAAATGCAACACTTGTATGGGATTCTTCCGCGCAGGCAACATCTTATCGTTTGCAGATTTCTAATGATAATACATTTGCAACTGTTGCATTGGATACAACTGTAGCGGATACATCCGTTGTTTTATCTACTATCCTTGTTGCTAATACCGTGTATTACTGGCATGTTAGTGCATCTAATATCGGTGGTGCAAGTGTTTACTCAGTTGTGGGAAGTTTTACTACCGGAAGTATCATTGATGCTGTTAATGAAATGTCAAACGGAATCCCGAAAGTATTCTCTCTATTACAAAATTATCCAAACCCTTTTAATCCATCAACAAGGATACAATATGAAATACCAGCTAGTGGATTAGTAAACATTACGGTTTATAGTATTCTCGGGCAAAAAGTTGCACAGCTTGTTAATAAAGTTCAAGCCGCGGGAAGGTATAACATAGAATTCAATGCTAATTATTTGAGCTCTGGGATTTATTTTTATAAGCTAAGTGCGGGAAACTATATGAGCATTAAAAAGATGATATTGATGAAATAATATTTCAGGAGCAAATAATAAATTAATACAATTGGGTGAGGCGAGAATTTGTTATATATCAAAAAGGTTTATTCTCGCTAAACCCTAAAAATAAAGGATTTAGAGATGAAAAAGTTATTTGCACAGTTATTGTCAAAGAATATTTCCATATTTATAGCCATAGTACTGTTTTCGAGTATTCCCATTGTTTTTGCATCAACAACGCTTCCTCGGAAAATAGAATTGCTTGAAACTAAAGAGTCTTTTGGTTTGAACACTTTCCAGGATACTAAGGCAGAATTCAAAGCACAATTTTTTCAACTATGCGATTCAGCAATTGTCAAAATCAAGGATAAAAACAATAAAGATCCATTTTTTGTTGATTCGTATGGCATCCGGGCATTGTGTGTTGCTTATGATATGACTAAAAACCAAAAATATTTGGCTGCTGCTCGCTCTTGGTCAAAACGGATGGTTGAGTTTCAGAAAAAGATGATCCCAAAAGGAGCTTATTTTATGAACTACAAACGTAAGCCCGGAGAGAGTATAGGAGATTGGTATGCCGCTGACTGTTCGTCAATTGCCATGGGTGTACTTGCCACGGCAGTCAGGTGTAATGGTGCTGATCGTGAACACTTTATCCATTCGGTCGAACAGTTTGCTAAATTAGTGTTGAAAAATTATGTACGTCCATGTGGAGGTATTAGCGACGGATTGTGGCCTCAGTATGATGGACCTTGGTGGTGCAGCTCGAGTCTGTTTGGATCCATGTTATTTAATCTTTATGCCAACACAGGCAACAAAACATATCTCAATGAAGCGTTTAAAATTGTGGATTACCTGAAGAAATTAGACTTAAGCAAAGTTGAACCTCTGCCGCTTTCACATCAAGGTCCATCGTTACCAATGTATGTGTTGGAAGCTTATTCTGCCGGTTTGCCGTTTTTATCCTCAAATACTCATTGCGAAAAACTTGCACTTGCTAAAATTTCATGGTGTCTAAATTGGATCAAAAATGAACAGCAAATACCTCTTTCTAAACGAAAGTGGCAGCTTACAGATTGGTGGGGAGCTAAATATTGCGGCTTGCCTTTTCATCAGTTTATTTACTCTCGCTTTTTCCATACTCGGAATGATTTGTCTAATTCTGCAAATCATGAGTTATTTCAGCTCTCTCAGATAGTTTTTTCTCAGAAATTGAATTTAAAGCAAGCTGAAATGTTTATGTTGATGTCTTTAGCTGAGCGATTGGATCCAGGTGGAATTTACAGAAATATTAAAAGTAAGCATTGAACTGGTGATAAACATTTAATACCTCAAAGTTCTTAGATGTTATAATACAAATTACTTTTTTCACTTACCGTGGATATAGTAAATGTTTTTATTGGTAATGTTAAAATTGTAATTCTTTATTCTTACGCTATAGAAACAAATTTTGATATCATTTATTCCCTTTACGCGATAAATTTAAAGGCTTGAATTATGAGAAAATTGACTTTCTTTGCAATCTTATTTTTGTCTGTAATGATTTATGGACAGAAATATAATGAGCTTGCAAAAACTCCTCCAATGGGATGGAATAGCTGGAACAAAATTGGTACCGGAGTAAATGAAAAACTAATACGCGAAGCTGCTGATGCAATGGTAAAAAGCGGGATGAAAGAAGCCGGTTATGAATACATTAACATTGATGATTATTGGCAGGGGAAACGGGACAGCCTGGGATTTATTCATGCGAATCCTGAAAGATTTCCCTCCGGTATGAAGGCACTTGCTGATTATGTCCATTCGCTCGGATTGAAATTTGGCATTTATTCCGATGCTGGTTGGAATACATGCGGCGGTAAACCAGCGTCCCGCGGACATGAGTATCAAGATGCTATAACTTATGCAAAGTGGGGAGTGGATTACTTAAAATATGATTGGTGCAATACAGAATTTCTAAATCCTGAAGGTGCCTATTTAACTATGCGCAACGCACTTTATTCCGCGGGTAGACCGGTTGTCTTTAGTATTTGTGAATGGGGAAATAGCGCTCCGTGGCGGTGGGCTAAAGAAATTGGTAACCTCTGGAGGACTACAACTGATATTTCACCTGTTTTTGACTCTGTTGTTAATCACGGAACCTGGCATTCCTTTGGTGTAATGCAAATTGTTGATAGGCAAGATTCCATCCGCCAATATGCCGGACCCGGTCATTGGAATGACCCAGATATGCTGGAAGTAGGTAACGGAATGTCCTTCAACGAGGATCGTGCCCATTTTTCATTATGGTGCATGCTTGCCGCTCCTTTAATAGCAGGAAACGATTTGTTTCATATGAGCAAAGAGACGAAAGAAATTTTAACCAACAAAGAAGCAATTGCTGTTGACCAGGATTCTCTTGGCATCGAAGGATTTAAATATTCATTGAAAGATGGGATTGAAATATGGCTGAAACCACTTGAGAAAGGAGACTGGGCAATATGCTTCTTAAATAGAAGTCATTCCAAGAAGGAAATTAATTTTCCATGGAAGGAATATAAAATTTTTGATTCCTTTTCTAAAAGAAGAATAAATTTCAAGCGAAATATTTATAATATCAGAAATTTATGGACTCACAAAAACGAAGGTACTACAACTGGCAGTCTTGTTTCCATGCTTCAATCGCACGATATAATTTTTCTTCGGTTAAGTTTGTCAAAATATTCTTTAGATCATAGTAAATAATTATCGTTCAGGCAATTTATTATTTGCCGACAGCGCATATTCGGAGGAACAGATAGCTACACGGTCAGGTAAGAAAAAGATCCGTATCAGAATTCATGAAAAAGGTTATAGCAACACTCCACTGACTAAAAGACAGATCGTTGTTCCCTAAAAACAAAGGGTACAAACCGATAATATTCTATGAAAATTATCCCGATTTTTGGGAAAAATTAGTTTACAACACAAGTCAAGTTTAATTGTTAGTCTTGCAAAGTGCCTTAAATGAAAAATAAGATAAAAATAATTAATGGACTGGCAATCTTGCCGGAGGGGATAAGTTCTGTCTCAATAGAAATTGAAGACGGATTTATTTCAAACATTAGCAAAAAAAAAGAATATTCGAAAGTTGACGTAGTATTAGATGCCCGCCGCAAATTTGTTCTTCCAGGCTTTATAGATATTCATACCAACGGCATTGCTGGATTTGACTTATCTAACGGTGTTTATGAACTTGATTCTGGAAATTTTATTTCTGATAAATCAGCATATATTAAAGGTCTTAACAATGCCTTAATGGCGTATGCAAAAACTGGTGTTACTCGTGCATTGTTGACAAGCCTTGCCTCCCCGATTGAGCAACTAAAAAAAGTATTTGGCTTCGTAAGTTTATATAAAAGTAACTTTGTCAATTCTCCATGGAAAGGAATTATTGAGGGGCTTTATGTCGAAGGTACTTTTATGAAATTGAATGAATATCGAGGTGCCCATAACCCGAAATATTTTAATAAGCCTTCCATTAAATTATTTGATGAACTGCAAAAAGCCTCGAACGGACTTATTAAAATCGTAAACGTTGTGCCTGAATGGGAAGACGATGCTTTAGAACTAATAAAATATCTTTTCAAAAATAATATTGTATGCGCTGCCGGTCATACCGGAGCTACCGGAACACAATATCAAAAGGCTATTAAAAGTGGTTTGACTTTAGCAATTCATTTCTTAAATGGACCCACTGGCTCTTCTACTAAACCTTTTGGTGGAGGTGGCGCAGTAGAAAATATCCTTCGCGATTCAAATATGTTTGCCGAAATAATTGTAGATGGCTACCATGTTGATAAAGCATATGTAATGGACACAATTAAAAGAAAAGGATTTGACAAAGTATGTGCGATTACAGATAGTATGTTCACTGCTGCATTCAAAGGAATAAAAAAAATTCATGTATTAGGAATTGATGGAACGGTAAGTAAGAACGGAAAATATTTGCAAATTGCCGATAGAGAATATGCTTTGTTCGGAAGTATGCTTACAATGGATAAGGCTTTCTCAAATCTACTAACTTGGCTTACAAATCCAATTGAAGGGATTTGGAATAAGTTGCACTCTCCGTTAAGCTTTGATGAAGCTATAATAAATGCTTCTGCACTTTGCAGTAAAAATCCGGCAAAAGTACTGGGTATATATGAGCCTAGTTTTAAAATAGATAATGCAAAGCAAAATACATTTACCGGGAGTATTGAAGTAGGGAAAAGTGCTGATATAATAATAATGGATATAAAAGAAATAAATAATAATTATAAAATAAAAATTAGTAATGTGTTCGTTAAAGGCCAGCTCCTTTAATTGGTTTGTTGTACGTTTGGTTAAATCATAAATAATATTTTTAAGATCATTAATAATAAGATTCTAAGAAATGAATAAAAAATTAGTACTAAAGGAATTTGAAATTGACGAATTAAAAGTTAAAGTTTATTCAGATAGGCAGTCAATGGGAGAGCAAGCTGCAATTGAGGTAGGAAATAAATTAAAGGATCTTCTTGACAATCAAGAATATGTCCGAATGATATTTGCAGCAGCACCTTCGCAAAATGAGTTATTGGAATTCCTTTCTTTGCAGGAAGGAATTGATTGGACAAGAGTTACTGCATTTCACATGGATGAATATCTTGGATTAAAAGATGAATCATCACAACTCTTCAGCACATATTTAAGAGAAAAGATTTATGCTAAAATAAGTCTAGGGAAAGTATATTCCATCGACTCAAATTCTAATAATCTGATGGAAGAGTGTGCAAGATATGCTGACTTATTAAAACAAGCGCCTATTGATATTATATGCATGGGTATCGGTGAAAATGGGCATATTGCTTTCAATGATCCTGTAGCAGCAGATTTTGCAGATCCTGAACTGGTAAAAATAGTAAACCTGGATAATATTTCCAGACAGCAGCAAGTAAATGATGGTTGCTTTGCATCTTTAGATTTGGTGCCTATAAAGGCCATTACTTTGACAATTCCAACGTTAATGTCCGGTAGATATCTTTTTGTAGTTGTTCCTGGCCACACAAAATCTAATGCTGTGTTTAAAGTAATAAGAGAAAAAATTAATAAGGATTGCCCTGCTTCTGTTTTGCGAAAACACGATAATTCCATTCTCTATCTTGATAGGGAATCGGCTTCAAAGATAATTTAGCAATATGTTATGGGTATGATTCATAAACTAGTTATAAAAATTATATCATCCAAACCCAAAATTTTCAAATACCTAAAGATTTAATTACGGCAATGGGAAACGATTGAAATTACGAATGTGTTCGGATTGTTGAATAATGGGGAAAAATATAATAAATAGGTCTTAGATTACCGGCAATAAATATGTATGTAAAGTTTTTGACGTGATAGATGGAAGTATAGGTTCAGGAAACTTTTAGAATATTACAGATAAATAACTAACATTATATTAGAAATCATTTGGTAAAACATATTTTAATTTAAAATCCAAAAATAAGAAAACAATTAATGAAGAAGATTAAATTCACTAAAAAGGATGTTAGATATATGAATAAAAGTATCTTTCTTAAGATGAGAAAAAATAATTTTAAAAATTTGTCAAGAATGAAATCTTTATTAGAGATATTCATATTGTCTCTGCTTATTATTATTTCTACTTCCATCAGTTTAAAAGGACAAAATATAAATGAATCTGATTCAGTCGCTCGTGCAGCTATATGGAAAAAGATTGCACCGTTTTTTTTACCTCCGAAAAAGTATAAGTATAAATTTGGAAAGTATCGCTCCCCATTAAAATTTTATGACGGAAAGCTTGTAAAAACACCAAATGATTGGGAAAAGAGAAGAAAAGAGATACTTACACGATGGACTAAAATGATGGGAAAATGGCCGCCATTAATGACAAATCAAAAACTGGAATTCTTGGATACAACAAGAAGAGATGGTCTAACGCAGTATAGAGTTAGTTTCTATTGGACTCCTAATGAAAAAACAGAAGGATATCTTTTAGTCCCAGATGGCAATAAAAAGATGCCCGCAGTAATTACAGTCTTTTACGAACCTAAAACTGCTATCGGATTTGGAAAGCCTAATCGTGATTTCGCCTATCAGCTTGCAAAAAGAGGTTTCGTTACTCTCTCAATTGGAACTACAGACGCTACTCAAGCAAAAACATATTCATTGTATTACCCTAACATTAAAAATGCTCGGGTTGAGCCACTTTCCATGCTGGCTTATGCTGCTGCAAACGCATGGTACGTCCTTTCAAAATTACCTATGGTTGATTCTTCGCGAATTGGTATTATGGGGCATTCCTTTGGTGGTAAATGGGCTATGTTTGCTTCGTGCCTGTTCGATAAGTTCGCTTGTGCTGTTTGGTCTGATCCTGGAATTGTTTTTGATGAATCACGTCCGAATATAAATTATTGGGAACCATGGTATCTTGGCTACACCACTCCACCTTGGCGAAAAAGAGGTATGATTACTAAGCAAAATCCCGCCAACGGTCTCTACCCAAAACTAGTTGCTGAAGGTTATGATCTTCAAGAATTACATGCATTAATGGCGCCAAGACCCTTTCTTGTTTCTGGTGGTTCTGAAGATACTCCCAAAAGATGGATCCCTTTAAATTATTCTATCGAAGTAAATCGGTTACTTGGGTATAAAAACCGTGTAGCTATGACAAACCGTGCTCATCATACTCCAACTCCTGAATCTAATGAACAAGCTTATTTGTTCTTTGAGTACTTCTTGAAATATAATGGAATTTCCATAAAAAATTAAACATTAAAAGCATGATGAGTTTTAGTGAAAAAATTATTAGTATAAAAATCCCTCGTCCTAATTTTTTGTTAATTTTATTGTCTCCAACTGGGATTGGGGGGCAAAAACCCTCGCCTTTAGGCGAAGACTTTAGTAGATTAGCTATATGGAGAATTATCGAAAAAGCAGTCATAGTGTCTATGACCTAAAATACCATATA
>JAKAFW010000034.1:0-41023 GCA_021817845.1 Bacteroidota bacterium
TATATGGTATTTTAGGTCATAGACACTATGACTGCTTTTTCGATAATTCTCCATATAGCTAATCTACTAAAGTCTTCGCCTAAAGGCGAGGGTTTTTGCCCCCCAATCCCAGTTGGAGACAATAAAAAATATATCCCCCATACGGTTTACCAGATCTATTGAATTAGGAAAATATTTTAGTCCGTTATAAACAACACTAATCGCAGAATCAATTTGCTTTTGAAGGTAATATAAATAACTTAAATTAAGAATGTTTCCTAAATTTTTGGGGTTTAGTTGATACGCGATTTCATAATCATTTATTGCTGATTTAATTTTCCCGAGTGAAGATTTGCATTTTCCTAACCTTTCAAATAAATAACTATTACCGGAGTCGCTTGCAGCAAGATTAGAATAGATAACTTCTGCATTTTTCCATTTGTTTTCAGCCGAATATACCTTTGCTAGAAAAAGCTTAATTTGATTGTCTGTAGAATCAATCTCAAAAGCTCTTTGTCCGATTTTTTCAGCTTCATCCATCATGCCAAAAGAAAAATAATCATCTCCAAGGGCTAATAATATTTTTGGGTCATTTGGTTTAACCTTAATTGCATGGTTAAAAACACTTGCTGATTTGGAAAAGTCTGATATTGATTTATATGCGGTCCCAAGAATATAAAAAGCATCCACATTTGTTGAATCAATCTCTGTTAATGATTTTAAAGCCTTTATTGCTTCTACATAATTACCATCGATCATCAATAATTTTGCACGATTTAGAATTTCAGTGGAATTATCCTGGCTATATATAAAATTAGTTATAAAGATTAATAAAATAAGAATTGTTGTGTACCTGGGTTTGTTAGTTTTCATTGTTTTGAGCTTCCTCCTGAATTATTGGTATTATCCCAAAGATGCTTTTAGAAACAAAATGTTTCTTTAAAGAATTCTGTTGAATTTAAACAGAAATTATCTTCAACTATTTTCCACCACTTCAACCCCAGTTCCTTGGTTATTATATAAATGTTTGATTTACTTGATTGTGAGTTTGTATGGGATTGATTGATTTTTGTGCACTTGCAGCAACACAAATGAGTAGAAAGAAACAGTAATATTCTTAACAAAAGTACCTCCACTAGTAAAATTCAAAAACTAAAGAAGTCCCTTTACTTTTATATTGAAAGGTAAAGAATAATCTATATACAGAGCAAGAAAATAATAACAAATATTTTGCTTATTCTTATTTGTAAAATAAATATTAAATATTTTTCACATGTGAACCTGCCTACCGGCAGGCAGGGAGGAACGGAATGGAGCGGAGTGAGCTTGCGAAAGAAGCGGAATGCAGAGACGAACGGAGGGGGCATTGTTGCATTGAAATGTCGAATAGAGATAATGCCGTATGCGGCTTTTTTATTGCCGTCAATTTGGCTGCGTCAGCAAAATATGATTAACGGCAATTAGAAAGCCGCACTTAGAATGCCGAATTACTTCAGGAAAGGCAATAGTAGAAGTTAAAAGTGGATAAAGAAATCCGGGTAAAAATAATTAATTATAAAGGGCTATTTACTTTTATTTTGATATGCTATTAATAAAATTTAATTTTATTTGACTTAAAAATAATTTTAATGTTAAAAATGGGAGGTTTCAATGCGTACTACTAAAATTATAAGCTTAATATTTTTGTTAATATTTAGTGTTTCAATATTAAAGGCTCAAAGTCAAGCTGCATTACAAATGCTCTATCTGAATCCATCACCAAGATTAAACGGGTTGGGAATGGTTGGTACATCTTTACCAAACGATGATCCTTTTGGCTTTTATTATAATCCCGCTCAGCTTGGTCATTTCAGTCAGACTAATAATCTTTCATACGAACTTTATCCTTCAAATGTAAATTGGCTCAATCTAAATTCATTGACTTATCGAAATAGCGCGGTTGATATCGGTTATAATTTTAAGAACGAATTAAATGGTTTAAATCTAAGTGCGGGTTTTGGATATATTCATTCAAAATTGGATTATGGCACATTTACAGCTACAGATCAGTCTGGACATAAATTATATTCATATAATTCTTATGATGAATTTGATGCTTATAGCTTAGGAATTGGTATAGACTATTATATTCAATTTAATATAGGCATTACATATAAAAGCATAAATTCTCTGCTTGGTGTTGAACCTATAATGAATACCGCACAATTAAAAAACATAACTGCAAAACCAACAACGATAGATTATGGTTTTTTATTAACAGTACCGGTTGTAAAATTGATTGATCATGATTATAAATTTTATTTATTGCAAAATATTCCGGCAGTGCCATATTTCAATTTTTCAATAGGATATTCCAGACTGAATCAAGGAGGAGAAGTTTCTTATATTGATCCAGGCCAGTCAGACCCTTTGCCGAGGACAGCGCGACTAGGATACACTTTGTCAACCGGGTTAGATATTAAACTTAACAATAATTTATTTAGATTATTTGGATATGATTTCACTGTAGATGCAGATAATTTATTAATTAATCCTATTGAAGGGTTTGGACCTGTTACATATAAAAGCGGGATAGGAGACATCAATATTGGCAGGAACCTGTTTGAATTAAAAAGTGATAAAAATGTTGTCGTTCATAAGGGGCCTGAATTTGATTTATTTGAGACTTTCTCCGTTCTGATAGGAAGGTTTGACGGAAGTGGTTATTATAATGATGAGTCGAACGGTATAGGATTTAGATTAAAAGGAATATTTACTTTGTTAAAATCATATACCAATAACAGATCTTTTAATTTTATTGCAGATCATTTTGATATTCAATATTATTCTACAAAATTAGATTTCGGAGGTGGGATAGAGTCTAAATTTGAAGGTATAAATTTTTCCTTTTATGGTTTTGAGTTTTGAGGAAAGTAGTGACGAGAAAGTAGTGACGAGAAATTAGTGACAAGTAACTAGTGACGAGAAACTAGTGGAAAAAGAGTAGATTGATTATTGTTCGTTACTTGATAAAAAGCAATCTAATATTTATGTTAGGTATGACTCTTTCAAAAGGTTCTCCCCTGCCTTTTGAGCAAAAAGAGTTAGGTCCCGATGGTCGCCCGATCATTGGGCTTTTTTATTTTAAATTAGAGTAGAGTTGAGCTGGCGATTTCTCACCGACTAAAGCCGGATTCGAAATGACAGAGAAGTTTGGGGAAGCCGGATTCGAAATGACAACTGAGTTTGAATGGGATTTTTTCCCGCAAACCCCGCATACGGGGCAAACGGGGCAGGCACTCCCTTCGGTTGTCGAAATATTAAGATAAATTTTACGGAAAGGAAAGTGTTTTGAAACGACTAAGTCAATCAAGTGAAGGCTACAGCAGAGTAAGGCAGACTTAAAATTGATTGTGAGAAAGTATTATTCAGATCTTTTCAATCCATTTAAAATTATTTGATTCATTTGGCTATCATTTCCAATCATACAATCGATTGATGCTTTTATAAATTTATTATCTCCATCTTCTGTTTCGAGTGCGCCATGATAATCAATGTATTCATATCCATTATATGTGGCAATAATATCAAAAAACAATCGTGTTGTTCTCCCATTCAGTTCAAAAAAAGGGTGGAGTGCAATTATTTCACACATGTAATAGGCAATTTTATTAGCAAATTCTTCTTTTGGCTTTGTTGAATAATCCTTCAAATAATTTTCGTAGGCAAACTTTTTGAAAATTTCTCTTGATGTTTGCTCTAGAAATCTTACTTGACAAAAAGTAGAGAATCCTTTTGAAATATTTACTGTCCTGTATTTCCCTGCAAAATCGTAAAGTTTATGGAAAGTTTTTCTGTGTAGCTCTTTAAAATAAATTTCGTCGAAGGCTGTAGAATCTGTTAGATTTTCGTGAAAATACTTATATCCTTCTAACAGTAATTTCCTTTCCTCTCCTTCTAAGGTTTTCAGATCTCGTATGTTGAGTTTGTTAATTGGAACGTTTGTGTTTTTGTAATAAATGTAGTTTTTGTCCTGGGCGTACTTTGACATTAATTTTTCACTTTAGATTTAGCCCTTTTGGGATTATTAGTTTTTTTATGCGGGATTTTATGACCTTCAATTTTCGAAGAAATTTCTACAGCCTTTTGAGCTTTGTCTAAAGAAAATTTTGGTTTGTTCATAATGCTTTCTTTCTTTGGAAAAAATATAGTGAAATTTTAATTGATTTTAAATTACAAAATCGTGCCTACGGGACTTTATTTGTTTTTTCTTTAATTATTGCTAGAAATATTTCATCCCTACGGGATTAGGAAAAACTTAACCTGTCTAACGAGAGCGTTGCAGAACTCTCCTATTCGTAAAGAGAGGTCTCAAAACTGTCTAAAATGGGATTTCTCCCTTCGGTCGAAATGACAATTTTATTTTTTGACTTTTCCCGACAGTGGCGGGACGGAGACACGGGAGATTTCGGATTCGATTTTTTTGTTGATGTCGTCTTTGACTTGATCGAGTTTTTCTAGGAGTAGTGTGGTGTTGACTTTGTATTTCATTTCGGATTCGATTATTGATATGCGCTTATCCATTGAGTTGAAGGCAAAGGCAATTGAGATTATCAATGTTACGAGGTATAGAAAGAATTTTATCAGTTCTATTGCGAGTTTTATTTTGTCTTCTTTTGGCATGGTAGTGAATAGTTAATTGTGAATTTTCAATAGTGAGCACACAAATGACTCAGGGTTAATATGAGAAGAATGCTATGGTTGGGATTTCTCCCCGCATACGGGGTAAACCCTTCGATCGAAATGACAACTATAAAAGAGGGATTTCTTCCTCCAGGCGAAATGACAGTAAAATTAGGAAGGATTTCTTCCGGCTTCGGTGGGATTTATGGTGAATCTTTGGCAGATTGGTTGACATAACAACTTTTTCTATTTTACAAGATCTCTTAATTTTTCTTGACCGACTTTATCGAACCAGTGTTCGATCAATTTGAATGAAACTGAGATTGGAGGAGGAAATCTTAGGGTTTTATCTGAAAGGCTTTTAATAATTTCTTGGCGAGTAAACCATCGAATGTCTTCAAGTTCATTATCATGAGGAGAAATATTAAGGTTTTCAGCAGAGGCATGAAATCCAATCATCAAAGAGCCGGGGAAGGGCCAGGGCTGGGATGAATGATATGAAATTTTATTAACCATTATGCCTGTTTCTTCATATACTTCTCTTTTGACAGCCAGTTCAAGGCTTTCACCCTGTTCAACAAAACCGGCAATGTTTGAATATTGTCCTTTTGGCCATTGCCTTTGTCGAGCCAATAGGCAGCGATTACCTTTGCTAACTAAGACAATAATAGCAGGGTCTGTACGCGGGAAATATTCAGTCAAACAAGTTTGATTTGTACATACAATTTTATGACCGGAATCAGCACTCCGGGTTATACTGCCGCATACACCGCAATACTTATTCCGCGAGTGCCAATGTGTAAGAGCGCGGGCATACGCCAATAGGGATGCATTTACCGGATTCATTAAAGACATAATTTTCCGGAACTCATCAAATCTTCCCCGCTTAAGCAATTCATCTTCAACTTCTTTACCGGCACTTTCAAAATTAACAGCAAAGTAAAACTTCTCTTCGATTTCGCCGAGAAAATATACCGAGTAGGCACCGGTACTAAAATTAGAAACTTCTTCAAATGACAAGAAGACGGGAGTGGGGCTAAGATCAAGTTCAAGTTTAGGTTTAAGATCAAGTTTATGGGTGGAGGTATTTTCAAATAAATTCTTTTGATTATGTACCGGGATAAATATTGATTCTGGACTTCTTAATTTATCTTCAATCCATTTTACGTCCGCTCTATATTCTGCGAGACGATTAAGTCCATCGGTCGAAAGAAAATTTATTAGAGATTGATTTTTTTTTGCCATTACTTTGCCTGAGAAATTGTTTCTACACTAATAACCTTTACCCCAAGAAATTTTCCGCTCCTATTAAAATCAAATGCAAATTTTGCATTTCCTAAAATTGCACATGCATGGCAGCCCTTCTGAAGCTGATAACTAAAAATAAACCTTTCCCCTCCTCCCGGTAAATTTAACATTACGGGATAATTAGTTCCTGATCTATCACCGGGCCATATAGTCACATCGGGATATTTTGATGCAATCACTTTATAAACTATATTTTTTTTAATACCTTTTAACGGCATTAAATTATAATCGTCAACATCAATCATATTTGGAGACCCGTTTACAAGAAAACATACTTGATTTTCATTTGCACGGAAGGGAAAATTAGAGTAAGCTACATCTACTATCCCAAATCTCTTAAAATCCCTCAGATAACCTTGATTATCTGTCATTTTAGCAAACTCAACTGCCTGAGGTGAGGCACCCGATACTTTCATTTGCGTGACAAAGCATTTACCAAAATCAGGGAATTTTGCTTTTGCGCAAACTTCACGAATATGCTGCATAATGCTCATACCAGGCTGCCAAAGTGCGGTTGAATCTACCTTAAATTTATTATTTGCTCCGTTCTTAGATTCTGTTTGAGCAATTCCTTTTAACGAAAAGAATACTAAAAAAATAAATACAGTAAATCTAATTTTCATCTTATTTCTGTTCCTTTTTAGCATAAATAAATTATGGGCACTTCTAAAAACTATCTTTTATAAATATTTAACGCAGAGAACGCAAAGAATACGCAACGTTCGCAGAGAACCTGCCTACCGGCAGGCAGGTATTGAAGTTTTTAGAAGTGCCCTTATATCAAATAAAAGCTTTTAATAAAAATAATCAGAAAAAAACAATCTATCCAATCAATTGTTAAGTGTCTTTTTCTTAAATAGTTTTAATGGTCATTTTTATTAAAATGATAAGCAACTCTTATTATTTTGTAAAATCTTCATATAATTATAAACTCAAAATCAATAATATTGATCAGTTTGAAAAGTTCCGGGTTCATTCTTCTTGGTCTAATTATTGACCGCCTTTTATAAAATACCCTCTCATACATTAAAAGGTAATTAGTGATGAAATATAAGAAATTTACTTCCATTTTTTATTTAATCTTGACCATTTTTTTCATTCAATACCAGACACTTTTCGCTCAAACCTTAGACAACCGTATTGACAGCCTAATCTCAAAAATGACACTTGCCGAAAAAATTCTTCAACTTCATCAAGAAGGAGGAATGAACACCGCAGATAATACACGGCTCGGAATTCCCGGTTTGATTATGTCGGACGGCCCTCATGGTGTAAGAAACGGTATGGCTACAAGTTTTCCTGTAGGAATCGGAATGACTGCTACTTGGGATAAGGATTTAATTCATCAAGTTGGTGTTGCTATGGGGCAGGAATTTAGAGGGAAAGGAATTCACCAAATGCTTGGACCCGCAATGGATATTTGCCGTGATCCAAGATATGGACGAAGCCCTGAAAGCGGAGGTGAAGATTCTTATTTATGCGCTCAAATTAATTTTAATCTTATAAAAGGAGTTCAAAGCACCGGTTGTATTGCTACTGCAAAACACTTTAACGTAAACGGAAAGGAAAATAACCGCACAACAAACAATATTACAATTAGCCAGCGAAATTTAATGGAGGAGTATGGTCTGAATTTTAGAACTGCCGTGCAAGAAGGCGGAGTGCTTTCCGTGATGAATGCATATAATTTAATTAACGGTCAAAAGTGTGCTGAAAATCCAAATCTTCTTACTAATATCTTAAGAAATGCCTGGGGCTACCCGTTTTACGTAGTATCTGATTGGGGATCAATTTGGACTACTGCTACCGCCGTCAACGCAGGTTGTAATATAGATATGGGAGATACTCAATATCAAGATAATCTTTTAACTGCAGTAAATAATAATTCGGTATCTATGTCTACCATCGATAATGCAGTTAAAGATGTTTTGCGGACAAAAATTCTATCGGGTTTGTTGGATTATTATTTGCCGGGAAACGGAAATGACGTAAATAGCATTGCTCATCAACAGCTTTGCTTACAAGCGGGAAAAGAAAGCCTCGTGTTATTAAAAAATCAGGATAACATCCTTCCGATAAATAAAAGTACAGTAAAAACAATTGCTGTAATCGGACCGAGTGCGAATATATGTCAAACAGATGCTTCCGGAAGCAGTTGGGTTACACCCTTTTATTCGGTTTCCCCCGTTGCAGGAATTATAAATAAAATCGGTGCAACTAAAGTAACTTATTTTAAGGGATGCGATATCAACAGCAGTGATACTACGGGTTTTGCTGCCGCAAGACTTGCGGCTCAAAATGCAGATTATGTAATTTATATCGGGGGGCTTGACGGTACGCAGGAAGGAGAAGGCTTTGACAGGGTTGGAAACTCTTTTGTTTTACCAGGTCAGCAGGAAAATTTGATAAATGAATTAGGCTCAGTCAACAAAAATCTAATATGCGTTATTGAAAGCGGTGGTATCTGCGGGCTTCATGAATGTATTCAAAATATTAAAGGATTGATATATGGATTTTATCCGGGACAAGAAGGGGGAAATGCTATTGCCGATGTAATCTTCGGGGATTATAATCCGGGCGGAAAGCTGCCTGTAACTATGCCGCAGTCAGATTTACAACTTCCGGCTTATACTCTTAGTTATGATAATGAATTCGGAGCCGGTTACAGATGGTTCGATCAAATGGGTTACACACCGGAGTTTGCCTTTGGTTATGGTTTGAGTTACACGACTTTTAAGTTTTCTAACCTAGTCGTCCCCTCTTCTGTTCCTTTAGGGCAAAACATTACTGTTACCGTAGATGTTACAAATACCGGTTCCGTTGCCGGAGATGAAGTTGCACAACTTTATCTGTCGCACCAAATATCTAATATTTGGATGCCAATAAAACAACTTAAGGGATTTCAAAGAATCAATCTTCAACCGGGTGAGACAAAAACAGTTACATTTGCATTGACTAATGATGAACTTTATTATTATGATGAAACTTCAAGCTCATACAAAGTTGATCCGGGAACTTACACAGTCAGAATAGGCGATTCATCCGATAATTTGCCCGACTCTGCAAACGTAACAATTACACCGGCAGCATTAAAACCGGATCTAGTAATAACAAATATTAAATGGTTCCCACGTTTTCCATTAAAAGGAGATAAAGTAATATTCTTAGCGATGGTAAAAAATCAAGGGACAGCACCAAGCCCTTTAAACGCGACCCATTTAGTTACATTCAGCATAAACGGAACTGAGGTAAGCCGTTCAGTAGAATTTAAAGGTTCGATTCCAACCGGCGGAATGGCATTAGTTTGCGCAAACACAAGTCCGGATACAACACAAAATTCATGGAGTGCTAACCAGCTCGGAAACTTTGAAGTGGAAGCTGCAGTTAACGGAGATAACTCAATCGATGAACTATCTACTGTAAATAATATCTGTACGGACACAGTAACTGTAATTCCGAAGCCTGCGACAGATATTGCAATCGGGAAGTCCGCTACGGCATCTTCGCTAGAATCGTCAAGCTATCCTGCTTCTTATGCAGTAGACGGAAATAATTCTACGCGATGGTCTTCACAATTTAGTGATCCGCAATGGCTGATGGTTGATCTTGGAGCCGTTTATAACATTGATAAGGTTGTTATTAGTTGGGAAGCAGCTTATGCAAAGGAATTTGAAATCTTAATTTCCAGCAACGGATTGAATTGGACTATAGCTCAGCATATTACTAACGGAACCGGTGGTTTGTCAAATATTTCTATTTCCTCACAGGCAAGATTTGTAAAGATGCTGGGAATTCAGAGGGGCACACAATATGGATATTCAATCTATGAATTTCAAGTTTTCCCCGTGGATTCAAATTCAGTAAACGGTATAGAGCAAACATTAAAAACACCTTCAAAATATTCCCTTGAAGACAACTATCCAAATCCTTTTAACCCCACTACTACTATACGTTATCACGTTCCAAAGCAAGGTAACGTAAAGATAGAAGTCTTTAACATCTCCGGACAATTAATTAGAACTTTAGTTAATTCATACTACAATCCGGGAGATTATTTTGTCATGTGGGATGGGAGAAATTCTTCAGGTAATGTTATTTCAAGCGGGACGTATTTTTACAGAATGACCTCAGGTAATTTTGCAGAGACTAAAAAAATGGTATTTCTAAAATAATTTTTCAAGTAGTGTATGTAATTATATTTTCTCGTTCCTAACGTCCGGGTTTTTAGTCATTGTGACGGAAGTCAGAATCTCCTTGTTTAAGTGGAGAAATTTCTACTTCCTCCACTTTTACTTTTCACCCCCGTTGAGATAATCAATTGCATCGTCAACAGTCTTGTGAGTTCCGGTAATTACGATAGTATCGTGCGGAAGTATTTTTTCTTCACTTACAGGATTTGTTATTGTTTTTTCTCCACGCACAATTGCTATAATGGTTGCCCCAGTCAAAGCTCTTAAATCAAGCTCGCGCATATTTTCACCCGCATGGACATTATCCTCTGCGACATAAAAAGTCTCCGTTAACCCAGCTGCCAGCAATTCATCAATATTTACAAGTGAGTTTACACCGCCGGTTTCCAAGCGCATTAGATTGTATGACTCGCCTCTTAATAACGAAACTTGCTTCATTATAATGTTAAGAGGTATATGAAACTTCTCCAATACCTTACTGAATATTTGCAATGAAGTTTCAAACTCTTCGGGTATTACTTCATCGGCTCCCAAATTTATCAAATCATCGATTTCGGAGGTATAGCGTGTCCTTATTATCGCATAGACATTTGGATTTATTTTTTTAGCAATTTGCAACCCCCTTCTTGAGGCAACCGGGTCAGAAATTGCGTAGACAATTACGGATGCTCTTTCAAGCCCAGCGACATGAAGTATTCCCTCTCTGATGACATCTCCGAAGATTATCCTTTCACCTTTTTCTTTTTCTTGCTTAAAAGTTTCTGGATTCATTTCAATTACTATATAACTAATTCCCGTCTCCTTTAATACACGCGCTAGATTTTTTCCGTTTAACCCGAAACCAACTATAATTACATGTCCGCTCAAATTGTTTTTATCTTGTTTCTTTTGAGGTAATGAAATATCGCCGATCTTAAAACCAAGTGCCGGAGCAAGTTTGATAAAGAACGGAGTCAACAACATTGTAAAGATTGATGATGCGAGAAATGCGTTATAAAAATTAAGACTAATTAAATTAAACCTTAATCCCGCTTGCGACAATACGAATGAAAACTCTCCCACTTGTGAAAGCACCAAACCAGTCATTACTGCTATCCTTAAAGGATATTTCATTACTTTTATTAAAACTGTAATGATTGAAGACTTAAGGATTATTATTCCCGCCGTAACCGCTAAAAGGAGGAAGAAATAATCAACCACAAACTGCAGGTCCAATAAAAGGCCTACTGACACGAAAAATATACTGTTGAACACATCTTTGAACGAAAGTATTTCTGCTGTTATTTGGTGACTGTAATCCGATTCCGATAATATTAAACCAGCAATAAAAGCACCTATGGCAAACGATAGTCCGATGGCATGAGTAAGATATGCAGTACCCAATAATAACATAATTGTTCCTACCGTTAATGCCTCACGTATTCTCAGTCTCACAAGCTGATGCAAAATTTTAGGCATTAGTAATTTTGCAAGAAACACTATAACTCCGACCGAAGCAAATGCGTATAACAACTGCAACAATATTTTACCGATAGTAAAATTTTCATTTCCCCCCATTACCGGAATAAGAATAATCATTGGAACAACTGCAAGATCCTGAAATATTAATATTACAAGAGAAATTTTGCCCTGGGGAGTTTCCAGTTCATTCCTGTCGGAAAGAAGTTTAAGAACAATTGCAGTACTCGAAAGACTGACTAGCATACCGTAAAAAACAGCCTGATTAAAAGGAATCTTAAACAGATATAAAATAAAAGAAGAGACAGTTATTGTAATTACAATTTGAAGACCGCCGGCATAAAAGAGCATCTTTTTCATTTTCACCAGCCGCGTTAAAGATACTTCCAATCCAATGGTGAACAACAGCAGCATTACCCCTACTTCAGCCATCGCTTTTATATTTTGAATATCCGCAATAAGTTTAAAACCATAAGGACCGATAATCAGACCTGCTACAAGAAAGCCGAGGATACTTGGGATGTTAATTTTCTTAAAAAGATAGATTATGGGAAGGGAAACAAGAAGTATTATTACAATATCTTTTATAAATGTGTACTGTGGCATATTAATTTAGTTTTCATCTACCGTATATTTAAACCGGTTAGAATTGATGTTAAAATAAAAATAAATGCAATACAAAATAATATTTTCTTTTGAATAAGCAGCTAAAACTTGAACAAGAAAAGTTTACCCTAAAAAACAAAAAATTATCGAATTGCTAAAGGATTATATTATCATCAAGTTAGGATATAAAACAGAAGCTAAAATTTAGAATGTCTCAACAATTTATATTAAAGTGAAGGAAATAAAATGACACAAGCAAAATTGAGATTGGTGCGCTTCCTACACTTTACGCCGCAACTGCTGCAGACGTAACCGGAGGCGATTATTTCGGTCCTTCCGGCTGGCAAGAATGGAGAGGCTACCCTAAGAAGGTTGAGTCCAATGCCCTGTCTCATGATAAAAATATATCATCAAAATTATGGGATGTATCTGAAAAATTAACGGGTATAAAATTCAACATGTAGTTCAAATTACCTAAAAGATTATTATTTAATAAAATTCCAGGATGGATATACAATGAACACGATAATTGATTTTTGCGTAATACCAATAGGAGTTGGGGTTTCTGTTTCCAAGTATATTGCTGAGATACAAAAAATATTACAGCAAAGCGGATTAAACTATAAGATGCATGCATACGGTACAAATGTAGAAGGTGAATGGGACGAAGTATTTGCAATCGTAAAAATATGTCACCAAGCGGTTCATGAAATGGGAGCGCCAAGAATTTCTACTTCGATGAGGATCGGTACAAGAACGGACAGAGAACAAACTATGGAAGATAAAATTAAGAGCGTTGAAGTTAAACTTTCGTGATGGTAACGCGACTGTATCAATTATTCAATCATGCTGTAATATTTTTAATAGTCAGGATTTTTCATTGAAACTTATTCTCATTTTGAAGATGCTTTTACTTTGCCCCAACCGTTAAGCTTAGCTTCTTTTATTAAACCGGCAACGCGTTCTGCTTGCAATATAAAAGTTTCGAGACGGGCTTCGATAACTTGCGGATAAACATTACCATCAGTTTCAATAGTTAAAAAAGGGATATTCATTTTACCGTTAAAAACTTCGGGCAACTTATAATTTTTGTTTATTAGTCTTTCTGCAAATATTTTATTTTCAACTTTCATTTCCATTGCAGCTAGTGATTCGGTAAACCTAGTGGGCATACATCCGAAGGGACCCAGGTTTATGACGCCGCAGTATTTATCAATTGTCTCATGCAATGCTACTCCAAGTGTAATTCCGGGTTCTCCTTTGTATTCCAGAGGAAGGATATGGCTGCTTCTTTTAAGCAGCGATTCTACTTTTGTTAACGAGAATTTATAATAGCCGGTTCTTGTCAGGATTTTTTTAATTTTGTACTCGGCTATTCTCATATACAAAACCCTTATAAGCCTTTCCAGCTTTTTCCGGTAGGAAGTTTCAGGTTCTAAAAGTTTTTGCTTTAAAAGATAATCTATATAATAGACCCATTCACTTATATAAGAATCTTTAAGAATAAATCCCTTTAGTGCAAAATGTTTGTTCAGCCATTTATGGGAAAAGTGATCACGCCTTACATAAATCTCGCCGCAAAGAGCAATATATTTAGCCTGGCTTATTGGAACTCGAGACGGTATTTTATTTTTAATAACCCCGGCGAATTTTTTTAAGGTGTTATATATTTTACTTGGATTCTTTTCAAAAACAAGGTTCATCTTATCAAATTCTTCAGAAAATATTTTTAATCCATCATCAGGATTTATTGCGTGTGTCATAATACCAGAACGGACATCATCCAGGACATCACTTATAAAAATAGATTGCATACCCCTCATTGCAAAGTTAGGGCCCAAGCCTGCAAAGCCGTCGTCATTCATCAAGATTAAAGTCGCAACATTCTTTAGTCTTTTCCTTTTAATAATTTCACGGATAAAAACCGGGTATTGTCCAAGCCTGCAATTACCTGCTCCCTGGACAATGAAAAACGCAACATATTGTTTTCCATCCCATTTATTTTCTAAATAATCGAGTAAAGAGCCAACGCAAAGAAGCAGAGGCAGGCATTCTTTCCCGCTTGAGACGGATCTGCCCAACTTTAATATTTCCGCATTCCCTTCGGGCATTGCAATTGCATTGAATCCCTGACTTCGTAATCCAGCGGCAAACATTGGAGCTGCCAGATCGCCTATCGAAGGAATTAATAAATCAATCTTTGGATTTGACAAAGGAATTTTTTCTCCGCTTGAAGAAATGAAGTATCCCTGTTCGGAATCAAATATTATTTTCGCGGGAATAAAATCACTAAAATCCGGATCGCTTATTTTATATTGAACCCTCCTATAGTTTTTAATTATATCAAGCGCGGCATCGATTCTTGTATTTATACCCGCATCTGCAGTATGTCCGTCAAGCTCAAGAGTCAATGATGGTTTAGTACCCATAATTGAACGAAATGTAGTTAAGAGCATGGAATCCGGACCGCAGGAAAAATTTGATATATAAGTTGCAAACAACTGGGGATTACTTTTAATGATCTGAGCGGTTTTTAATATCTTCTTACCCCCTTCCCAGTATTGGTTATCATCTACAACCTGTCCGCGGTAGTCAAACATATCAAACGGAACGACATAAACACCTCTTGACGCAAATTTTTTAGGAATACCTTTGTTTGCAAGTTCAGTAAAAGAACTGTATGGTCTGCCGACAAGAACAATAGCAATCTCCTCAGGATTCTGTTTCAAAAACTTGGTGAATTCCTCTCCCATTGCAAAAAGTTCATTCTGATAATCATCCTGCATTTTCAGGGCATATTGAAAAGCATTTTTTATTTTAGTTTCATCTTCAATTCCCAAACGTTTAGCAACTTCGATAAATTTATTTTCTTCCTGGTCAAAGCCATTTGCAAAATTAAAAAGAGGAGAGATAAGCTTATCTTTAGGAATTAGATCTTTGAAACCCTGCTTTAAGAAAAACGGTTCACCGCTGACGAATACACAGGTACTGTTGAAATCGATTCTATGATGAACAGTTCCGTCATTACCCGGAACGGAATGACTATCATCCGGAGCAGCAGGTTCAACATACATCTCAAGAACTTCGGGAATAAAATAATAGTCGGGATTTTTCTCAATTAGATCCGCAAATAAACCCAAGGACAGTTGAGCAGGATAGCAAAAAGAAGTATGCTCTCTTTCCAAACCCTTCTCATCAACCTTATCCGAAAGAACAATCCTGAAGCCAAGACTGGTAAAGAAATTATAGTATAACGGGTATATTGTGTGTGTATTGAAAGATTGATTTATCCCCACAGTTTTTGCATTTCCTGGAAGTTTAACTTCAGGTGCATATTTTTCAAAAATCAGGTACTGCCGTTTTTTAATAAAATCAAATTTATTACTATCGACTTTGGTTTTATTAATTAAATTATAATACTTGTTACAAGCACCTCCGAAAGGATACGTCTTACCGAGAACTTCAATAAGGTTTATAGAACAAGCGAGGTCACACTTCTCTTTACCTCCGAAACATGTGAAAGATTTTTTATATGTGACTTCCCTTTCAGCAAGCTCTTTCAGTGGAAATTCGCCGGGTTTCATTAAGCTTAAATCAATTTTTTCTTTTACTTCTAAAGCAACGCCGAAAGCGCCCATTAAACCGGGATCGGGAGGGACAATTATTTCCTTGCCTGTTAAAGCAGCCATAGCTATAGGAATAGCTTTATTATAGCAGACCCCGCCCTGCATAAATATTTTTTTCCCGACAGGCCTATTTCCCTTAACGCGGTTTACGTAGTTCATGCAGATAGAATAAACCAGCCCGGCAACAATATTCTCCTTATTTATATTTTCCTGCTGAGCGGTTTTAATATCAGAGCTTATAAAAGCAGAGCATTGGTCGCTGAAATTCGGGGGCATATCACCAATCATAGCAATGGATTCAATATCCATCACCTTTATGCCGAGAGACTCGTAGGCAGATTCCTCGATAAAAGAACCGGTGCCGGCAGAGCAGGCTTCATTCATCGCATAGTCAGCAGGAACTTTATTTACTATATAAGTGTACTTAGCATCCTGACCGCCGATTTCAAAGATAGTATCGACTTCCGGATCGAAATAAACAGCAGCAGCCGCATGAGCAACAATTTCATTTATCACTCCTTCAGTCAAGGCGTGGAGACCGGCTATCTGTCTGCCTGAGCCGGTAGTCCCGACACCAATGATATTTATTTTTTCAGGTATTTGCCTAAGCAGCTCAGCATAACATTTTCTGGAAGCTTCGACCGGATTACCGTGGGTATATAGATATACGGAGCCAAGCACCATATTATCTGATTTTCTAATCACAACAGCTTTTGTAGTAGTAGAACCGACATCGAGACCAAGGATACAAGAATCGCCGTCTTTAGCTTTACTTCTCTCCATTGTTTTGAAGTGAACTTTTTCTTTAGAATTTTCAAGAGGTTCGTGAAAAACAAAAGAGCTATCTCTATGAATAAAAATATCATTAAAGTCTTCGACCACATTCACTTCATTTTCAAGTCCGTAAAGAGCGGCTCCCAGGGCTTCAAAATAAGGCGCTTCCTGAGGAATAAAAATTTCCTGTCCGCCGTGAGAGGATTTTCTTAGAAAATCGATCACCACAGAATTTTTTGTTACGCCACCTACAACCATAATCTTTCGGGGACTATTCTGATTCGATAGTCGAGTCGAGTTGGACTTAACTTTTTTAAGTAAATCCTCCACTTTTTCAGCCATCATGGACGATAAACCGGCAGCAACTTCAGCCTTTCCAATTCCTTTATTCAAAGCATGGGTGCAGTCAGATTTGCAAAACACGGAACATCTGCCGGTAACTTTAAATGGTTCAGCATCTTTAGCAATGCTGACAACCTCTTCGATTCCAAGATTCATTCTTTTGATTTGCTGGAGGAAAAATTCCCCCGTACCTGAAGCGCATTGATTTTTTGTAATAACATTTGAGACCTTCCCTTCCGCGTCAATTGTATATACAATAAAAGTTTCACCGCCCAGAGAAGCAATAGCAGAGTAGTTTTCATTATTTTTATTGATATATGTAAAGGCATATTCAGTTGCTTCCGGTTCGGAGATATTTGTAAACTTAACGAGCTTTCTGAATTTTCTTCCGGTTACAACTACAGGAATTATTCCGGGATAAGATATGGCTTTCGTTAGACCTTGGTTATTCGTAGTAGCGAATTGTACTAATTGTTCCTGAAAGACTTTTCGGGGATCCCCATTGTGAGGTAAAGTAAATGTATCTTCTATACTTATTAGCTTGTTGTCTCTTCTTAATTTTACAAAAGAGATGGTAGATGCGCCTAAACAAGCTCCGATTATTTTTCCCATATTCTTTTAAGCCAGAGGTTTAGTTCTCTATATAGTGATAAAATATAATTCAAATATTGGGTACCTCTAATAACTCCTCTGCCAAATAAAGTGAAAAGTTAAGGAATTTTCCACAATTCCATTCTTCCACCATCATTCCTGTTTTTAGAGGTTCACTATATAAGCTTTTATTCCGTTTGATTCAACCCCTTCTACATTTATTTCGCCATTCATCATTTCAACAAGAAAGATATTTAATTATTTCAAGTTTGTTAACTGAAGACTAAGCTCCCATAAACGTTTTCGGGCTTGTTCGTCATATGCCTGCGCAAGAGCTTTTGCTTCGGTTTTTACATTGAAGTACTTGCCGGTTACATCATCAAGAGACTTTGAAACTGCCAGAAACACTTCCGCCTCTGCACCGCTTTCAGGCTCTCCCCAGGGAGTAATATTTGAGCTGCGAACCATGTTGGTATTCAAATAAGTTCCCGGATGCAAAGAATTAACAGTAATATTTTCATCTTTTAATAGCTCAGCCAGATCAATCGTAAACATGATAAGAGCAAGCTTACTTTGGCGGTATGCCTTAACGGCATCAAAATCCTTTTCGAGCATTATATCATCAAAATTAACCGGGTACTGACCGGCTGAACTTACATTTACAATACGCGAGGAAGCGGCGTTTCTTAAAACAGGAAGTAATAAACTTGTAAGAAGAAAAGGCGCCAAATAGTTAACTGCAAATCTAAGCTCATAACCGTCTTTACTTAAACTTGGGTCGCTCATACCAGCACCGGCATTATTTATAAGTACATCCAGGGCTGGATATTTTGTCAATACTTCTTCAGCCAGGTACCGTACTTCTGCTAATGATGAGAAATCAGCTACAAATCCCGCAATATTCTTATTTCCTGATATAGATTTTAATTCATTGACAACATTGGTTGTTTTTTCTTTATTCCTTCCGTGAATCAATACGTGAGCATTTTGTTTTGCAAGTTGCAAAGCAGTCAGTTTACCGATTCCATCTGTTGATCCCGTAATTAAGATAATTTGTTCATTTATAGGTTTCATTTTAAATCCATGGCGCACTAAAGAGCAAGTTTAAGTTTAAGAAAAAAGTAAAGAAAATATTTTGACACATAAAACAAAAACAATAATACTATAAGATAATATGAAAGTTATCGCTATTCAGGGGATTTCTCCGTTCCTGCCGGTCGTCAATGACAACTATTTTTTTCTTGTCATATCGAAGGATCCGCCGCGGCAAACTCGACTGAGATATCCCATGTTTAACTCGTGTATCTCGAATATATATGAGATTTCTCCTCCCTATCGGTCGTCGAATGACAACAATTTTAGAGAATTTTTCTCACCGATCAAAGAGAAAGTTTAAGGAAAAAACAAAGAAAATATTTTTCCGTTTATATTTAGCTAATAATATGAATCTTCATGTTTAAGCTAAAATAGCTAAGACATTATCCCTTTTCTATCCAAGGTTTAAGATATCTTCATATAAGAAAGATTATATTTTTAATAGCCTTGTATTAATGAAACATTAAGGATAACATATATCTTAATTATCTCTGAAAAATGTAAATTCTTTTACAGCCTACATTTATTTTCTTTCATTAACCCGGAAAAAACATTATGCATAAACTTCTTTTAGTAGAAGACGATCCCGTCAGTTCATCAAATATAAATAAATTATTATCAGGATTTTGCCAGATACACACAACAAGCACTACAGACATAGGAATACACCTTGCAAATGCAAATAAATACAGTCTTGTCATGATAGATGTTAACCTGCGTTCAACTAGTACCGGAATAGGCACTGCAAATTCTATTAAGAATATTAGCGGTTATGATTCAATTCCAATAGTTGCGTTTGTAATAACAAAACTAGACGAGAGTAAAGAATTTTTATTAGCGCGAGGTTATACACATTTAATCACGGAACCATATAATTCAAGAAATTTTGCGCAGCAGATAAAATTCATTTTAAGCTCAAAACAAAATACGAACGACCCGGCAATTATGCAGGTAGGAAAAAATTCAGTCGCTAAAATTGAATATTAAAGCTTTATTACTTTTCAAAGTCTAAATTCACCGGTTCGTCAGCTTTCGGTGCATTATTCATTAAATTAGTTGTCGGAACATCTTTATCTACAACTTCATATTTTAGCCCGCTAATCCAAACCTCACCGGTTCCAGACAGTAGTAAACCAAAATTAATTAGGTTACTATTAGAGGGGACATCAAGGACGATATCATATTTTTTCCATTCTGTCGTTCCTTTGATAGGGCGGTTAGCCATATTATCAAAACTCAGAGGTTTAGAAGGATTATCCTTCCCATCAATCCTCATCCATAGACCAGCTGATTCAGACACATCTTTTGATTTTATGTAACCCGATAATCTTACTCTTTTATTTAAATATTTTTCCGCTGAAAAATATTGCATTAAAGTACTGAATCCTTTACTATTTTTAGTAGTAGATTTAATATAAACGGCATTGCCTCCGTTTTCCCCGGTTTTCTCTTCTATTCCTATAACATAACTTTGGGGGCTAGAGCCGGTTTTGAACCATCCTTCAGGGACTTTATCTTCAGTAATATTGTCCTGCGTAACAACATAACAAGTGACGATAAACCATATCCTTACGAGTATTGTCCAACAGATAAATTATTCATAAAATTTCAGTTATTGTAGATTCTACTAAGAAATCATAATTAAATATGAAATAACAAACCTGGATAACTTTAAGGAAAAGGAGATAACAAAAAATAAGAACTATTATATAGTGAAAATTTTTGTTGTAGAACAATATGAAAAAGGAAATAACCATTTACGGTTTAATTTCCGTTGCTTTAGTGATTATAGCATATTTCTTATTTTTTAGGGGTAATACCCAAACTGAGAAGTTCACGTATGCTCAGATTAAAAAAGGAAATATTATTACTATGATATCAAGCACCGGGACAATGGAAGCTGTTTCCACTGTTGACGTCGGCACCCAGGTTTCCGGTAAGATTACAAAGATATTCGTTGATTTTAATTCCCATGTCAGAAAGGGGCAGCTTTTAGCTATTATTGATACAACCGCTTTATCACAGCAAGTTCAAAATGCGAAGGCGGCTCTTCTAAAGGCAAAAGCACAATACATACTTGCAAAGGCACAATACGCACAGAATGTGATATTAAATCATAAAGGATTTTTATCAGATTTGGATCTTATTACTTCAAAATCAACTCTTGTATCTGATTCTGCGGATGTAGAATCAGCTAATGGATCTTTATTACAGGCAAAGACAAATCTTGGTTATGCATATATCTATTCTCCGATAAACGGAGTTATTATCAATAAAAATGTATTAGAAGGAAATACTGTAGCTGCCAGTTTGCAGGCACCCGTGCTGTTTTCCATTGCCGAGGATCTTTCTAAAATGCAGATATTAGCTTCCGTTGATGAGAGCGATATCGGACAAATTAAGGACGGACAAACTACCGATTTCTCTGTTGAGGCTTACCCAGACAAGAAGTTTATGGGTAAAGTTGTACAGATAAGATTGAACTCCCAGGTTATTTCAAATGTTGTCGAATATACTGTAGTAATTAATGCCGACAATAAAGACAACTTGCTTTTACCCGGGATGACTGCAACTGTCGATTTTTATGTCGCTCAAAAGGATAGTGTTCTTATGATTCCTAACGAGGCACTTGGCTTTTTACCTGATCAACAAACACTTGCAAAATATAAGACTACCTTGTTGAAAAATGGCGGAACTTCTCCGATAAATACCGGCATTAGCTCTCAACTAAAAAACGGAGGTCTTTCCCGTAGTGATTCAGCAAAACGGCACTATAAAAATTTAAATATCGGAAAGGTCTGGTCGCTTGATGAAAATGGAAATCTTAAACAAAATTTCCTAGTGCTAGGTATTACTGACGGAAAGAATACAGAAATAGTTAAAAGCAAGGACTTAAAAGAAGGCATGAATGTTATTATAGGAACAGCATCCGCTACCAACGGAAGCAAAGTTAATTCGAGTGCACCGGGCAGAGGTATGCCAAGAGGTATTGGTAGAGGCTTATAATAATGGCTAAGACAATAATAAAAACAGTTAACCTGACAAAAACTTACACAGTGGGTGATATGGAAGTTCGTGCATTAAAGTCTGCTAATCTTTCAATTGAAGAGGGAGAATTTGTTGCTATTATGGGAGCTTCGGGATCGGGCAAATCAACTTTAATGAACATTCTCGGTTGCCTTGACAGCCCCACTTCCGGAGAATACTTCCTTGATGGAATTAACACAAGCAAGCTGACAAAGAACGAATACTCAACAATACGAAATCAAAAAATCGGGTTTGTCTTTCAGGGATTTAACTTACTTCACCGTACTACAGCTCTGGAAAACGTTGAGCTGCCTTTAATGTATGATAGAAGCAGCAGAATAAAAGATCCTACGGCGAAATCTATTCAATCTCTTGAACGAGTAGGGTTAAAAGATAGAATGCACCATCAGCCTAATCAGATGTCTGGCGGTCAGCAGCAAAGAGTTGCTATTGCAAGAGCGCTTGTAAACGAACCTGCATTAATTTTAGCGGATGAACCAACAGGGAACCTTGACAGTAAGACTTCAGTCGAAGTATTTGAATTATTTCAGGAATTAAATGATGAAGGAATTACTGTTGTTTTAGTTACACATGAAAGAGACTTTGCAAACTTTGCCAGACGCATTGTTGAATTAAAAGACGGAGCTATTGTCCGAGACTACCAAATTGAGGCGCGATTAAATGCAAAAGAAGAGCTCGTCAAGATAAGAAATGAAGAGCTAAGTAATGCATAGCGCGGCAAGCCGCAATTTTGAATTATGAATGTTGAATTTTGAATGAAACGCAATGAAATTTATCATAAAAATATCTTGACATAAAAACAAAGATTTAAAAGTCAATACTATAGAAATTCAGGAAGTACTAATTATGAAAATTAAAAAAATATTGAAGGCGGCAATTAAGAGTATCTTAAAATCGCGCATGAGAAGCCTTCTAACTGCACTCGGAATAATTATAGGCGTTGCTGCGGTAGTTGTAATGGTAGCAATAGGAGACGGCGCACAGCAGCAAGTCGAACAGCAGATTGCCGCGCTCGGTACCAACATGATAATTATTTTTCCAGGCTCAAGTAGTTCTGGAGGAATAAATAGAGGAGCCGGCAGTATAAACAGGTTTACGATGGATGACGTTCAAAAAATAAAAGATGGTGCCTCTCTTATTCAATACGTATCTCCCGTTATCAGAACAACCGCCCAAATAATCGGGGGTGCCGGCAACTGGAATACTCAAATACTTGGAGTCGCAACAAATTATTTAGATATACGGGACTGGCCATTATCCGCCGGCTCATTTTTCACCGACAGAGATGTGCTGTCAAGAGCCAAGGTAGCTGTTCTCGGACAAACTGTAGTGAACAATTTATTTCCGAATCAGGACCCTGGGCAGCAGATAAGAATTCGCAATGTGCCTTTTATAGTTATAGGTGTATTATCTCCCAAAGGGCAAAGCGCAATGGGAAGCGATAACGATGATGTTGTTTTAGCCCCTTCAACAACTGTCCTCGATAGGCTCGTGGGTGGAAGGTATATTAGTTACATTCAAGCAAGCGCATTTTCAACCGATCAAATTGACCAGGCACAACAGCAATTGACTGCCGTAATGCGCCAAGCTCATCATATTAAACCCGGCGAAGACGACGACTTCACAGTCCGTAACCAAGCTGATATAACTGCTGCAGCCACCGCAACATCAGCTGTGCTGACAATTCTGTTGGGCTCGGTTGCGGGGGTGTCTTTAATTGTTGGCGGTATTGGTATCATGAATATCATGCTCGTCTCAGTTACCGAAAGGACAAGAGAAATTGGGATACGTTTGTCTATCGGCGCAAGGACTTCAGATATACTTGTACAATTTTTGACCGAAGCATTAGTTTTAAGCTTAGCAGGCGGTTTAATTGGGATTCTTTTATCATTCGGGATTACTTACATACTTAACACTTATACAAGCCAGGCAGCTTATATAAAACCCCAAATAGTATTACTTGCATTCAGCTTTGCCGGAATAATAGGGGTATTTTTTGGATTTTATCCTGCAAGAAAAGCAGCTAACTTAAATCCTATTGATGCCCTTAGATATGAGTGACCTTATTTTAATAAAAAGTGACAACTTCAATTAAACTTTAGTAACTATTTCCTTAGGAATCAAAGAGTGTGAACTTTCTACTATAAAAATTCTAAATAACCTAATTCAACTTTCAAATTAATTTATAGTGGAGTGTGTAATGACTTGGAACCTATCAGATAAAAATAATTATTTAACAGGGATGTTGGTTCTGATTTGCAAAGACAGGAATATTGACAGTACAGATAAAAAAATGATCCGCCTAATGGCTGATGATTTAGGTTTTAATCACTATTTTGTTGACCAATCTATCGATGAAATAAAGGAACGTAAATTTATTATTGAGGAGCCGCCGGAATTTTCAAGCTTAGAAATTGCCGAAGCTTTCATAAGAGATGCCATCCGGTTTGCCTTTATAGACCACGCACTTCATCTATATGAATTGGAGTGGTTATCTTCAATTGCAGCAAAAAATAAATTATCCGTACAATGGTTCTTTTTGGAGATTGAATACTTCCTTAAGAATAACAATTATGATAAAGACAGTTTATATGAGATTAAGAAATATGTTGAACCGGTGTTTCATTAAAAGTTAAAAAGGAATCTCATAAATCAAACTCCTACATATTTTTTGCAGGGATTTGATTTATGAAATTCTTCCCTATCCGTTAATTCCGGAACTCTGATCTTAAAAAATTATATCTGATGAATAAGTCATTATAACCATGTTTTTAAGATTATGCTCCGCTGATAAATACTATTTTAACAAGACTAACTTTTTAACCTGGCTAAATCCTCCCACAGAAAGTCTGTAGAAATAAACACCGCTTGCAAGATTGCCTGCATTAAATTTCACATTGTAATTACCGGCATTCTGTTCTTTATTAACAAGTGTCGCGACTTTTCTGCCGAGCAAATCATAAACTCTCAAAATAACTTTACTGCTAATTGGTAATTGATAATAGATAATTGTAGACGGATTAAAAGGATTTGGATAATTCTGACTCAAGGAATATTCCTTGGGAATAATAAGTTTTGATTGCAATACCGATGTAAAACTATCAGTTATTCCTGCGAAATTGGAAGACATGTAATTTGAAACTCTTGTAAAACTGCCGCCAAAATAGACTGTAGAATTGGAGAAGGAGAGCGCAATTGAATTAACTGAGTTATCCAGATTTGGATTCCAGCTTGTCGCAGCGCCTGTTGTTGCATCAAGCGCAGCAATTTCATTTCTCGTCTGTCCGCCGATGCTGTTGACGCCGGCAAAGGCTCCTCCCGCATACACCACCGAGCCTGAAACTGCAAGCGCATTAACCCACCCGCCCTTTGCATTAGGATTCCAGCTTGTTGCAGAACCGGTTGTTGCATCAAGTGCAGCAATGTAGTTTCGTGCTGAATCTCCGATGCTTGTGAACGATCCACCAGCATAAACAGTCGAACCGGAACCGGAAATAGCAAGTGCAGTAACATTGCCGTTTACATCCGGGTTCCAACTTGTTGCAAGACCACTAGAGGCATCAAGTGCCGCGATGTAATTTCTTGTCTGTCCGCCGATGCTTGTGAATGATCCACAAGTATATACCGTCGATCCTGAGACTGCGAGCGCGTTAACGATGTTGTTGGCATTAGGGTTCCAGTTTATGGGAGCACCTGAAAACGTATCAATAGCCGCGATGTAATTTCTTGCCTGTCCACCGACGCTTGTGAATGATCCGCCAACATAAACCTTGGAACCCGAAACGGCAAGCGCAGTAACTGTGCTGTTTGCTCCTGGATTCCAACTTGTTGCGAGACCACTAGAGACATTAAGTGCCGCGATGTAATCCCTTAACTGACCGCCAATATTAGTAAACGCCCCTCCTGCATATACCGTCGAACCGGAAATAGCAAGAGCGGAAATACTGCCATTTGCACCGGGATTCCAGCTTGTGGCAGAGCCTGTCGTTGCATTAAGTGCCGCAATGTAGCTTCTTGCCGAATCTCCGACGCTTGTGAACTCACCACCAGCATATAACGTTGAACCTGAAACGGAAAGGACGTTAACATTGTAATTTGCATTGGGATTCCAACTTGTGGCAGCACCAGTTAACGTGTCAAGCGCCGCTAAGAAATTTCTGTTTTGCCCGCCAATATTACTGAATAAACCACCGGCATAGACTACTGAACCCGAGGCTGCAATAGATTGAACATCGTTCAACCCTATTACTTCCTTTGTGTTAGGATTCCATGGTGTAGCAAGCCCTGTTGATGTATCAAGAGCTGCGATATAATATCTTGTTTGCCCGCCAATGTTTGTGAAATGACCACCGGCATATATTGTTGAACCCGAAATAGCAATAGCGTAAACAGAGCTGCTTGCATTCGGATTCCAGCTTGTGGCAGTCCCTGTTGTTGTATCGAGCGCCGCGATGTTATTTCTTATCTGTCCGCCGATGCTTGTAAAAAGTCCACCGACATATAACCTTGAACTATAAACCACAAGTGCAGTAACACTGAAGTTTGCATCCGGATTCCACAGCTTAGGATTGCCAGTAGATGCATCAAGCGCCGCAATGTTGTTTCTTGGCTGTCCGCCGATTCTTGTGAAATTTCCGCCAACATATACCGTCGAATCTGAAACAGCAATCGCATTAACGACCCCCGCATTAACTATTCCGCCATTTGCATTAGGATCCCAAGCTGTAAGCAAGCCCGTCGATGCGTTAAGAGCTGCGATTGAATATCTTGTATGTCCGCCGATGTTTGTAAAATTCCCACCGACATATACCGTTGAGCCAGCAACGGTTATCGCATTAACACTGCCGTCAGCATCCGGATTCCAACTTAAGTCGAGAGTCTTATCAGACTTAATGTGTGCAATGTTATTTCTAGCAATACCTCCAACAAAAGTAAAAGAGCCACCAATAAACCACCCACCCGAACCATCTGGAGCAACAGCATAAATGATTCCATTTATATTTGGAAAACCCGTGTCAATTTTACCACTTGCTGTGTCGATTACTCCTCCCCCACCGGTCGGTGGACCAACAAGGGTGAAAGAGCCACCGATGTATATTGTATTTGTGGCATCATTAACAACAACTGATTCAACACCACTATTCGTAACCCAAAGATTATCCAGTGACTTCTGTGTATTATTAGAATTATTAACATTAAAACTTGCATATGCTTTATCGTTAGTTAAATTACTCTGATTTGCTGTATTATTTACATCCAATATTACCCAAACATAATATGTGCCCGGACTAAGATTATTTGGTATCTGGACTGACTGAGTAACCGGGTAAGTTGTGTCCACAGGAAGGATTGGTATGTTTATACTAGCTAACAACGGATCGGATGTGGTAACATTACTGTTCGATGTTGTTATCCTTATGTCGGTGGTAGAAGCATTTGCTGTCCGGGTGCCTTGATTGTATATAACAAAGCTTACGGAAGTATTGCTTCCGGCTAAACCGCTGGTTGGATTTACTTTTAACCCTAATGGAATTAAATCTGATTGAAAATTTTGTGCAAATAAAAATGATGAGCAACAAATTAAAGAAGCTATCATTAAGGCAAATGGTAAAAATTTAGTTTTCATTCTATTTCCTATTTGATATAATAATGTCACCAAAGCGGTTTGTGACAGCCGGGTTACTGATTAAGTCACATTAGGCAGAGCCTGGAATAATGGAAAAAAGCCACTTAATTCCACTACTCCACTATTCCAATTTTTCATAATTCCATCTTACATCTTTACAAACTCAACCCTCCTGTTATTTGCTCTGCCTTCGGGAGTGTTGTTTGTATCAATTGGTTTTGTATCACCGAATCCTTTTGCCGATAAGCGCGAAGAATCAATGCCCATACTTACGAGCTGCGCTTTTACGGCATCTGCTCTTTGCTGTGAAAGACTTAAATTATTTTGTGCATTCCCGGTGCTGTCTGTAAATCCGTCAATTTCAAATTTAAGGGAAGAATCTTTTTTTAATAGGTTGTAAATTTCATTTATAGTGCCCATGGACTGCGGTTTAAGCGTTGCTTTATTCACATCAAATAAAATTCCGTGCGTTGTAATTTTCCCTTGAGTGGTCACTTCTTTATAAGCATCAATTCCTCCCGCAGCTATGCGTATATTTTTTATAAAGGAATTATAGTATTGCCCTACATTAAAAATAATTGATTGTGCGTTGCCGGAAAGGTTATTTACATATACTACCCTGAATTGATCAATATAAATTTTACCTACGTTTTTGTTAATTGCTATTGCAACATGATGCCATGTCATCGGATCATTGTAACCAATATGAAGTCCGGAAGGATAATCCACAGTTCCTGTTGTCCAATTTATGGCATTCCGCTCTTGAAAGTTAATTCTCCGGATTATATTATCTCCATCTCCAAAATGAATATCAAGATCCGCTACTCCATATCTTTGATCTTTAAAATCAAATTCTACAGTAAATTGGTCCGGTAGATAATTAGGGACGGACATTCTTGGTGTAAAAGTAGCTCCCGAGCCTTTATCAATACGAATTACATTTTCACCGTTATCATTTTCAACTTCCATTTGACCTTGTTGTAATGTAAACTGCGAAGGGATATCACCGACTGATTCATCAGCTAATTGAGATTCAAATATAATTTTATTTCCTGGTACAAAATCATAGTTGCGATAAGACATTATGTTCTGAGTCTGATTTGAATTGCCAATAGTATTATTATTGCTTTCATTTTTGGCGGTATTTGTGCTGTCGTTTTTATTCTTATTTGATGTGTCGATTGAGTTCTCAATCTTTTTGGCTACTTTATCCTTTGCTTTTTGCAAGAAGCTGCCGAACTGGGCATTTGCTGAAACCCCACCAAATAAAAGGATTAGTAAAATAAGAATTGGTCTCTTTTTCATGATTGTCTCCGTCATTTTTTATAGTTTTTAGATTAGCAAAGTACAATCTTGTACTTGCATAAAACATATCTCGTTTTTCTTTTCAAGTCATAATGATTTCTCGATTCATCGATTTTATCATCAATTTACTTTAGAAGAACCAATTTCTTCACCTGATTAAATCCTCCGGCAATAAGTCGATAGAAATAAATTCCGCTTGACAGATTACCTGCATTAAATTTCACACTATAATTACCTGCATGCTGCCTGTCATCAACTAAGGTAGCCACATCTCTTCCAAGCAAATCATAAATCTTCAAAACAACTTTACTGCTAACTGGTAATTGATAACTGATAATTGTCGAAGGGTTAAATGGATTCGGATAATTCTGCGACAAATTATAAGATGTTGGCAAATTGGGATGAATATTCTTTACTGCAGTTGGTGCACTGCCGGCTCTAAAAACACCTCCAGCATAAGGGCCAGCAAACAAAATTCCGTTGTTATCAACTGCAAGGGATAAGATATCCAGATCAGAAAGGTTATTATTTTGTTGTACCCAATTTGTTCCATTATCCATTGACTCAAAAACGCCATTTACATCAGTTCCAGCAAACAAATCTCCGCTTTTATTAATAGTCAGCGATAAAATATTATTATTATTAAGCGCGGGTGGTGCCCAAATTTTACCCTGGTCAGTTGAACTAAATAATCCATAATCATAAAAACATCCTGCAAAAAGTTTATTGTATAATCCTATCATTAATGAATTCACTACATAACCATTCAGTCCAATCGATGTCCATGATGAACCGTCATCGGTGCTTATCGAAACCGCGTCAACGGGACCCAAACCATTAATTCCCGCATAAATATTACCGTTCATATCTCTGGTAAAAGCATTTACCAGATCAGTAACTGAAGTTTGATTCCATGTTGCACCGTTATCAGTAGACCTGGATATTCCACCGTAAGTGCCGGCTAATATTACATTGTTTCCTAAAGCAATAACTGCATTCACCCTTAGATCGGATATTTGGCTGTTACCGCCTCCATTAACTTGTAACCAATTTGCACCATTGTCTGTACTTTTAAAGACACCTCCTCCTGAAGTACCGGCAAATAATTCTCCGCTACTATCAGAGCAAAGAGATTTTACATCAAAGTTTTGTAAATTAGATAATTGTGTCCATGTATTGCCTTCGTCACCAGTACTGTAAATATCGCCGCCGCCAGATCCTGCATATAAAATATTATTTGCACCTACAGTAAGAGTGTATATATTATAGTTGTTAGGCCCGCTGGTTTTTGTCCATGATATTTGCCCGATACTATTACTGCCAAACAAAGTCAATCTTGAAAATGAATTGATTCCGTTAATCGTTAAAGTATGAGCGGATACATCTACAGTTCCACCCAAACTTACCCAAGTTTTACCTCCGTCAGTAGACCCTAATAGTTTAAGTTCCGGTTCATTTAGTCCATTCAATTCACTCATATCGTAATGGAATACAACTTTAGCGTTCAATCCACTATTCGTAGACGGTAAAATATTAAAATATCTTTTTATTGAAATGCTGGTATCATTCTTTTCTACTACACCTGTAACGCGTGTTACCGTTGTAACGCCTGGCGCAGATCCAACTGCATTTATCTCAATTCCAATTCCGCCGAAAGTATTATTAACATTTTGGGGTAGAGTTCTTGTTGTAGTTAAATATCCTAAAACGGCTGCACGGGAAGTTTCGGTTAAAGTAGCCGTTCCGCCTAATGTTACAGTATCGCTTCCGGTAATAAGGGAATCGGAATTTATTGTCAGCGCTCCGGTTATGGTTATATTATTATTTAATGTAAGTGTACCACTGGCTTGATTTACTATTAGATTTGTAAAACTTTCACCGCCGGTTTTTGTTATTGTGGAGTTTGAAGTACCGTTAAATATTACTGTCGAAGAATTGTCTGTTGTTAAAGTCCCGGCATCAGAATATGAACCGATTATTTCCATTTGGTTTCCATTTAGTAATTCAATAGTATTTCCGGAAGTAACCTCAACCGTATTTTGCGGATATATATAAGCTGCTAAAAGAAATATCACAATAATTATCGTCCGTAATGAAAAGATATTAAACGGCTGTGTTTTCCTAAATCTTAAAAATATATCGTCCATTATTCATTTCCTTCCCATGCGCATTAGATCCCTCGTTGCGAGATATTAAGTACGACAGAGACACGAGGGCACTATATTTATTATTTTTCAGTTACTACAACTCTTGCCTGACCGGCAGAAAGGTTTGAGTTAGTTAATTTATTTAGCATATCCTCAACCTTGATCCACCTGATATTACTTTTTTCAATTTCGTTCTTTAATTCGGTGTAATTAGCTTTCAATGCATCCAATTCATTCTGTTTTGCTTTTATTTCATTTATTGCCTTATTTAATTCTTCAGTCCTTTTCTCAAGAGCCTGAATTGCAATTAAATTTATTCCAGCAAAGTCTGCCGAGTTTATGGTTGTATCATTTCCGATTGTTCCAATTTTATCTTGTCCAAATGCTTTAAAGAACTCCTGAGCCATTGGTCCATAATGACGGTATAGCTTTGGATTTTGTCCTTTATAGTTCCAGCTTCTAAGATTGAACTTGCTTATTTTGTTCAATACATCTTCTCCGTTAACGGGTATGAAGTTTTCTTTCTTAGTTGAATCAGAAATAACAGACCAGGCAGATTGACCAGCATCTAGTCTAGCACCTAAGTTCATACCAGAATTTGTATAAAAAACATAACCTCCTGCAGCTCGAACCATAAATTGGTTATCAACTAATGAAATTAACTCATGATAGGTAGATGCATCACCATAAACAAAAGATCCAGGACTTCGACTGATTGCACTATTTCCCAATGCAGTGGAATTATTACCGGATGCCCAGGCATAGTCACCAATTGCAGTGGAATTAAGACCACTTGCTTCTGCGTTGTACCCTAATGCAGTGGAATTTAATCCGCTTGCTATTGTACTGTCTCCCATTGAGGTGGAAAAATTACCACTTGCAATAGTAAAGTAGCCCATTGCAGTTGATGTAGAACCGAGCGCTGTTGTGCCATCTCCCATTGCAGTAGAGACGATACCGGATGCTCTTGCATTATTGCCAGATGCAAAGGAGAATTGACCGTCTGCAAATGTATACGCTCCAGAGGCAAATGAATAGTCGCCAATAAATGTATCATCCCAATAGCCGCCACTTGCAAAGCCTGCCCTAAATGCACCTTTCTTTGGATACCACATCATTCTTGTCCCTTGTCCTAAGTTTAATGATGTACCACTTCCAAAAGTGCCGGTAGCAATTATTCCATTATTTCCATTTACCGTTAATGAACCTAATGTGGTTGAAGTATCTACCGAAATACTGCCGTCGCTTTGCACGTAAAATAATGACGCATTGCTTGGGCTCTTAACCCGAAATGCTTCTCTTTGCGAATAAACAGGCTTAGTTAATGTTAAAACTAAAAGCGGTAACCATAATAATCTTCGACAATTCTTTAATAATATTCGAGATGATTGAAAATTATTACTAAAAGCTTTGGCTATTGATAAATTGTGCATAACTTCCTCTAATTTTAATTGTAATATTTTACTTCAAAAGAACTAACTTTTTTGTCTCAACAAAATTTCCCGCCTTTAATCTGTAGAAATAAACACCGCTCGCAAGATTATTTCCATTAAATATCACTTTATAATTTCCGGTAACCTGTTCTTTATTAACAAGTGTAGCCATATCTCTTCCAAGCAAATCATAAATCTTCAAAACAACCTTACTGCTAACCGGTAATTGATAACTGATAATTGTAGAAGGATTAAATGGATTAGGATAATTCTGATAAAGTGTATATTCCATAGGAACTAAAACTTTAGAAGGTACAGAAGTAGGAATACCAGGCAAAAATCTGGCAAGTGCAAAAGCCCATCCTATAGAACCAAGATAAGGCGGCGCGCCCTCTGAGTATCCGGCAGCAACTATCCTTCCATCTGATTGTATCGCAACAGCATTCGCTTCATCATCGTTCCCGTCTCCTCCTGAAATATTTGCTACCATGGAACCGTTAGTACCAAAAGCTTTCTCTATAGAACCATTGCTATCGAAACAGGCGACAGCAAATGCATCACCTCCGTTTCCAGGCATCGAAGAATGTCCGGCGAGTGCTATCTGCCCATCTGATCCTACAGCCATCGAATGTGCATGGTCGTCAGTGTTGCTGCCTGAGATATGCGTTGTTGCAGCGCCCATAATTCCGAATGTGTTGTCAATCGTTCCGTCGTTCTTAAACCTTATCGCAGTAAAACCTGAATCATCGGAGTATCCGCCTGCAAGTATTTTCCCGTCCGGAAGTATTGCTACAGAATATGCAAGTCCTTGTTCGTTGGAAATTCCCGGCACCGGAACAGGAACCCTAACTGTCCCTCCGGATCCAAAAGTATTATCTAATGTGCCATTGCTGTTGTACCTTGCCAAAGCAAAGGTTTGCGGAGTAGCCGCATAAGGATCAAGTGACCAGCCTGCCGCCACAATTTTCCCGTCAGACTGTACGGCTACCGAATGAGCTTCATCGTCAAATGAATCTGCGGTTGCAATATAATTTCTTACTGTTCCATTTGTGCCAAAGGATTTATCAATTGTGCCGTCACTGTTAAAGCGCGCAAGTGCAAAAGCGGTTTTGCTTGAATCAGCAGACGCCCCAGCTACGATAATTTTTCCGTCACCTTGCAATGCAGCCGCATATACATGGTCAGTGGTAGAATCTCCTCCAAAGATGGCAGTTCGGGTTTGTCCAAATTGACCAAAAGTGCTGTCCAAAGTTCCGTTACTATTGAACCGGTAAAGTCCAAATTCGTATGAATTATTGGAAGCATAACCGGAAGGTGATACGTCAGCGCTTCCTGCAACGACAATTTTCCCGTCTGTTTGAATCAACACCGATGCAGCAGCCCAGTCGTCTCCGCCAGCCAAAATGAACCCGTTACTGAGAGTAGACTTAAATACTCCGTTCGTAGTTACTGCAAATATATTATTGCCAAGAAACGCAATGGAAAACACTGTATGGGCATTCAATCTTGTATTAAATTTATGCCAACTTACTCCATTATCAGAAGAAGCAAATACTCCTGCTACACCATCACTATCTGTCCCGGCAAAAAGATTATCGCCGTTGACAGCGAGACCATTGATCCAAGTATCCGTTAAACCAGTATTCGCTTGATGCCAGCTCGCTCCTGTATCGGAAGAAACAAATACGCCATTATTACCTGTTCCTACAAAGAGATTACCATTTTTAACTGCAATGCAGTTGATATTATCATTCGCTAAACCAGTATTAACTGTTTGCCAACTTGTACCGTTGTCGGTTGAAAGGAATACATCTGTAAATGTTTTTGCAAAAATATTATTGCCAATGAATGCGAATGATTTAATTACGGCATTTGTAATTCCATGACTAACGTCATTCCAACTTGTGCCGTTATCTGTTGAAAGAAATACTCCGCTATTATTAGTCCCGGCAAAAATATTATTCCCTCTAACTGCTAAGGCAAACACATTTAAATCCGTTAATCCGTTATTAACAGCATTCCAACTTGCACCATTATCTGTTGAAAGAAATATCCCACCGCCTAGAGTACCGGCAAAAACATTATTTCCGTTGTTTACAAAAGATGTAACACTTGAATCTGTCAATCCGTTATTAATAGCATTCCAGCTTGCACCATTATCTGTTGAAAGAAATATTCCCTGATCATTTGTGCCTGCATAGAGATTACCGCCAATGACAACAAGAGAAGATACGTTGCTTGGCAATTCATTATTCACTGCAATCCATCCAGTTCCGCCAAAGGTGCTATCAGGTGTACCGTTACTATTGTAACGTGCCACTGCAAAGAAATTAGTCAGAGCAGATGGCCCGGCTGATTGACCTGCTACAACTAATTTTCCATCTGGCTGAATTGCTATTGAAGTTGCTACGTCAGCGTCGGAATCTCCGCCCGTAATATAATTCCTCACTGTACCGTCTGTTCCGAAAGTATTATCGAGAATAGTTGATTGGCTGTAAAGAAATATTGAAAATACAAAGATCATTACAGGCAATAAAGGAAATAGTCTAAACATATTCATTTTATATTTTTCCTTTCTTTCTTGTTCGGTTTGGTATATCCGCATTAGAAATTTCAACGTTATAATGTCTATTTTCAACTGAACGAATGTACAGTTTTTATTGCCTGACTAAATTGGGAGTAATCATTCCAGTCCAAAATAAATTCAATAGAATAGAATAGAAAATCATTAAAGACAATTCGATTAGAGCAGCGTCCCATATTTCTTTCCCCTTCTTGATTCACTTATTACAATTCAATATGCTTGATATAGTCAAACTCATTAGTATCAAAGAAAGAAATGTGGCTTAGGCACATTCCGCATCAGCTGAGAAGCAGTTATAACTATTAGGATTGTCACATATGCCTATGCTTTTCCCTTGAACTTATACTTAATTCTGAAAATTGGAGTAATGGGAAATTGGACTACTGAGTAATGGAAATTCCGTGGAAGGTAATTTAATAAGTCACCTTACGCAAAAGGTTATTATTACATAATGAGAAACCTCCGAGGTTTTCCTAAACCTCGGAGGTTTTGTACTTAACTTCCTTTATATTTGAAATTGTCTGCGTGAAATGAGTTAATAATTTACTTTTATTGCTTTTTTGATTGCTTCAGCGCGTGATTTTACGTGCAGCTTACCGTAAATATTATGTACGTGAAACCGGACTGTATGTACACTTAAAAAGAGTTTTTCTGCTATCGCTTTATAGGTATGTCCTTCTATTAATCCATCCAAAACTTCGATTTCACGGGAAGAAAGTTTGGCTGTTACGCTTTCATCTTTAGGCTGCCGGAAGTAGTTAAGGACTTTTCTTGCAATTTCTCCGGACATCGGTGCCCCACCGTGATAAGCATCCCCGATTGCATCTAATAATTTTTCCGAAGAACTACTTTTCAAAATATATCCTACAGCTCCGGCTCTAATTGATTGAAATATTTTTTCTTCATCACTGTAAACAGTCAACATTAATATTTGAATTCCCGGGTACAAATCTTTAATTATCCTAACGCATTCAATTCCGGACTTATCCGGAAGTCCGATATCCATTAGAATTACATGAGGCGGGTTTGATTCTATATTTTTTATTGCCTCACCGCAGTTCTTCCAGGTTGCCGAACAAAAAAAGTTGGGCGACTGGTTTATTATCCAGCATAAAGAACGCCTTAATTCTTCGTCGTCGTCAACGACAGCAATACGTATCTTCTCATTATTTAATGATTCAGGTGATATAGAATTCTTTTCCATTTATGCTTCACTAAGTATTATTATATCTAATTATTCAAAAAAGTAATATATATATTATTTAATAACAACAGAACAAATGTACTGTTTGAATATCATGAAATAATTTACCTTGGGATAGAAAGATAAATTGCCGTTCCCGTTCCCTTCCCCACTGCCGATTTTATTTCAATTATTCCTTTAACTTTAGATGCCCGGTTTTGCATATTAACAAGCCCGTTCCCATCTGCATTTGAACTAATTTCAAAACCGCAGCCGTTATCTTTAATAGATAAATGAATCGCTTTTTTATCAGAATCTATTCTAATTTCTGCTTCAGTACAGTGAGAATGCTTTACAATATTGGTTAACGCTTCTTTAGTTATTAATAAAATACTTCTTAAAATTTCCGGTGAGTGTGAAGCCGGAAGCATAATTTTCTCAACCGATTCAGAGGATTCAAAAGTTAAAGATATGCCCAAATTATCGCAAACTTCGTGAGAGTAAGCTTTAATTTTCTGAATAAGACTATTGATAGAATCATGATTTGGATTGATAGACCAAACGACATCGCCCATTGCTTCGACTAAATCGCGGGCGATACTTCCTACCCTTTGCAAAGAAGGTGCTATCTCTAATTCGCTGAAATTATTTTCTTCTGCAGTAACGATATTCGATTTTGTTTTCTTACTTATTATCTCGGAAAGAAATGCGATACGGGTCAATCCTGAACCGATTTCATCATGTAGGTCAGTAGCAATCCGCGAACGGATACGCTCTATTTCCACTATACTTTTTATTCTGAACTTCAGAAGAATAAAAGCAGTACTTCCGATTAGCAATAGTGAAAAAATAATGAACCACCATTCACGCCAAAACGGAGGAATTATTGTAAATGAAAGAATCGCTGGTTCAACGGAAACCTCGCCTTCATCATTTATTGCTTTGACTTCAAATGTATAGACTCCGGGAGCAAGATGAGCATAAGTTACCGAGTGTTGATCTGAGGGGGAACTCCACTGATCGTTTAATCCTTCGAGGCGGTATTGATAGTTTATATCTTTTCCATCTTTCAAACTAATACCGGCAAAATTCAAATTTATATTATTCTGATTATAAGAAAGAAGGATTGATTTACCGGCAGATTTCTCGACACCGTTCACAAAGAGATGAGAAATATAAACCGGTGCCGGTTTAGTATGATTGGAAGAATTAAGATCAAGGATTTTCAACCCTGATAATGCATAAGCCCAGCAAACATTTCCGGTAGTAACGCCGCATGAAAAAATTGTCGATCCAACTTGCCAATTATATCTACTAAGGGGAGTAAAATTATTTTCTAAGATATCCATTAAACCGGATTCAGTGCCGAGCCAAACCCTTCCTGAATCATCTTTTGCCTCAGCCCAAATTGCATTACTGAGTAAACCCGATTGAACATCAAGAATTTTTTCAACTGTTATAGAGATATCATTATCATTCTTAGAATTAGATTTACGATCTACTTTCAATTTTTCATTTAACCTAATAACCGCAATACCGCTGTAGCGTGTACCAATCCACAACCTTCCCAGGTCATCCTCTAAAATTGCCCGGACAGAATTACCGGGTAAGCCATCCTTTTTAGTAAAAGTAACTATCTTGCCATTGATCAAATCCTTTGAAGAAATCACACCAAGTCCATTCATAAATCCGCCGAACCAAATATTGCCTTTAGAATCTTCATACAACGCTCGAACTGAATTACCGGGTAAACCATCTTTTTGTGAATATAATTTAACTAATGATTTATTTACTCGAGTATTTACCAAAGCTACACCCAAATTATCAAGACTAATCCAGAGGTAACCTCTATCATCAACGAAAAAACAGAGAACATTTGCATTAGGAAAATCAATTCCTTTTCTGAATACACTTATTAATTTTAAGGACGAGGGGAAACTTTGATTCTTATTGGAAATACTAAAACTTTCAAAATCGCCATTAGAAAAACAGACCCATAAAAGTCCGGAGCGGTCACAATAAACCATCTCAGGAACGGCATTAAATGCAGGCTCAGCAATTGCTGGAAAATATTTGCTCCAGTTGCCTGAAGAGTCCCTCCATAATTCAAATAATTTCCCTCCGGCGCAAGCCCAGATTCTACCGTTTTTATCGGAAGCAGAGTTTAGGTTATTATCATAATAATGCTGGGCATTAAAAGGAAACTTATAATAACTATTTTCTCTAAGTTCATATATTCCTATGCCGGCATAGGAAAGCCAGAGGTCATTTTGGGAATCAAAGAAACCGTTGATAAGAAAACTTTTCGGCAGACCATTTTTACTCGTTAATTTTAGATAACTGCCCGAAAATTTATTCTCATTAAACTTAAATAAAGTATTTCCTGCCGAGCCAATCCATAAATTTCCATTTTTGTCTTCGCTAATAAAGTTGATAGCACTACCGGGGGCAGAAAAGTGAGCAATAATATTAGAGCCTTTGATTTTGAAAACATCACCTCCCACCGTCCCAGCCCAAATAATATTATTATTTCCAATATACAATCGTGATACAATAAATTTGAGATTTCCCGATTTATATTTTACACCGGCATATTCTTGAATTGTTATAAGAGAAGAACTCGAGGTTTGATATTCATAAATAACCCCCTTGCTGCAGATATAAATATTATCATCTTTCGATTCAGTAAGAGCGTTGATACTTCCAGTGATTTTATTTGGATAGAAGGGTGAGACGGAATCTCCTGTTAATATAAAAACACCATTGTCCGTACCGCACCAAACTCTTCCCCTAAAATCCTGTAAGATTGCGTTGACTCTATTAGTCTTATTGCTGCTTCCAATTTTATAAGTAGAAAACTTTCCGTCATTATATTTGCTTATTCCACCTCCGTTAGTAGCAATCCACATAACGCCTGGATTAAAGCGGTCCTCAATAATTTGGTTAATATAATTAAGAGCTAAACCTGAGGAAGGAGAATAATTGGTAAACTTAATCCCGTTGAACACGCTAATTCCTTCAGCACATCCAATCCATAGATATCCGCGCTTATCCTGACAAAAAGTATTTGCATTGTTGGAAATAAGCCCTTCCTTAACACTATAATTTTTCAGAGGCAGAATTTGGCAATGGAGAGAAATGCATTCTGTTAATACCAGCAGGATACAAAAAGAAAATATTCGTCTAAATAAATCAATGTGCATTTTCTAATAAAGAAAAATAAAATTTGATAATAATGAAAATATAATATGAAAAAATTTATTAAAGAAGATAACCTGTAGCAATATTTTTGGGAATGGATAGTCCTGACACATTTGTGCTATATAATATTTAGAAAACAATATCACTTCATTTTCAAAATATATATCCTAACTTATTCATGAATAATTCAATTATCCTAAACACATGATTGTAAGTTATAATAATTTAGATTGATCAATTAGAGAATAATTTTAAAGGAAAAGTGATAAGAAATATTTTCTAAGGGGAGAACTTTGTGCGGAAGACGGGACTTGAACCCGTACGCCAGTTAAGGCACTACCCCCTCAAAGTAGCGTGTATACCAATTTCACCACTTCCGCAAATTTCGTGGGGAAAAATAGCCTTGTTAGACTAAAAAATCAAATTGCAAATGAAATTAACAAGCTACTTTTCCGAATATTATTTTTTATTCATATCCATAGGCGCATGCATTCGTTGTCTGAATAGTGCATTCCTAATTTCTTCTCTAAATCTCTTCTCAAAAACTAAAAGTTTCGCAATTCTATTTTGGTCAAGTATATCGCTTAATGAGTGGACGAAATTTTCTCTACCTTTAACTAATTGTCCTTCAATAAAAAAATAATCATTTATAAGTTTGTCAACTTGGGGGTCATTGTTGTTTTTGTCATTGTTAACAAGGTTTTCAAGTTTATCTAGTATTTCATTTGATTTGTCGATAAGCTGATGCTGTCCGTCTTTAAATTTATCAAACCTTGTAAAAAAACGAAGGGTTGTCTCTTCATTCATGTTTAATGTTTCTATCAATTTAATTTTCTCAAGCTCTTCAATTTTTTTCATAGGTCCCCTGTCACGTCGAATGGGCTGTGCAAAGATTACGAATGAGGCAGAGATAGTCAGAAATATTATTAAAAAAATATTTTTCATTTAATTACCTTCCAAGAATTTTCTGTTTGAGTACTTCATTATAAATATTGTCGGCTTCTTTTTCATTTATGTTTTGAAGCAAGCTTGTCAAATCTGAATTGTTACTCGGAGCAACATAACTTAGTTCATCTGGTGAAAGATCAAGCGCTTTGGTTATCATTGAATTTAGTAGAGAATCATAATGAGATGCCTCATTACTCGAGATATAATTCAAATTAAAATTATCGGAGCTTGGATCAAGCAAGGTAGAAAAATTCACACCGCTTGAATCAACTACAACGACTTTATTTGGAATAGCTACTTTATTTGATCTTGAAAATACTAATACAAAGACTAAAGCAACCGCTAAAAGCGTGGAAAGACTTAGGGTTAGTTTCGGTACAACTCCGTACCTTTTCAGAACGGATTGCCTTGTTCTAAACTTTGGGATAGTTTCGATAAAATAGGATTCGTCGACTTCAATATTCCGGAGTTGAGTCAGACTTTCTTTGAATTTTTTATACTGTTGAAATTCACTCTGCAAACCTGGCGAAGATTTTAGCTCATTTTCAAATGAGGCTTTTTCTGCTTGGCTCAATTGGCCATCGAGATATTCAATTATTTTATTGTTAGTATTCATTGTTTTGCATTATCTCCATAATTTTTTTCATAGCATGAAAATAATTTGCTTTCAAACCGCCGGTGGTTATGCCGGTAATTTCAGAAATTTCTTCATAGCTCATTTCATCAAAATTCCTCATTATAAAAACTTCACGCTGGCGCAGAGGAACTTTTTGAAGAGCCTTTTCAAGCCTATCTAATTTTTCTTTAGTTTCCAGATCTTTAATAACATCCTCGCTGCTACTGACGGATTTTGCTTCAAGATCGTCAAAAGAAAATATTTGTCTAAGATTTCTTTTCTTTAAGTAGTTGATGCTTCT
>JAKAFW010000035.1:0-41004 GCA_021817845.1 Bacteroidota bacterium
TCCTAAGAAATTCTCTTAATTGATTGCTTCTTAATAATGATAAATTTGGCGTCATCTTTTTTCCTTTGATTTTCAACAAATATAATCATTATTTCAATTATTCCCTATGTTAGTGCCATTACCCGCAGACGGGGCAGGGCCCTCCGCCTGATTGCCTATAAGCAGGGTCGTCGACAGAGCATTTTATTTTAGCAAAACCATTTTATTAGTTTGAGAAAAATTGCCGGCTTGTACTGAGTAAAAATAAATTCCGCTGGCTACTTGTTGACCGCTATTATTCTTACCTGTCCATGTAACATTGTAAGTGCCGGCGTTCTGGAAATTGTCCGCAAGTATGGCTATTTCCTTTCCGCTAATGTCGTAAACGACAATCTTTACTTTGTTTGCTTGCGGAAGGGAATACTGAATTATAGTAGATGGATTAAACGGATTAGGATAATTTTGAAACACATGAAAAGTAGTTGGGATATTTGAATTAGTATTCTGTACTCCCGTAACTGTAAGCGGCGCAGAGAACATTCCTCTTCCATGAGTAGCAGCAAATATAGTATTATCGCTTGCACGGTAATCTAAATCAAATACTGCAACATTAGCAAGCCCGCTATTATCCTGTGTCCAGCTTTTGCCGCCATCAAAGGAAGTGAAAATACCAAGGTCTGTGCCGATAATTAAATTTTGAAGGTTATTAGGATTAACGACTAAACATTGAACAGGAATGTTTGGTAAATTACCCGAAACGTTCGTCCAGGTTTGACCATAATTTGTTGACTTGAACACTTTATCGCGTGCAAAATAACCGGAATAAGTAGCATATACAGTTCCGTCATCAGTAGGGTTTGTAGCTAAACTTGTGCAGTAGGCTAGTGGAGTTCCATTAGTGCTTATCTGGTCGATTTCAGTCCAATTGGTATCTGCCTGTTGTGTTACCCAAATTTTTCCGTTAGTATAAGCAGCATAAATAATTTTTGAATTTCCTTTTGCTACAGTGACTGCAGAAACTTTGCTGTAACCATCACCAGATAAGTCAGGGCTTATTGAAGTCCAGTTTCCTGCAGCATTGGTTGTCCTGTAAATTCTATAAGTACCGGCAACAAGTATTTGTGAATTATTTGGGTCCATTGAAAAGGGAGTAATAAATAATGTTCTATCTGTAGTTTCATGAGTACTTGAATTAATAGGAATCCCTGTTTGGGCATAGCTAAATCCATTTCCTGCTTTTATAGATTTTAGAAAAGTGAAATTTGGACGTTCCGCATAAACATTATTTGGATTAGAAAAGTCAACATTAACATCACCGCCATCTCCTCCCATAATTAGACGCCATTGACCATTAGAGGAGGACATTAGCGTATAATTATCCTGAGCTCCTCCGTAATAAGTAGTGCTGTTAAAAACAGGAGAAACAGCGCCGGAGTAGAATTGGGTAATAGCTAAATTGTTATTCATACCCGTCCAAGTTTTACCTCTATCAGTAGAGTTATATACACCGCCATCGCAGCCAAGATAAATTATATTATGATTTGAAGGAGCAAAAACTAATGTATGAATATCCGAATGAACACTGGGCAGCGAACTCTTTGAGGCATAGGCATTTGATATTTGAGTCCAATTTATTCCATAGTTTAAGGATTTCCACGTATCAATTCCGGCAACGTATATAGTACCGGCATTATCCGGGTCTACAGTCATTGCATTATTGTACCAACCTTGATTAGCAGTGTAAGAAGGCGTTCCTTCGGAGTTTGGGCCGGGAACTATTTTAGTAATCCATGTATTGCCCCCGTCATTAGTAACACACAAGGAATCAATCTCGTTAGAATTAAGATTCATAAACGAAGCATAAACTGTCAAGGGATCTGAAGGAGATGAGGCAAGTTCTATTCTGCCGTTTGCTAATTTCTGATAGTTAAATTGGAAGGTCTTTCCTCCATCGTTACTTCGCCAAATTTGAGACTGTAGAAATAATCCAAAAGAAGCGAATATGGTTGTGGGGCTTGTATAACTAATGACAACATCAGCACAGCTACCCATATTTCCTATCTGCCCGTATTTAGAGGGAATGGGGTTAGTAAAAGAATCTCCGCCGTCGGTTGATTTGAATAAGCCGTATAGCGTAGCTGCATATAGAGCGCCGTTCGAGCTGTCGATAGCAAGCCTATTTACATAATAAAAATTAGTATTGTTAGTAGAAGGAAGTTGGGACCATGTACTTCCGGCGTCGGTAGTTTTGAAAATACCTGCCCCTTGCATAGCGTCGTAGTTGTTGAAACCCTCTCCGGTACCGGCGTAAATAGTTTTAGGGTCTTTGGGATCCATAACCATTGAGCAAACAGCAAGGTTAGCCATTTGGTCGTCAAGAGGGAGCCAGGAGCTGCCTCCGTTAGTAGTTTTCCAAACACCGCCGCTTACCGAGCCGATGTAAACGGTGTTCGGGTCTGTAGGGTCAACTACAATTGCTCTAACTCTGCCGCCGATATTCCAGGGACCTAATGATGTCCAGGTTAAAGATTGAGTTGTTTTAGCCATTGCATTAGGCTGGTTAAAGGAAGCAATGTGTTTATAAGCTTTATTTCTCCAGTCATTAGGAATATAGCCGAGAGGGAATGCACGCTGGTCGTAATACCATTTAGCGGCTTCGGCAGCATAGCCGGTTTCAAGTTCTTCATTTTCTTTTATGTTGCCGTTTGAGCCTTCGTCGTTTTCACTCTGCGGTTTGTTACTGGTGTGAGTGAAAAGTAAAAAAGCTATTACTAATGCAGCAAGTGGGAAAGCAATATGTAGAATCCTTTTAGACATGTTAATCCTAATTTTTTGTATTAAAAATCTAATGTTCCGTTTTCAGTAAGACCTCGGAGTTTCTATGTAAATTACTTAGAGTTTGGTTCGCTAATAACACTACCAATAAACCATCCTTTAAGTTGAGTATAAAATATTACTGCCTTAAAAGTATCACCGGCTTTTAATTTTGCCAAACTCAACAATCCTTCATTTTTAGGTGTAGGCATAATTTGTTTATTATCATCAAGTTGAAAACTTGGAGTTAAATTGTAGTCCGCACCTTCGATTGCCATACTATGGAAAGCAGGCGTGTTTTCGACTTTAAGTATATTTGCCTTTATTTGAAAATCTTCTTTGTCCTTAATATTTATTGAAGTTACAACTGCCGTTACCGTAGATTGATTAACCTGTATTGCCGCCGGCGCACTTGATATTGTTTTAGGAATAACAAATTTATCCTGAATAGATTTATCCTTAGAAACATTCGAGGCACAGGAAAAAAAGATAACGGAATAAGCTATTAAAATTAAGGCGGAAATTTTCATATTACGAATTCCTGTAAAAATTCAATTATCTATAGACTTGAAGACTAATTTAAGTAAAAAATTATTTTTATCTATTCTACTTATTATCGTTAAATATTACTTTTAATTTAATCAAAATAAAAATTAAATAACTGTGGTAAAAGGCATAACCAAATATAGGCTTTCTAAAGAATTCGTTGAAAAACTTGCAGCACAAACTGCCGGCTATCTTTCGACAGGTGACTTTGAAAAGATTATGTCTCTGTTAGAAAAAAAAATTACATCTTACTACTTTAGTTTTTCTTCCGAATCTAACTTGTTAAGAATTATTTCTTCACTTTACGACAAAGTAACCTTTCTTTTAGAATGCCTCAAATACCCTAATTACATTGACACTCTTTTAGCCATCTCCGTAAACAGCAACTACCTTACTGATATTATAGTCCGTAACCCGGAATATTTTTACCGGATATTAAATCCTGCAAATTTGAATTCAAAATTAAAAGAAACTCTGTTTGCAAAAGAGATAAATCAATCACTTCAATCTTACAATACATTCCCGGCAAAGTTAAATGCATTAAGATTTATAAAGCGAAAAGAAATTCTGCGGATTGGGACAAAGGATATTCTGGGTATCTCAAGCTTAATTGACGTGACAGAAGAATTATCCACACTTGCCAAGGTAATTAGCGCTGAATTATTTTCTCTCTGTTATAATGAAATATTATCGCGGAATAACCTTAGAAAAGTTAAACAAAAATATTGTCTTTTCGCTTTGGGGAAGCTCGGCGGCAACGAGCTAAACTACAGCTCCGATATTGATCTGATAGTTTTTTACGATAAGAACTCTTTAATCAACGGGAGGAAATATTACAGTGAATTGTTAATTGAAGCGATATACCTTTTTATCGAAAGCACCTCTTCAATAACGGGGGCTGGTTACATTTATAGAGTTGACTTTAGACTTCGACCTGATGGGAGGAACTCACCCTTGTGCGGAGCGTTTGACGAATATTTATCTTACTATGAAAGCCGGGGTGAAGATTGGGAAAGGCAGATGCTTATCAAATCAAGATTTATTGCCGGAAGCAAAATCTTGTATAGAAAATTTTCGGATTCTTTATCGCACTTTATCTATCCGAATTCATTTTCTATTTCACCAACCGAACAAATTAAAAAGCTGAAGTCAAGCATAGAAAGAAATCTAACCGGTGATGAGAATATAAAGCTTGCTGCGGGTGGTATCAGAGACATTGAATTTTCAGTGCAAGCGCTTCAACTTCTTAACGGCGGAAAAATAGATTCTCTTCGAACAGGGAACACGCTTGAAGCAATAGAAAGACTGAGAGAAAATGCATTGCTTAGCGAAAACGAAAAGGAAGTTCTTGACGATGCATATTTCTTTTATAGGAAGATAGAACATTATCTTCAGATGATGAACGATTCACAGACACATACAATCCCCGCCACCGGCGAAATATTGGAAAAGCTTTGCGCATTCCTGGATTTTCAGGATCCTTCTCATTTCAGAACTGAAGTTGCCTGGAAAAGAAAAGAGGTAATTAAAATTTATAATTCGATAATGGGGATTGATGTTGAGAAAAAGATGAAGTCCGAAATTTTACCTCAATGGAATTTCGCAAATAAGAACCAGGCGGCAAAAGACTTCTCCTTTTTGCGGGAAGGGAAGGGATTATTAGGACAAAAACAGTTTGATAAAAATGCTTCGACTTTGTTTGAAGCAATCGAGCCGGAGCTAATAAAATATTTAGAGCGCGCGATAAATCCCGACCGGGTGCTGCAGAATTTTGTCAGAGTTATTAGGTCGTCGAACCTTACTTCAATCTGGTATAGAGAGCTAAACGATAAATTTTTCTTAATTCATTTTTGAAACTATGCGAGTACTCTCAAAAAGCTATTGATCTTTTTGCTGAAGACGCGGAGCTTGGTGAATTTATAATGACAAGAAAAGTCTTCGATAAATTTTCCAGGGACGAATTAACAAGATTTTCGACAAAGAAGATATTGCTTATTCTTGCAGTACAATTTTCTTTGCAATTGATGACGGCATCAAAGCTATCGGAAATTCTTTCCAGTTTCATTCGCGATAGAATAAAAATCCTAACGGAAAAGAAATTTCGCAGCATTCCCGAAAAGGTGGATTACTTTGTAGCGGCGATGGGTAGTCTTGGTTCAGGGGAAATGACTTTTTCATCGGACATCGATTTAATTTTTATTGTTGCCGACTCAACAAAAAACATAGAATTGGAGCGTACTTTCCAGCAGCTTCTATCGGATATAAAAAAAGAATTATTTTCCTTCGATGTTGACTGCAGGCTAAGACCTGAAGGGAAGAGCAGTCAGCTTGTCTGGGATTTAATAAGCTACAAAAATTATTTGCTAAGCCGCGCCAGGACCTGGGAACTTCAATCTCTTTGCAAATTGCATTTCATTTGCGGTAGTAAGAGTAACTTCACATCTTTGGTTAAAACTGCGGCGGAGAGAATTGCAAAAGAAGATAAAGAAAAAATGAGAAAAGATATTATAGATATGAGGCGGAAGATTTATCCAAAGGATATTTCTACGGTAACTAATGTTTTTAGCATTAAGAAAAGCAGAGGCGGAATTTCCGATTTGGAATTTGTGCTTCAGATATTTATGCTCAAAGATGAGAAATTATTTTTGAAGTCCTTCGGTAAGGAAACAATGGAAATAATTTCTATACTATTTAAGGAAAACTTAAAGATACCGGAATTAGAAAAGGTAAAATTGAATTTTTTGTTTCTTAAAAAAGTTATACTGATGAATCAAACTGTTTTTAATATCTCCACTTCGCTGCTTTCTTTTGAGAAAAATAAACTTGATATTTTGTCAAAACAATTGGAATTTAAAAGTTCAGATGAATTTCATTTATTTTTATCAAATGTAATAAAACAAAACTCCCACTTTTTTGAAAAATATGCCGGATAATTCTCTACTTAAATTTGTAAAAAAATATTTTGCCGTATTAACAGGGCTTTTCGTATTTTTAGTCTATCTTACAACACTAGCTCCTTCAGTTGTTGAGATTGATGCAGGAGAATTAGCGACAGTACAGGCAACATTGGGGATAGCGCATCCAACCGGGTATCCGCTTTTCACAATGCTTGGATATTTGTTCTCACTGATTCCTTTCGGCTTTAGTAAAATTTATCAACTAAATCTTCTTACTGACGTTTGGTGCAGTCTTGGGATTATGGTTTTTGTATATACGGCAAAAACTGTTTTAGATAATATTACAATTTTCCAAAAGGAAAATATATTACCTGCTGCAAAGAAGAAACTCTCCGGCAAAAAGCAAAAAATTCAGGGTAAAAAGGAAACAAAATCATCTTCCGTCATACCGGAAGATAAAAAGTATTTAGCTGCTATTTTCGGGGGATTGATTTTGGCATTCGATAAAACATACTGGATGCAGGGCACTTCGGTCGAAGTATACTCGCTTCAACTCTTCTTGATAAATCTTGTAATATTATTTTTAGTTAAAGCTTACATAGCAAAAGACGATCCGCAAAAAATTAAATTCTTCAATCTTTGGCTTTCATTCGCATTTTTTCTTGCGCTTGGATTTTCAAACCACATGACTACGCTTTTCATACTTCCGGGAGTTGCATATTTATTTTTTAATAAATATGGATTCAATAAGAAAAGTTTTATCAGAATATGTTTTATGCTGTTGCTTTTTATTCCGGTTCTTGCTCTGATTTATTCTTACTTATTGATCCGGGCAGCGCAGAATCCTATAATGGACTGGGGTAATCCTATAACACTTACCAAGCTTTTCAGACATATTTCCGGGGAACAATACCAGGTGTGGCTGTTTAGCTCAGTCAAATCAGCACAAAAACAGCTTACATATTTTATCTCCAATTTGCCAAGTGAGTTTTGGGTTAGTCTTTTTATTGCGGTGATTGGGATTTTTTCCTCATTCGTCACCGCAAGGAAGTTTTTTATTTTTCTAACAATTACTTTTTTATTTACAATAGGCTATGCAATTAACTATGATATACATGACATCGATTCATATTTCCTTTTGGCTTATGTAGCTCTTGGATTTTTTGCAGTGTTCGGATCGTTGCAGCTTCTTTCTGCCTTGAAGTTAAAAAAGTATCCTTACTTTATAACCGGCTTGCTTATCACGCTTTTCATTGCGGTAGAATTTTATTTTAATTACGGAGAAGTTAATCAAAGTGATGTTTATACATTTCAAGATTATGCAAAAGCAGTGCTTGGCAGTGTTGATAAAAGAGCTATTATATTCAGTTACGAATGGGACTATCTGGTCTCGCCGTCATGCTACTTTCAGTTTGTTGAAAACTACCGGCGCGATGTTGATGTAGTTGACAAGGAACTTTTAAGAAGGTCCTGGTATTATCATCAACTAAACACGGTACATCCGAAACTGTTAAGCGGAATGCAGGACGACGTTCAACAATTCCTTCAAGCGGTGGCACCATTTGAAAGCAAAGAGAAATTTGATCCTAATCTGCTCGAGTATACTTATAGAAAAGTGATGACTGATTTAGTGGCGACCAATATCTCTAAACGTCAATTTTATGTAGCTCCGGAGCTTTTTGAAAATGAAATGCAGAACGGGCAGTTTTCTTTGCCTCCCGGTTATACGCTTGTACCGGATCTGCTATTATTCAAAGTAGTAAAAGGCAATTCTTATGTACCGGCTGCAGATCCTAACTTCAAAATTAGTTTTCCTGCCAAAGGGAATTATTATACGAATTTTATTCAAAACATAGTTGGGTCAATGCTGGCACGACGCGCTTTGTATGAAATGCAATTTGATAGAATTGACCGAGCAAAAATTTATGTCCGGAAAATCAAAAAGGATTTACCCGGCTATGTATTGCCTCAGGGACTTACGCAAGTGTTGGAAAAATAGAATTTCTGTGAAATTGCTTATTTTTAGGTTTGAAGGAAACGGCCTTACCGGAAAGGTGGAGTAGTGGAAGAATGGAGTGTTGGAGTAATGGAATGATGGATGAGTGGAATATTGGAGAGAAAGGATTATGGAGTATACTTGTAGACGTAATTTAAATCGCGGCTATATGAAATTGGAAGTCTGGAATGATAGTATCAATTTATTTAGATTGATAAATTTAAAGATACTTGAAATTCCGAAACTCGATTTTAAATTGAAAGCGCAAATTCTGGATGCTGCACAATCAATATCCTCGAATATAGCTGAAGGATATTGTAGGAGAAGTTTAAATGAATATTTATATTTTCTTAATATCGCTCTTGGCTCATGTGGAGAATTATTAACCCGCTCTATTGGATTAAGGACAATTGATTTAATTTCATCAGAAAATTTTGAAGAAATAGATAAATTACATTATGCAGTTGAAAATAAACTTTTAGCATTGATCAAAGCATTGCAATCAAAAAGAATAGATGGAAATTGGGATCAAGCAATTCATGAACCACTTGAAAAATATAATCAATAATACCATGTCATATAAATGCAAACATTATTCCATTACTCCATCATTCCAATACTCCAATTTTTAAAGGCTGTAAAACATGAGTTACTAATATGATTACACATAAAACTGAAATAAGAGTGCGGTATGCTGATACCGACCAGATGCAATTTGTTTACAACGGGAAATACTTTGAGTATTTTGAAGTGGGAAGAACTGAAATGCTGCGGGAAAATGGTTTGCCCTACAGTTTAATTGAAAATAATGGCTACCAACTTCCGGTGCTTGAGACCGGCGCCAAGTATTTAAGTCCCGCTTTATACGATGATTTATTAATTATTGAAACTTTTGTAAAAGAAAAACCTGAGTTTAGAATTCATATCGATTATAAGATTTTCAGAAAAGGTGACCTGCAGTTAATAGCCGAAGGATTTACCGAGCATGTGTTTATAAATAAGGCAACTAAAAAACCATTAAGACCGCCTGAATTCTTTAATAATGCAATGAGATCATTTTTTTGAATATATTAATAACTGATGTTATGCAGACAATTTCAAATATAAAGTAAGTGAAGTACAAAGCCTCCGAGGTTTAGGAAAACCTCGGAGGTTTCTAAATATGTAATAATAACGTTTTGCGTAAGGTGACTTAATAACTCATGTTACGCAGACAATTTCAAATATAAAGGAAGTGAAGTGCAAAACCTCCGAGGTTTAGGAAAACCTCGGAGGTTTCTCACGACTCTATAAATTTTTATGATGTTCGATAAACTTAAGCAGCTTACAAAAGACACCGGTGTTTACGGAATAAGCACTATCGGAGGAAGAGTTTTGACTTTTCTTCTTGTTCCATTCTACACCCATGTTTTTGATACGCGACAATTTGGAATTTTCTCAACTCTTTACAGCTTTATCGGAGTTTTGAATGTTCTTATGCTATACGGAATGGACGCTGCTTATCTTAAGTTTGCTTCCGACCCGGTGGTCGGTGATGAGAAAGATAATTTTTCAACTCCTTATTTATCTGTACTGACAGTTGGAATTGCAGTCAGTACAATAATTATTTTATCAAAGTCCTATATTTATTCGATTCTCGATATTCCGGCAAATTATTTTTATTTGGTTTATTATATCGGCGGAATATTGCTTTTAGATGCAGTTACCGTAATTCCTTTCATTACCCTTCGACTTGAAAGAAAAGCTAAGAAATTTGCACTATTCAAAACAATAAATATTTTAACAAACGTTCTTCTGAACATATTCCTCATTGTAAAACTTAGATGGGGTATTGAAGCCGTATTTTTCAGCAACCTCATTGCATCTCTTTCCTCTTTCATTTTACTAATGCCGATGGTTGTTAAGAAGATAAGAGCTAAAATTAATTTCGAACTATTAAAGAGATTATTAAAATTCGGACTTCCATATTTTCCAGCCGGTATTGCCGCAATGTTAATTCAAGGAGTTGACCGTCCAATCATAAACCATTTGACCAATCTTGAAACCGCAGGATTGTACAGCGCAAATTATAAACTCGGCATTTTTATGATGCTGTTCGTTAACATGTTTCAATACGCCTGGCAGCCATTTTTCCTTCAGAATGCAAGGGAAGAAAACGCCAAGGAATTATTCTCAAAAGTACTTACCTATTTTACGCTCGCCGGGAGTTTTATCCTCGTTGTTCTATCTTTATTTATTGATGACGTTGTGAAGATTAAAATCTTTGGTCATTCAATAATTCATCAATCATATTTAAGCGGACTGAATATAGTTCCAGCGGTTCTGTTCGGATATATGTTCCTCGGCATATACACAATTTTTACCGCAGGTATTTTTATAAAAGAGAAAAGCATTTACGTCCCGATTATAACGATAATAGGCGCTGCGGTAAACATCGGGTTAAACTTTTGGCTGATTCCGGTCATCGGAATAATGGGCGCAGCGCTTGCTACGCTTGCTGCTTATTTTGTTATGGCTGTAATTTACTTTTTTGTAACACAAAAGTTTTATAAGATTGATTATGAATATTCCAAGATTCTAAAAATATTTTCATCTCTCGCCGTTGTAGCGACAATTTATTATTTGCAGCTCACCGGCGGACAATTAAACCTGTTGAATAAATTTTTAATCTTAATTCTTTTCATAATCCTTTTGATGATATTTAACGTCGGGCGCGAAGAGATGACCTTCTTAAAAAACAGATTTATTAAAAGGAAAATAAAAAGCATTTGAAAGAACATTATGAATGAAGAAATTCCTATTAAGATAAAAAGAATAAACAAGGACTTTGATGATATCGAACTTCCTTCTTACGCAACCTCCGGCAGTTCGGGTATGGATATTAGAGCAGCTGTAAAAGATGACATTATCGCAAAACATGGAGAAATTATTTTAGTGCCGACAAACCTTTCAGTAGAAATACCACATGGTTATGAAATCCAGGTGCGTCCACGAAGCGGTCTGGCAATTAAACATGGAATCGGCGTCTTGAATTCACCCGGAACTATTGATGCGGATTACCGTGGTGAAATAAAAATAATTCTTTTCAATTTTGGTAAAGAAGACTTCAAAATTTCCCGCGGCGATAGAATTGCTCAGATAATTCTGTCAAAAGTTTATTTGGCTAAATTTATTCAAACGAATGATCTGGCGGATAGTTCAAGAGGAGAAGGAGGCTTTGGACATACGGGGAAGGAGTAAGATGGAATATGGGGGATGGATTATGGCGTATGGAAAAGGACAGAAATAATTTGATATAAAAACGTACTGCGGAAAGCCGGAATGTTGAATTATGAATCCGCCGCGGCGGATGAATTTTGAATGAAACGCAATGAAATTTATCCTAAAAATATCTTGACATAAAAAACAAAAAGTTAAACGGCAATACTATAAGGGGCAAAATCGATTTTGTTATACGGTCACATGAGAAACTTAGCCACTATGGCACAAAGTCAAACAGTTAACAAAGTTTATGCACAGTTTTCTATTGAGACATAGCAAACGCTACGTTAATATTTAATTATGCTAAAAGTTACTTTAATTCTTCAATTATTTTTAATATTTCAATTTTTAAATTAGGAATATCAATAAAAACAGTATTCCAAATTTCTTCCAGGTCAATTCCAAAATACTCGTGCACAATTATATTTCTTAGCCCAACAATTTGAGACCAAGATATAGAAGGATATTTAATTTGAATTTCATCAGAAATTTTGCTAGCCGCTTCGCCAATTATTTGGAGATGATATACCATCCATTTTTGAATTAGCTCATTTTGCGAATACTCTTTTTCGCCTTTGACAGCATATTTTTCAATCTGCTCTATAGCTTCTAAAATATCTTTTAACCATTCTTTTTGATTCCTCATAATTCAACGGCGTCTTTAATAATATCGTGTTTAATTTTTTCTCTTAAAGATTTGTAAGTAACAACATCAACTTCTTGACCCAACAATTTTTTTAAATCTTGCATCAATGCTATTCTATTCAAAACAGTTTTCCCTTTTTCCATTTCTACAACAAAATCAATATCGCTGTTTTGATTTTGTTCTCCCCTTGCAACAGAACCAAACACTTTAATATTTTTTGCTCCGTGTAAGGATGCAATTTTCAAAATATCCTTTTTATATTTTTTAAGTTTAGTTAAAGACATAATTTTTAACAAATCTTCAGCGGTTTTTTTGCACCCTCAATTTCTAAGCCATGTGTAGATAAATCAACGGGAGGAATATGCGCATAGAAATATCCCTTGGAAAATGAGGTGTAGCTAACTTTTTCATATATAATTGTGTAAGTCATAACCCTCTCAGATTTTTTCCGATAAAAAGTAAGCATCTATTTTATAAAAATCAAATACATTGATTTATCTCAATAAAAGTATATCTCATTATCAAATCGCCAATCAGAAAATCGAAACCGAAATCTTACAAGTATTTTCCGCTGGAACCAGGTAATTCATCTCCTCAGGCATCCGGATGTTAATTCAGGTAAAGTTACAGAACAATTATATCACATAAAAAATAATTTAAAACTTTCAATCTGTTTTTTCTTTTATTAATTCAGTAATATTGAAATTGTAAATAGTTCTTCCTCACCAAAGCACACAAAAATTTTATGTCTGATTTCATTCATTTACATAATCATACGCATTACAGCTTGCAAGACGGTGCGTGTACTGTTGACAGCTTAATCGCAGCTGCTAAGAAAAACGACATGAAAGCCGTTGCCCTCACTGACCACGGAGTTATGTACGGCATTGCTGAATTTTATAGAAAAGCAATCAAAGAAGGAATCAAACCTATAGTGGGAATGGAAGCTTATGTGGTTTCTGAAGGAAGCCGTACCGATAGAGGTAAAGCTGAAGATGGTACCCTGCCTAACGGACAGGCAGGCGGTAAAAAAAGAGCAAAGCATTATAATCATCTAATCCTTCTTGCTAAAAATAATGAAGGTTATAAAAATTTATCGAAGCTTTCTACACTAGGATATACAGAAGGATTTTATTACAAACCAAGAATTGATCTTGAACTTTTACGTCAATACCGGGATGGTTTAGTTTGCAGTTCAGCTTGCGCAGGCGGTGTTGTGGCTACACATTTAGTGAACGGTAATTATGATAAAGCCCGGGAAGTTGCCAAAACTTATAAAGACATTTTTGAGGAAGACTTCTACCTGGAAATTCAAGATCACAACATGGATGTAGAGAAAAATGTTCTTGAAGGGATGCCCAAACTTTCAAAAGAGTTGGGGATAAAATTAGTCGCAACCAACGATTGCCATTATATTGAACCGGATCACGCAATCGCCCATAATATACTTCTTCTTCTATCGGATAAAAACGGTACAGATTACCGTCAACTTCGTTATGGTACAGACCAGGTTTACTTTAAGTCTGCCGATGAGATGAAAAAGCTTTTCAAGAATTATAAAGGTGCTATTGAAAATACCCTGGAGATTGAATCTAAGATTGATCTAAAAATTGAATCGAGCGGATACCTTTTCCCGAAATTCCCTATTCCCCAAGATTCACCTGCAAAATCTTTGGATGATTACATGGAACTTCTTGCAAGAGAAGGATTGGAACGGAAAATTAAAAACATCAATGCCGAGGTTGAAGAGCGATTTAAGTTTGAGATAGCTACAATTAAGCAGATGGGATTTGCGGGTTACTTTTTAATTGTGCAGGATTTTATCAACTCATCAAAAAAAATGAACATCCCGGTGGGACCCGGTAGAGGAAGCGCTGCCGGAAGTCTTGTTGCGTATGCTCTTGGAATTACAAACATAAACCCTCTTGAATATAATTTATTATTTGAGAGATTTCTAAATCCGTCAAGAAAGTCTATGCCCGATATAGACGTAGATTTTGCTGATGATAAACGCGGCGATGTTATTGATTACGTACGGAATAAATATGGTTCAAACTGTGTTAGCCAGATAATAACGTTTAACAGGCTATCATCAAAAGCGGTTATTCGCGATGTTGCGCGTGTTTTGAAGATACCGATTCCGACCGTTAACAAAATCACTAAGTTTATTCCTTCAAAGTTCGGAAAAGTTTTCACTATTGAACAAGCTCTAAAAGAAGTTCCTGAATTAAAATGGGTAAAAGATTCGAAGGAAACGGATATAGTAAATTTAATAAAGTATGCAAAAGTTTTGGAAGGGATGAACCGCAATGCCTCCAAACATGCTGCAGGAGTAGTAATAACTCCCGACGATGTCAGCAATTATGTCCCTCTTGCAAATGCGGTATCACAAAACGATATCGTAACACAATTCAACATGAAAGAAATTGAAGGCGCCGGTTTGTTGAAAATGGATTTTCTCGGACTCCGCACTTTAACAATTATTCGTGATGCGCTTAGTTTAATCAAAAAAAATCACGAGGTGGAAATTGACATCGATAACATTCCGCTGAATGATGAGAAAACCTTTCAACTTTTTTGGAAAGGACAGACGACCGGTATATTTCAGTTTGAATCGGGATCAATGCGCGAGTATTTAAAGAAGCTTAAACCAAGGAGTATAAGCGATTTATCTGCAATGAATGCTCTCTATCGCCCCGGTCCAATGGAATTTATAGATGATTTTATCGACCGGAAATACGGAGTAAAAGAAGTAAAATATCTTCATCCTATACTTGAACCGATATTAAAAGAAACTTATGGGGTTATTGTATATCAGGAACAAGTAATCCAGATCGCCAATAAAGTTGGCGGTATGAGCCTTGCGGAAGCAGATATCCTTCGCCGCGCGATGGGGAAAAAAGATTTGCTTGCAATGGCGCAGCAAAAAACAAAGTTTGTGCAAGGTGCCGGAGAAAATTCCATTCCCCAAAAAATTGCAGAAGAAATTTTTGATGCGATAGATAAGTTTGCAAACTATGGTTTCAATAAGAGCCACTCGGTCGCTTATAGCTATGTTGCATACCAAACAGCTTATTTGAAAGCCCATTACACTGCAGAGTTTTTGGCAGCCAACTTAACAAACGAATTCGGTAACAAAAACAAAGTCTCAAACTTTTTAGAAGACTGCCGTAAGCTAAAGATCGAAGTACTGCCGCCTGATGTAAATAATCCTACGGTCTCATTTGACGTTGTTGAAGAGAAAATTAGGTTCGGAATGTCTGCAATAAAAAATGTAGGTATCAATGCAGTAGAAGAAATTATTCGCTCAAGAAATAAATTGAAAAGAGATTTTTCAAGCATTTATGATTTTTGCTCTAATGTTGATACACGTCTTGTAAATAAGCGAACGCTGGAAGGCTTAGTTATTGCAGGGGCTTTCGATAACACCAATCAAAACAGGGCGCAATTATTTGAAGCTGTTGAAAGTGCATTAGAGTTTGGTCACAAAGCGGCGCAATTCCAAAGCTCGTCCGAGAACAGTTTATTCGGAAGTGCGGAGGAAGTGATGAAAATTTCGGAGCCAAAACTTCCTGATACCAAACCATGGTCAGAAAAAGAAAAATTGGCAAGAGAGAGAGAGGTTATCGGATTTTATGTAACCGGTCATCCTCTTCAAAAATATGAAGTTGAATTTCGATCATTCGCTACAATTCATCTTGGCGAAACAGAAGAATTAGAAGAGCAAAAGGTTGATTCTGTAAGAGCATGCGGTGTTATAACATCGCTTGAAACGAAAATAGATAAAGCCGGAAAATTAATGGCATTTTTAACACTTGATGATTTTTCCGGTTCATGTGAAGCTTTGGTGTTTTCAAAAACGTATGATAAGTACGGAAAATATTTAAGCGAAGAAGAATGCGTATTTATTATTGGAAAACCGGAGAGCAGCGGCGACGCAATTAAAATCCAAATTGATGATGTAATTCCGCTTGAATCTGCGCGAGAAAGATTTACTGAGAGCATAAACATTGCGATAGATTCGACTACCAGCTCTGTGGAAAAAATTATCGCGTTAAAGTCCGTTCTTGAAAATCACAGAGGAAATATCCCGGTATATATTAGCCTGGCTAACAATGGTTCAAAGCAACGACTATTCTTTCTAAAAGATTACCGGGCAAAGATATCGAATGATTTTGTTGATGCAATAAACGGGGCGCTTGGGGAGGATTCAGTAACCTTTACGGGGAAGAGATAAGGGAGTAGTGGAATGATGAATTTCACTAATAAAGATTTTCGTATTGTGTGACAGGCTTCGATTTCGTAATTTTACTATTCTGATTTTATAACAATTAAGGCTAAAGATGGACGCAAATGACAATAAAAATTTCTGGGCAGTTATTCTTGGCGCTTCTTCAGGGTTTGGCGAAGCAACTTCACTAAAATTAGCCGAGGATGGTTTTAACATTGTGGGCATTCATCTTGATCGTCAGGCAACGATGTCTAATGTAGATAGGATTTTGAGTCATATAAAATCAACCGGTTCAAAATCTCTTTTTTTTAATGTTAATGCAGCCGACGATATTAAAAGAAAAGAAATTATATCTGAGCTAACAAAGCTCTCAAATGGGAAACCTATCATAAAAATTTTAATGCATTCGCTTGCATTCGGTTCTTTAAAACCCTTCATCCCACAGCCGGGTGAACAGCCGTTAACCAAGCCGCAAATGGAAATGACTATGGATGTAATGGCAAATTCTCTAGTTTACTGGGCGCAGGATTTGGTAATGAATAATTTGTTGGCGAATAAAGCCAGAATATTTGCAATGACCAGTTCAGGTGGGCATTCGGCAATACCGGCTTATGGTGCAGTTTCCGCAGCCAAAGCCGCACTTGAATCTCATTGCCGTCAGCTTTCAAGTGAACTTGGTTTCATGGAAGTATCTGTTAATCCAATAATGGCAGGAGTCACGGATACACCTGCATTAAGAAAAATTCCCGGTAATATATCGATGATAGAAGTAGCGAGAAGAAAAAATCCCCGCTCCCGTTTAACTACACCTCAAGATGTGGCAAAAGTTATTTCGCTTCTTTGTAAAGAGGGAGGTGAATGGATTTCCGGTGGGTTAATTCATGCGGATGGCGGCGAAGATGTAGTGAATTTTATCGGTCAAGGAGAACCGCAAGACAAATCAATTAATATTTAATTTAAGAAGGATAAAATGAAACCAATTACAATTACGGATGAAAATTTTGATACTGAAGTTATTAAATCTGATAAACCAGTACTAATCGATTTTTGGGCGGTGTGGTGCGGTCCATGCAGAATGATTGCTCCTATTGTTGAGGAATTAGCCATTGAATATTCCGGTAAGCTGAAAATAGGTAAGTTAGATGTAGATAATAACCAGCAGACATCTATAAAATATGGCGTTCGGAGCATTCCTACTCTGTTAATATTCAAAGACGGGATGGTAAAAGATACCATAATCGGGGCGGTTCCGAAAGCTCAAATCGTAAATAAACTAAAAGCCGTTCTATAAAAAATTTCTTACAATTTCTAATTGATAAAATCATTGGAGAACCATGAAAAAAATTATTATAACAGATGCCGTTGATAAAAAGTGTGCAGGTATTTTGGAGAAAGCTGGTTTTGAAGTTACTTATAAACCCGGTATGCCGAAAGAAGAAATTCAAAAAGTAATAAAAGAATTTCACGGAATGGTGGTAAGAAGCGATACGCAAGTAACTCCGGATTTAATTGAATTAATGGATAATATGGAAGTTATAGGAAGAGCGGGCGCCGGTGTTGATAATATTAATCTTGAAGCGGCTACTCGCAAAGGAATTATTGTTATGAATACTCCCGGCGGAAATACAATTTCTACAGCAGAGCACACAATGGCGTTGATGCTTTCAATGTGTAGAAACATAGCTCAATCAAACCAATCATTACGGGCTGGAAAGTGGGAAAGAAAGAAATTCAGCGGAACGGAATTATCGGGTAAAACACTTGGGGTAATCGGACTTGGAAAAATAGGGCGGGAAGTCGCCATTCGGTCCAGAGCTTTCGGAATGACGGTTATTGGTTATGATCCGGTTTTATCCGAAGAGATGGCTGCAAAGATAGGTGTTTCACTTGTTGACCTTGAAACTGTATTTAAAACTTCAGATGTAATTACTGTTCATGTCCCGTTAAGTGAAGAGACAAAAAATTTATTGTCCGATGAAACTCTTCAAAAATGTAAAGACGGAGTTAAGTTAATAAATTGCGCTCGAGGAGGAATTATAAATGAAGAAGCTTTAGTTAATGCTTTGAATTCGGGCAAAGTGTCTGCTGCCGCGTTAGATGTTTATACAAAAGAACCACCGGAATTTTCGGGAGAATTAATCCAGCACCCAAAAGTCGTGACTACTCCGCATCTTGGAGCATCTACGGATGAAGCGCAGGAGAAAGTTGCCGTACAAATTGCAGAACAGATGGTTGACTTGTTTAATCAAAAAGGTGTCCGCGGTGCTGTAAATGCCGCCGCCGTTGAATCAGCCGGGAGTAAAGAATTAATCCCTTACGTAAAGCTGGCGGAAAATTTAGGGATGCTTCATTCGCAATTAAATAAAGGGCAACTAAAAAAGATAAACATTAATTACAGCGGTGAACTTCTTCATTCATCAATGACCTTACTGTCTACCGCAGTGCTAAAAGGATTTTTATCAAAAAAGATGACCGCAGGAGTTAACCTGATTAACGCACCATTTCTTGCAAAGGAAATGGGAATAAAATTGAATGAAACTAAATCTGGCGCAAATTCAAATTACACGAACTTAATGGCGGTGGAATTTATTACCGATAAAGAAACCCGAATGCTTGCCGGAACTGTTTTTGGAAATAACGAAATTAGAGTTGTGCATATAGACGAATTTCATCTGGAGTTAAATCCGGAAGGGAACATGCTTTTCTATGCAAATATTGACAAACCGGGTATGCTTGCAAAAGTCGGCAAAATTTTAGCCGAAGCGAATATTAATATTGCCGGGCTTTCTTTGGGTAGATTAGACGTTGGCAAAAAAGCGTTAACGGTAATTAACGTGGATAGTGAAATCAGTAAGGAAGTTGTTAAATCTATTTCTGAAGTCGGTGGCGTAACGGAAGTTTATGCGGTAAAAGTTTAGATAAGTTTTTCTTAGGTATTGTTACATAGTCAACAAGTAAAACTTAGCCATTAGGGGACTATGATTTCAATTCAAATGCATAGGCTATGTGTGGGATTTCTCACCGGCTAAACCTTGCCTACCGGCAGGCAGGGCCGGATTCGAAATGACAGCGCTATGTTTGGGATTTCTCCTCCCTTCGGTCGTCGAAATGACACAAATTAATTCTTGGTTCTAAATTAGATATTTGAAATTGTCAAAGTATCATAAATTATTTATTATCTTTTTTATATACTTGACAAGAAAATGAGTGTGTGGTATTTTTATTGTCGCTTAGTTATCAAAATAATACTTTTATAATCTGGCGCCATAACAAATATATGGATTCCGGAAATTTTAATTTAATTATAGACTATACACATGAAAAATAAAATTCTCCTCCTTGCCTTTCTTACTTTAACGTCAATTGGATTTGCTCAAGAAAATAAAAATCTTTTTGATTTTGATTATGCTCAATTTGCATACGATTCATCTTCAAATTATGTGGAGTTTTATTACTCGCTTAATCAACAAGCATTTACTGTTAATCCTTCTGATTCAGCAAAATATATGGAGGGCATTCTAAAATTATCTCTTGAAGATACCGCATCAAAAAAATTCGTCGTAAATAAAGAGTGGAAGATCAAACACGAGATTAGCGACAGCTTGCATAGTGTAAAGAATTTGGTCGGCCTACTCGATTTTACTCTTCCAAAGGGAAATTACAAATGCATAATTAGCGTTACCGATCTTGAAAATGAAAAGAATAAAAAAACAATTAATGATTTTGTTAGAGTTAATCCATTTGCCATTGACAGCCTTGCTATAAGCGATATTCAACTTGCTTCGATGATTTCGGAAAATAGCCCGGATAAAAATTCTATCTTTTACAAAAATACCTTTGAAGTAACACCAATCCCGACGCTTGTATTCGGCGAAAATATGCCAGTGGTTTATTATTATAGTGAAGTTTATAACCGGTTAAAAAGTAAAAATGACGGATTGTTAAAGTTAAATTGCTTAATACAAAACAGCCAGGGAAAAGTATTATACAGCAAGGCTAATTTAATTTCAAACAAGGTCGAGTCACAGGTTGAAGTTGGAGCAGTTCCTATTGTTAAATTTCCAACAGATACTTACTTAATGAAAATTGTGTTGATTGACAGCGCCAAAAACTATGGAGTTGTATCATCAAAAAGATTTTTTGTTTATAACCCGAGTATTAAAGTTGTAGATACTGCCACAAACCAACAATCTTTGGTACTAGGAAGTATCTTCGGAGTTATGTCAACTGAAGAATGTGATAATATTTTTAATGAAGCAGTTTACATCGCCACAGCGACTGAAATTGATCAGTACAAAAAATTAGCTGATGTTAATGCTAAAAGACATTTCCTTTATGAATTCTGGAAAAAAAGAAATCCAAATTCAGCGATATCGAAAAACCAATATTTTCAAGTATATATGGATCGTGTGAAAGAGGCTAATCAAAAATATGCAAGCTTTAAAACTCCTGGATGGAAAACCGACAGAGGCAGAGTTTTAATAATGTATGGTGAACCAAGCGAGATAGATAGATATCCAAACCAAACAGATACTAAACCTTATGAAGTTTGGCAGTACAATGATATTGAAGGCGGTGTAGTTTTTGATTTTGCAGATCTTACCGGCTTTGGCAATTACCAGTTGGTCAATTCGACAAAACGAGGCGAAATGAGCGACGATAATTGGCAGCAAAGAATTTCAACAAATTAACCTACCTAAAGGCTTCAATAAACCTCCGGGGTTTAGGAAAACCTCGGAGGTTTATTTCTATTATAATAAGCAATTCCTTAACTTTACTCTCTAATTTTAAGCAACTTTAAATTTGATGACTGATAAAATTGAATATATTATTTTTATAGCATTCAGTGCACTTTTTAATGTTTTGGGATTAAAAACTTCCAGAAAATTTTCTTATCTGCTTGCTTTTATTTTTTTCTACATTATTCCAATCAGGAAACAAGTTACGATCGAAAATCTAAAAAAGGCATTCCCTGATTACTCTTCAAAACGAATTAGAAAAATTGCTTTCGAAAGCTATAGAAGCTTTGCCATTACGTTGATAGAAATTTTATACCTTCCAAATATGACTTCAGATCAGATAAAAAAATTAATCTTATGCGGAAATAATGATTTTATTATTGAAAAATTTAAGGAGAATCGCGGTGTAATTTTGCTATCGGCTCATTTTGGAAATTGGGAAGCGATGGCTGTGTCTTTGAGTTTGCAGTTAAAGATTCCCTTTTACGCTGTTATTAAAGCACAAAGAAATGTACTTGTCTCAGATTGGCTTAACAAGATGAGATCAAAATGGGGAAACAAAATTGTTCCGCTCGGAATTTCTATTCGAAATGTATATAAGGCTTTGAAAGATAAAAATATTATTGCTATGGTTGCAGACCAGCGCGGTCCCGAGGAGGGGATTAGAGTGATTTTTTTCGGAAGGAAAGCAGCTATTTATGCGGGGCCTGCGTCGCTTGCATTAAGGACAAAATCACCTTTGTTTTTTGCTGTATCGGTCAGACAGCCGAATTATTCATACATAACTCACTTTGAAGAAGTAAGTATGGAAAATCTGCCGGAGGATGAAGATGAAAAAATTATTGAGATAAGCCAAAGGCATACTTTACTTTTAGAAGAAGCCGTTAGAAGAAATCCTGAGCAGTGGCTCTGGATGCACAAGCGATGGAAATATTAATTGATGTTACGCAGCCCTTGGGAAAAATGGAGAAGTAATGGAGTTTTGGAATAATGAAGTATTGGAATAATGGAATTGAGAGGTTGTTTCTGCGTAAGATGAAATTTTAAGTCAAATGGAAAAGATATTAATTATACAAACAGCCTTTATCGGAGATGCAATTTTAACTTTACCGATGATTCAAAAGTTGAATGAGTTTTTTCCCAATTCTCAAATTGATGTGGTCGCAATTCCATCAACAGCAGAAATTTTCTCCGCTTCTCCTTTTGTTAATGAAGTGATTGTGCTGGATAAGAAAAACAAGCATAAGTCTTATTGGGCGCTTATAAGGTTTTCTAAAGGACTTAGGTCAAGGAATTATTCAAGAGTATATTCGCCGCACCGCTCTTTTAGAAGTTCCTTTATTGTGATGAATCTTAACACCAAAGAAACCTACGGATTTTCAACTAGCTCATTTAAGCATGTTTATAAACATTTAATTGATTATAAAACTACTAACCACGAAGTTCAAAGGAACCTGGATTTAATTGGTTATAAATACGATGAAGAAACCTGGCGTATTCAGCCTGATGTAGAAATACCTAAAACCGGAGTGCAAATAGTTGAAAAATATTTTGCAAATTTGGATTCAAAAAGAGAATTTATAGCTATTGCACCGGGAAGCATTTGGAATACAAAAAAATATCCAATTGAATACTTCGAAGAAATTATAAAGTTTTTAACCGGAAAATTTATTATTATATTGATAGGAAGCGAAAAAGAAAAAAAAATATGCGATGAAATTGCGTCTAAGTTCGATGAAGATGTAATTTCGGCGGCGGGAAAATTTTCATTGTTAGAATCGATTGAAGTTTTAAAGAAAACAAAGATTTTAATTTCTAACGACAGCGCGCCAACGCATTTAGGAATGTGTGCCGGCATTCCCGTGTTAACCCTTTTTTGCTCAACTATTCCCGGATTTGGATTTTATCCTTATAGCAAAAAAAGTTCTTATTTAAGTTATGATGATCTTTCATGCAAACCGTGCGGCATCCACGGAAGGCAGCAATGCCCCATCAAAACTTTTGACTGCGGTTTTAAGCTGACGCCAAAGACCGTTATTTCAAAAATTGAGGAAATGTTACATGATTGCCCATAAAAATGCCGGGTTAATAAATATTGATAAAGATTGTGACGCTGCTATAGTCAAAGCAAAAAAGCTTTACTTAGAAGGAGATGTTTTTATTTATCCGACCGATACAATATACGGACTGGGCGCCAATCCATTTAACGAGGATGCTGTTGAAAGAATCTACGAAATAAAGCATCGGGAGAGGGAAAAGACGTACATAATGCTTATTAACAGTATTGAAAATTTACTTAAGTACGTCGAGGTAAAATCGGAAAACCATTTAGATTTTCTTCTCTCAATTTGGCCTAATCCAGTATCGGTTGTGCTAAACCTAAATTTTAAGACGCAAGAATTATTAAAATCTAAAACGGCTGCCTTTAGAATACCAAATAATCGCTTCTGCCTGAAACTTTTGACAGCTTTACAGATGCCATTAATATCTACCAGCGTAAATAAGTCCGGACAAGTCCCGTTGAACGAGCTAAGCCTATTTGAAGAAGAATATTCTTCCCAGGTAAGCGCAATCTTTTATACCGAAAAAAAATCTTTTGTGAATTCCTCTACGCTAATAGACTTAAGCGAAAGTGTTCCGCAGCTTATCCGGGAAGGCAAAATGAAATTTGTTGATTTATTGGCAAAGTATAAATGAATAAAATAAAAAGTTTACTCCAAAATTTATTATCCAATATTAACTTTAAAAGCCTGAAGAAAATAAAGAGCTTTTCTTTGGTCATTATTCCAGAAGAAGTAGGACTTCAAGCAAAATCGAAAAAGTTCACGGTAAAATATGCGGCTTGGTTTTTGATTTTATATACTCTTATTTTATTAATAGCTGGATTTTATTTTATTAATTTTACCCCGCTTAAAAGTATTTTTGCTCCCGGCAGAACCGGCTTAAGCACTTCCGATATAAGAAAGTTGGATGAACTGAACCAGCGGGTTATTTTTTTAGCGCGAGATCTTGAAAGCCTTAAAACCACAAACGAACAATTAAAAAACGCTATAATATTAGGCGATTCATCTTTGGTAGATTCCTTATCACGGAAAAAAGATTCTTCAAGCCAGCAAAATGAAAATCCGTTTGGGGGCGATATTTTCTCGGTAATAAAAATAATTTTTAATGAAAAACTTTTACAAAACGGGGAAGGAACTCATTTTATTTACCCAACTACCGGTTTTATAAGCCGTGGATTTATGCCCGGGATTGGGCATATGGGTATTGATTTTGTGGTTAAAGTTGGAACCCCGGTTTATGCAACTGCCAGCGGTTATGTTATATTTGCAGGTTATACCGTTAGAGACGGTTATATGATTATACTAAGTCATCCAGGCGGTTACATTTCCGTTTACAAACATTGCTCTGTTCTGCTAAAAAAAGCACGCGATGTTGTACTTGAAGGTGAGACAATCGCTTTAAGCGGGAATACCGGCGAACTTACTACCGGTCCACATCTTCATTTTGAAATTTGGAAAGACGGTAAACCTATTGATCCTAAAAATCTTTTAAAAAATTATTGAAGGAGTAATTTACATTGAAAAATATTTCCACAGGAAGAGATGCTATTACAATTATTAGCGCAGGGGTTACTATTGAGGGTAAATTATCCAGCGACGGAAGTGTTAGAATTGATGGAATAATAAAAGGTGATGTGAATGCCCATGGCAACATCACCATTGGTGAGCACGGAGAAATTTTAGGTCAGGTAAAGGGAAGTACTATTACGTTAGGAGGAAAAGTTTTTGGTTCCATTAATGCTGATGAAAAAATTGTACTCGAATCGAAATCTATGCTGAAAGGCGACTTGATTACAAAAATTCTTGTAATTGAAGAAGGTTCCCATTTTGAAGGTAACAGCAAAATGAATTTAACCGCTATTAAAAATGAAAAAATTGCTAACCTGGAATCTTTAGCCAAATGAAAAAAAGTGAACCGGAAAAAGATAATGATAATAATCCGAATGCTTGGGTTGGATACCTGGGTTTAGGATCGCAACTTGCTGTTACGGTGGTTGTTATGGTCTTACTTGGCGTATGGCTGGATAAAAAATTTTCTACCGAACCAATTTTGACCATTATATTTTCTTTTATCGGTATTGCCGGCGGAATGTATAACTTTATAAAAACTGCGCTTAAATCGGGCAAATGAATAAAGCAAAAGAAACAATCTTTCTTTCTGTTGGGATATTTGCTTTTGTGGATGTTGTCTTTTTTGCCTTAAGTCTAGCATCTTTAATTTCATTCAAAGAATTTTTTTCGATATTTATTGCCTCAATTATTGCCTTAATTAATCTTCTATTGGCAGTATTTTCAATCAAAAAAGAATTAAAAAATAAGAAAGACGTAATATTTGGTTTGTTTTTTAAATTGATGGCACCCCGTATAATTTTGATGTTAGTGCTTATAATTATTTCCCTTAAATTCTTGGATATATATCGGAATAGTTTTATATTTTCTACCCTGATTTTTTATATACTTTGCCAAATTATAGAAATAAAATTACTAATTGGTGGGAAATACTAATAAGACTTTATGTTTTTAAGCCAAAACGCTAATACCACGGCCGTAGTTGATACTTTAACAAAGACTGCGCAAAATAATAGTGATCCAAGCTGGATTATGCACCATGTTTTAGATGGGCATAGTATCAGCTTTGAACCATTCGGAACTTTAATCCTTCCTCAGTTCCATGTTTTTGGTTTTGATCTGTCAATCACTAAACATGTGTTTTTCATTTTCCTAATAGCTGCGATTCTAATAATAATTGCTTTATCAGTTGCAAGGACATATAAAAAATCTATTATTCCTAAAGGATTTGCAAACTTATTTGAAGTTTTGATAATTTTTGTACGTGATGAAATAGTGGCGCCTTCAATCGGAAAAGGCTATGAATCATTTTTACCTTATTTACTTACGCTATTTTTCTTTATTCTGCTAAGTAATTTGTTCGGGCTTATTCCTTATTCGGCAACAGTTACCGGCAACATTGCAGTAACCGCTGCTCTGGCAAGTATTTCATTTGTCGTAACTCAGTTTGCAGGCATTAAAAGCCATGGGGCAATTAGATATTTCAAAGGATTAGTTCCTTCGGGAATGCCGAAATTGATTTTGATAATTATTATTCCGCTCGAGATATTAGGTTTATTTACAAAGCCGTTTGCGTTGTGCATTCGTCTTTTTGCCAACATGATTGCAGGTCATATAGTTATTTTTTCCTTGTTAGGATTGATATTTATTATGCACACGATTTATGTTGCCCCCGTATCGGTAGGTTTTGCACTTTTCATTGAACTTTTAGAATTATTAGTTGCAGTTATTCAAGCATACATTTTCACGATGTTAACTGCCCTTTTTATCGGGATGTCTGTTCATTCAGATCATTAATTTTTTTAACAAAACAAAAATATTTAAGGAGAACAAGATGAATTTAGCATGGTTAGCAGCCGGAATCGGCGCTGGTTTAGTAGTAATCGGAGCCGGAATCGGCATTGGTAAACTTGCCGCTTCGGCAATGGATTCTATGGGTAGACAACCGGAAGCGATTTCACCTATCAGAACCGCTATGATTATTGCAGCCGCTTTAATCGAAGGCGTTTCTTTTTTTGGTCTGGTTATTTGTATCCTTTTAGCATTCAAAGCTTGACTTTGTTGTTTTAGTTCGAATAAAAAAATATAGGAAGTGAATTATGCTTACCGTTTTTAGTTTTTTAGTACTGGCATTGGAACAAGAAGGCGGCGGCAGTTTGATTGATGTTAATCCGGGTGTCGTTTTTTGGACTGTAGTTACTTTTATCTTTCTTCTCTTAATACTGAAAAAATTTGCATGGAAGCCGATTCTTATTGCTTTGGATCAGCGTGAAAATGCAATCAAGGAATCTTTAGAGAAAGCAGAAAAAGCTAAGCAAGAAGCCCAAAAAATATTAGACGAAAATCAAGCTAACCTTGCAAAGGCAGAAGAAGAATCGAAAAAAATTATAAACCAAAGCCGCATCTATGCTGAAAAACTTAAAGACCAAATTATTAGTGAAAGCAGATCGGAAGCAAAGAAAATTATCGATGAAGCTTCAGCTGAAATCGAAAGGAAAAAAGACGCCGCATTTGATGAACTAAAAAATCAAATTGCGGAGATTGCTGTGCAAGCTGCCGGGAAAATTTTGAATGAGAATCTTAATGTAGAAACTCAGAAAAAAATTGCAAATAGGTATATCGGAGAAATAACGAAAAATTAATTCTATGAGCGAATATAAGGTCTCGGTTAGATATGCGACTTCCTTGCTGGATACAGCGATAGAAAAAAACATCGTTGAAACGGTTTCAAGAGATGTGGAATTAATTCATTCGGCAATTGATTCAAGCAGGCAGCTTCAATCGGCGCTTTCTAATCCTGTTGTTAAACCAAATGTAAAGCTGTCCGTTCTTGAAGAAATATTTAAGAGTAAGATTGGCGATGAAACGATGAACTTTTTGAAGTTTCTTGTAGAAAAAAACCGCGAAAATCTTTTGAATAGCATTGCTAGTATATATCTGGAGTTACGAGATAAATATTTGGGAATTGTAAACGTAAATGTACGCACAGCCGTTAAATTTACTGATGAGCAGATAAGTCAGCTGAAAAGTAATTTTGAAAAATATTTGAATAAGAAAGTAAAGATTAATTTTTCAATTGACCCTTCAACTATTGGCGGCTTTATAGCGCAAGTGGGTGATACGGTTTTCGATGCATCGCTAAGCCATCAATTGGAATTGTTGAAAAAACAATTCCTAAAGGGCGGCGTTTCATTAAATTAAAAAGAGTTAAAAAGGAAAAATAAAAATGGCTGAAGTAAGACCGGATGAAATTTCGGCAATACTAAGGAAACAATTATCGGGTTATGAAAACGAAGTAGATATTTACGACGTTGGCACTGTTTTGCAAGTCGGAGACGGTATAGCGAGAGTATACGGACTGTCAAAGGTTATGTCAAGCGAACTTGTGGAATTTCCGAATGATGTTTTTGGGATGGTGTTAAACCTCGAAGAAGACAGCGTTGGCTGCGTTCTTTTTGGTGATTCTACTTTAGTTAAAGAAGGCGATGTTGTTAAAAGGACTAAAAGAGTTGCTTCGATGCCTGTAGGCGAAGAAATGCTCGGAAGAGTCATTACACCGCTCGGATTTCCCATTGATGGAAAAGGAGCTATAAACACAACGAAATTTTCTCCTATCGAAAGAAAGGCTTTGAGCGTTGTTCAACGTCAGCCCGTTAAGGAACCGCTTCAAACCGGTATTACGGCAATTGATGCAATGATTCCGATTGGCCGCGGACAAAGAGAATTAATTATCGGTGATAGGCAGACAGGGAAAACTGCTGTAGCGGTTGATGCTATCATCAATCAAAAATATACCCACACCGAAGAAGCAAAAAGCCTTGGTATTCAACCGGTTTATTGTATTTATGTGGCAATAGGGCAGAAAAGTTCAACCGTTGCTCAAGTAGTTGCAAAATTACACGAACACGGTGCAATGGATTTTACAACTGTTATTTCTGCCGCCGCTTCAGAACCGGCTCCCCTCCAATTTATAGCCCCTTATTCGGGAGCAACTTTGGGAGAATATTTCCGGGATAATGGCAGACACGCTTTAGTAATTTATGACGATCTTTCAAAACAAGCTGCGGCTTACCGCGAACTTTCCCTTTTACTTAGAAGACCTCCGGGAAGAGAAGCATATCCAGGTGATGTGTTCTATCTTCATTCAAGACTTTTGGAGCGTGCTTCAAAATTGAATGATAAATTAGGGGGAGGAAGTTTAACAGCGCTTCCGATAATAGAAACTCAGCAAGGAGATGTTTCTGCTTACATTCCTACAAACGTGATTTCTATTACCGACGGGCAGATTTATCTCGAATCAAATTTATTTAACGCCGGTGTAAGACCTGCTATAAATGTAGGTATTTCGGTTTCGCGTGTCGGCGGTAATGCACAAATAAAAGCTATGAAAAAAGTTGCCGGAACCTTGAAGCTTGACCTTGCACAATACCGCGAGCTTGAAGCCTTTGCAAAGTTCGGCTCTGATCTTGATAAATCAACTCAAAGAACACTTTCACGCGGCGTGAGATTAGTAGAACTTCTAAAACAAGGACAGTACGCTCCGATAACAATTGAACGCCAGGTAGTGGGTGTTTATTTGGGTACTAACGGATTTCTTGACGAAATTCCGGTTCATGAACTTGAAAGGTTTATAAAAGAAATTCTTGAGTATATCGAAGTTAATCATAACGATATTTTTAATATAATTAAAAAGGAAAAACAATTAAGCGACGAAACAAGTGAAAAGTTAAAGCTGACCGTAAAAGAATTTTCCGGTGTATTTAAGGTAAGCGTTTAGGACTTAAAAGAAAATTAATGGCAACATTACGCGACATAAAAGGAAGAATTAAAGGCGTTCAAAGTACGCAAAAAATTACCAAGGCAATGAAAATGGTTGCAGCGGCAAAACTGCGCCGTGCACAAGAAGCAATTGTGAGCGCACGCCCATACGCCAGGCAAATATTCGAATTGCTTTCTCACTTAGCTACGGAAGACGACTTAGCTAACAACCCTTATCTTCAGAATAAAGAAGTTAAAAATATTGCGATAGTTGTCGTAACTGCCGACAGAGGGCTATGCGGAGCTTTCAACGCTAACATAATCAAAGAAGCAAATCGTTATATAAAAGAAGAACTTGGCGGAAATGCAAATGTTTCTATCTTTGGTGTTGGTAAAAAAGGATACGAATTTTTTAGTAAGAGAGATTTTAAGATTTCCGGTAAAAAAACGGGAATTTTTTCCTCGCTGCGCTATGACTACTCTTTAGAAATTATCGACGAAATCATCAAGGGATATTTGAATGATTCGTTTCAGAAAGTAATTATCATCTATAACGAGTTCAAATCTATCATTCAACAGAAAATTGTTGTTGAACAATTTCTACCGATTCCTGTCAAGTTAATTGCAGAAAACATATCTTATCCTGTGGCGCTGCCTAATTACATATTTGAGCCTGACCAGAAATATATTTTTAATTATCTTTTGCCGAAACATTTGAAGGCTCAAATGTGGCGAATACTATTAGAGTCGAATGCCGCTGAGTTTGGTGCGCAGATGACCGCAATGGATAACGCTACGACAAATGCTAAAGAACTTATACGAACGCTGCAATTGAAATACAACAAAGAACGTCAAGCGGCAATTACAAAGGAAATTTTAGAAATTGTTTCCGGCGCTAATGCGTTAAAAGGTGCTTGATTAAATTTTAATGTTACGCAGACAATTTCTAATATAATGGAATTGAAGTGCAAAACCTCCGAGGTTTTCCTAAACCTCGGAGGTTTCTCACTGAGTAATAATAACCTTTTGACACGATGGTGAATAAGAAAAAGATGAAAGAAATTTTGTAGATTATGCTCGAAGATTTATCTCTTAAGATTGACTCTGCTTTAAAGAAAGTCCGCGGGCAGGGCAGACTTACTGAAAAAAATATATCTGATACTTTAAGAGAAATCCGGCGTGTTCTTTTAGATGCGGATGTAAACTATAAAGTAGCTAAGGATTTTATTGAGAGTGTTTCCGCAAAGGCTTTAGGCAAGGAAGTAATTGCATCAATTACACCAGGGCAGTTGATTACTAAAATAATTTATGATGAATTAACCTTGCTTCTTGGCGGAAGCCATAATGAAATAAAGTTGAATGGCTCTGGTATTACCTCAATTTTGGTTGTAGGTTTACAAGGCTCCGGGAAAACAACTTTTAGCGCAAAGTTAGCTAAAAGACTTTTGGACAACGGCAGAAAAATTTTATTGGTAGCCGCAGACGTTTATAGACCCGCGGCAATCGAACAGTTGAAAATTTTGGGTGCTCAAATAAATGTTCCGGTTTTTTCTATCGAAGAAAAAAATGCACTAAAAGTTGTCTCAGAATCGCTTATATTTGCAAAAGAAAAAAATTTTGATACGGTAATAGTAGATACTGCCGGTCGTCTTCATGTTGATGAAGACATGATGACGGAAGTTTCCGACATCAAAAAAATAATTGACCCTACAGAATCTTTGTTCGTTGTAGATTCCATGACCGGGCAGGATGCAGTTAACTCTGCAAAAGCTTTTAATGAAAAAGTTAATTACGACGGAATAGTTCTTACTAAGTTGGATGGCGATTCAAGAGGTGGTGCAGCACTTTCAATTCGTGCTGTAGTGGGCAAGCCGATAAAGTTTATTAGCAACGGCGAGAAATTAAATGCCCTTGAAAGTTTTTTCCCGGATCGTCTTGCCTCAAGAATTTTGGGAAAAGGCGATATAATTTCGTTGGTAGAAAAGGCTCAAGAAAGCATCGGCGATAGAGAAGTTGAAGAACTTGAAGAAAAATTAAAGAAAAATAAATTTGATTTTGATGATTTTCTTAAGCAAATTAAACTCATAAAGAAAATGGGTTCTTTGTCATCGCTTCTGGGAATGATTCCAGGATTAGGAAATCAGTTAAAAAATGCTAAAATTGATGACAATGCTTTTATAAAAGTAGAAGCTATAATTAATTCGATGACGCGGCAGGAAAGAAAATCACCGAAAATCCTGAACGGAAATCGAAGAAAAAGAATTGCTAAGGGAAGCGGGACATCAATCCAGGATGTTAATCGTTTATTGAAGCAATTTGGCGAGATGCAAAAAATGATGAGCAAATTTTCCAAAAAAGGTTTTGGAGATTCATTAGCGAATTTTAAGTTTAATTGAAAAGTGAATAATATTTGGAGGTTCAAATAATTTGGCAGTTAAGTTAAGACTAAGAAGAATGGGTAAGAAGAAACAACCTATTTATAAAGTTGTTGCGGCTGACTCACGATCACCGAGAGATGGAAAGTTTTTGGAATCTATCGGTTTATATAATCCTATGACAAATCCATCTACTTTAGAAATAAAAGAAGATAGAGCTTTATATTGGTTAGGTGTTGGCGCACAGCCGACAGATACTGTAAAGAGTTTGTTGAGGCAAAAAGGGATAATTCTTAAAAGAGAATTATCGCGACGCGGTTTATCGGAAGAAAAGATGCAAGAAGAACTTGATAAATGGACAAAATTGCATGAGGCTAAAATTATTAGTGCTTCTTCAAAGAAGAAGGCTAAAAATGAAGTCGTTTCACAAGAAAAGGCCAGTGAAAAAGTTGAAGTAGTAGAAAATATTGAAAACGGTACAGCAGAAGTTAAGGGCGCTGCTTCTGAAGAAAATACTGCCGAAAAAGAGTAAACAATTTTACTCAAATTCTGAAGTATAACTGTACATAATTTCTAATAGCTCCCGTGCTGTAAATATAGGAGGCTTCTTCCCATGAAAGAATTCATTGAATATATCGCTAAGCACCTGGTGGATAATCCGGATGGTGTTGTAATCGATGAGAAAACCCCCGAAGACAACAAAGTTGTACTTTCGTTAAAAGTACAAGCCGATGACGTTGGAAAAGTTATCGGAAAGCAAGGAAAAACGGCTCAAGCAATGAGAACGCTTCTTACTGCCGTTGCCGCCAAAGAAGGCAAAAGAGCTATTTTAGAAATTTTGGATTAGTTGTCCAATCCATTTTTTCTGTGAATGAATATTTTCTAATTGCAAAAATCGATTCAGCTTTTGGAAAGGAAGGTTTTGTCAGAATAACTTCCTATTCCGATTTTCCTGAGAGATTCTTTCATCTTCAAAAAGTTTATATTGAATTTTTTGATAATAAGAAAGAATTCTTTGTAGAAAAAACTAGAAAATTTAAAGATTCTTTCGCTTTAAAATTTAGAAATTTCGATTCGCAAAAGGATATTCAATCTCTTATTGGGAAAGAAATTTTTGTAGACGAAGAAAGTTTAGTTAAACTTCCCGAAGGTCAATTTTTTATTCATGATCTTTTGGGAAGCAAAGTCTTCAGAAATAATTTGGAATTCGGAATTTTAATTGATGTCCTTTCTTTTCCAGCAAATGACGTTTATGTAATTGAGCATAACGGAGAAGAACTTTTAATCCCGGCGGCACTTGAATTTATAGAGAGATTCGATCCGGTAAATAAAATTTTGGTTTTGAAGCCGGGAGATAGTTTTTATGACGATGATGAGGATTGATATAATTTCCGCGGTTCCCGACCTTCTTTTGAGTCCGCTTAATACAAGCATTATTAAAAGAGCGCAGGACAAAGGTAAAGTAAAAATCTTTATCCATAATCTAAGAGATTATGCTTTTAATAAGCATAAGCAAATAGACGACAAACCATTTGGCGGCGGTCCGGGAATGGTTCTAAAACCTGAGCCGTTCTTTGAATGCATTGAAAAGCTTTTGCCAGAGAGAAGTTACGATCATATTATTTTTACCTCACCAAAAGGGAAAATTTTTGATCAAAAAACAGCAAACAAATTGTCTCTTGCAAACAATATAATGTTTATTACAGGGCACTATAAAGAAATTGACGATAGAGTACGTCAGAAATTTGCTACGGACGAAGTTTCAATAGGCAATTTTGTACTGACCGGCGGTGAACTCCCGGCTTTGCTTATAGTTGATGCGATTATTCGTCTTATTCCGGGTGTTCTGAATGATAGCGAATCGGCTTTAGATGATTCATTCCAGGACGGTGAAAAAATAGAAGCCCCGTTTTACACGCGTCCGGCGGACTACAAAGGAATGAAAGTCCCGGAAATTTTACTTTCGGGAAATGAAAAAGAAATTAAGAAGTGGAAAGAAGAACAATCCCGGATCTTAACAGACAGATGGAAAAATTTTAATAATTAGAAGTGGAGTATAAACCATGGTAGACTTAAATAATATTTTACCGGATCAAATTAAAACAGATATACCTAAATTTGCTTCCGGCGATCATATCAGAGTTCACGTTAGAGTTGTCGAAGGCGATAAGGAAAGAATTCAACCTTTTGAAGGCGACGTTATAAACATAAGAGGCGCGGGCGCAACAAAAACTTTTACAGTCAGAAAAGTTACAAGCGGCGTAGGCGTTGAAAGAATATTCCCATATTATTCGCCTAAAATTGCAAAAATAGAATTATTGAAAGAAGGCGACGTAAGAAGAGCTAAGCTTTATTACCTTAGAAATCTTTCAGGTAAAGCTGCAAGAATTAAATCAAAAATATAAAATTTTTGTATTGCCCCGGCATTCATGCCGGGGTAGGGTTATCCAAACAAAACATGGGCTTTAGCCCCATATTTGCTGTTTATAAAGCCAATATCGTTTTTTATCGATTTAATCTCCGTCATAAACCTGCCTGAGCGGTAGGCAGGTGGCGGGGCAATTAATGAATAAATTTTAAGTAATAAAAGCTAAAATGGCTTATTCAATAATACTAATATTTATTCATTGAAAACTAATTTTCACACAACCTCTACCGGCAGGCCTTCGGGATTAAGGGAAAATAATCCGGGATGAAAAAATTATAAATTTATTATTAAAGAGATGCAATAAAACCTCCGAGGTTTAGGAAAACCTCGGAGGTTTGTTTTACTCGTAATGCCTAGCGCGGGAAGTTGAAAATGGAAGATGTTAAAAAATAAAATATTCCCCCTCAGCAGATAGACCTGATTTAAAAACAAAATTATTATTATCAATACTATAATGAAACTATTTTTTCCAAAAAATATTTTTTCAAATATCATTAAGAATGTTTTGCCTTCGGATTTAGGCAATGAAGTAAATTTTCTGCCTTCTCCTTTAATCGCAGGCGAAGTTGCGAAAGATTCAAATTCAATCGGACTCATTCCGACTTTAGATTTAATTAGCCATAAGGAGTTTTTTATTTCCAAGTCATTTGGGATTTCTTTCGAAAATGCTTTGTGCAACTCCTATATTTATTATAATTCAAACGTAAAAAATATAAGTGAGATTTATCTCGGCGGAGATGTGTCTTCTCTTGAAGTAATACTCACAAAAATTTTATTTGAAGAAATGTATGATGCTTCAGTTGATGTTAAAATTGCTCCTGATATTTCATTGATAAATAATCATCATATTCTACTCGTAGGGGATAAAAACTTTGAAGATGAAAAGTTTTCGACTGGTGTAAGTTTTGCTGAAGAAATTATGGATGCGTTTTCGTTTCCGTTCGTAAATTACGTTTTCGCCTCATCTTCAAAACATCTAATCGAAGAATTGAATAATCATCTTGCCGGCTCCGGTTTATTAATTTATGAAAAGGTCGAAAGCGAAAGTTTTGGCGAAGGACTTTCGCTAAAAGCCAAGAAGTATATTAAAGAAAATTTTTCTTCCTTTGTTTTTGATCTTGACGAACAAGATATGGATGGAATAAATCAGCTAATACAACTTCCGTTCCTAAGAGGAATTGTGAATGATATTACAGAAGTGAAGTTTGTTTAATTTTATTCAAATTGCTATATGAGATACACTTAGAACATTCTGATTATCATTCATCTGTTTAATCATTTCAGTTGTCACTTCGGATTTTAATTTCATCGTACAGCAAGCAACCACACCGCCGTCGAATATAATATTCTCAATCTCCTCAATATTAATTTGTTTTTCCCGGATTATGCTCATGATTGATGCAAGCACTCCCGGTTTATCATAATGCTTTACAACCAATTGGTAATGTGCATCGGAAATCTTTGCGCGGTTTACCCAGTGAGCAATGACTCCGCTGTTGACAAATTCTTTAATGATCCTAATTGTTTCTGCAGCCACTGCATTTTGCGCCTGCTCGGTTGAAGCGCCGATATGATGGGTTATATAAACATTTGGGATTGCTTGTAAAGGAGACTTTATTTCTCCCGATTTTTCTTCCGGCTCATTTTTTACAACATCCATAGCAACTCGAATATTTTTTTCTTTTATCGCTTCTATCATCGCGTCTTGATCGATTAAATCTGCACGGGCTGTATTTATAAGAAATGCATTCGGCTTCATATAGCTGAACATTTTTTTGTCGAATAATCCTTTGGTCTGTGGCGTTGCCGGTAGATGAATTGTGACTATATCGCAAAGCGGAAGAAGCTGATCCATTTCTGAAAAATCCTTTATTGCTATACCTTCAATTCTTGAAATGTCTTTCCCATAAACTTTCAGCCCAAACGCTAAAGCGCGCTTAGCAACTTCCTTCCCGATATTTCCAACACCGATAATCCCAAGCGTCTTTCCCATCAATCCTTCGGCTTTGGAATATTCACCTTTATTCCATTTGCCGTTTCTAAAATCTATAACGTTATCGGGGATTCTTCTATCGAGCGAAATTATCAATCCCATCGTCAATTCGGCAACAGCAATAGAATTCATGCCCGGACAGTTGGCAACGTAAATTCCTTTTTGATTTGCTGCCGGAATGTTGATATTATTTACCCCGGCTCCCGCGCGGATTATTAAGTTTAAGTTTTTGCTTTCCTGAATTGTCTTCGCTATTACGTTTGTCGATCTGACAACAAGGATATCAACTTCCTTTGCCGCTTCGGGCAAATCATTTTCTCCAAGCTTCGGAGAGTAAATAACATCCAGAGCCATATCCTTTAACTGCTGAATATATTGTTCAGGAAACTTATCGGCGATTAAGACTTTAACTTTCATTTTCATCCTCACAAAAAAAATTTTTACCGCAAAGACGCTAAGGCGCAAAGTTATTAAATCTCTTAGCGTCTTTGCGGTGATGTATTGTTATTTGATTAACATTGGTATTTTTATTCCATGTAACTTTGCGTTTGATATTGCTCTTTCGTAACCGGCATCAGCATGACGAACAATTCCGGTGCCGGGATCGTAAGTTAAGACCCGCTCTAATCTTTTTTCTGCTTCTTTAGTACCATCTGCTACGATTACCATTCCTGCATGAATTGAATTTCCAATTCCAACGCCACCCCCGTGATGTACTGAAACCCAACTCGCACCTCCGATTGCATTTAATAGTGCATTAAGAATAGGCCAATCTGCAATAGCATCGCTGCCGTCTTTCATTGCTTCGGTTTCTCTATTTGGCGAAGCAACGGAACCGCAATCAAGGTGATCTCTTCCTATTACAATCGGTGCGCTTACTTTTCCCGAAGCGACCAAGTCGTTAAATATTTTTCCCATTTTTGCGCGCTCGCCGTAGCCGAGCCAGCAGATGCGTGAAGGCAATCCTTGGAAATGAACTCTCTTCTGCGCCATGTCAATCCAGTTGGAAAGAGATTTGTTTTCCGGGAAAGCATCTTTTACCGCCTGATCTGTTGTGTAAATATCTTTTGGATCGCCGGAAAGCGCTGCCCAGCGGAAGGGACCTTTGCCGTCACAGAATAAAGGACGAATAAACTCCGGTACAAATCCCGGGAAATCAAAAGCATTTTCTAATCCGTTTGCCTTTGCTTCGCCTCGAATATTATTGCCGTAATCAAAAGTAATTGCACCTCGTTTCTGAAACTCCAGCATCGCTTCAACGTGAGTTACGATAGTTCTCTTTGCAAGCTTAATATATTCGTCAGGATTATTTTTCCTGAGTTGAAGCGCTTCTTCGAAGCTCATTCCCATCGGAACGTAACCGTTTAAAGTATCGTGAGCGGAAGTTTGATCTGTTAAAATATCCGGAATGATTTTCTTTTTCAAAATTCTTGGTAATACTTCCGCAGCATTTCCAACCAAGCCGACGGACAGAGCTTTCTTTTCTTCTTTAGCTTTAAGAACTATTTTTAGCGCTTCATCAAGGTCTTCCGAAATTACATCTATGTAGCCTGTATTCAATCTTTTCTGAATTCTTTTCCTGTCAACGTCAATTCCGAGGAAAACAGCTCCGTTCATAGTTGCCGCCAAAGGTTGAGCGCCGCCCATACCGCCGAGTCCTGCAGTTAATAAAAATCTTCCTGAAAGATCTCCGTCAAAATATTTTCGTCCGCATTCCGCAAAAGTTTCATAAGTGCCCTGTAGAATTCCCTGTGTGCCGATGTAAATCCAGCTTCCGGCAGTCATTTGTCCAAACATAGTTAAGCCCAAATGTTCCAATCGCCTAAACTCTTCCCAGGTCGCCCAATGTGGGACAAGCATAGCGTTAGAAATTATTACTCTCGGCGCATCAGAATGTGTCTTAAAGATTCCGACCGGCTTTCCCGATTGTACTAAAAGTGTTTCATCGTTTTCAAGCTCTTTAAGAGATTTTATTATTGCCTCATAAGATTCCCAATTGCGTGCTGCCTTGCCGCTTCCTCCGTATACAATTAATTCCTCCGGTTTTTCCGCAACATCCGCATCAAGATTATTCATCAACATCCGCATTGCGGCTTCTTGAATCCATCCTTTGCAGGAAAGCTTATTGCCGTGTGGGGCTTTGATTTCTAATTTTTCTTTTTCGGTGATCATTGTTGTCTCCTTCTACAATATCCTTCAGCTATATTCGAGGATATTGATTGTGCAGCATCCAGAATTTGCGCTTTCAATTTAAAATCAAGTTTCGGAATTTCAAGTATCTTTAGATTTATTAATCTAACTCAAGTTGACCGCTAGTTTTTATTTAGGTATTAGAAACCGTTGAAACGGTTAATAAATAAGGTTTTATGTTAAGCAACCCACGACTTGAAGTCGTGGGCTACTTATTCCAAACACTATAGATCAGCCGTTTTAACGGCTTACCTTCAACGGCGGTCAACTTTAGTAATCTAAATAAATCTATAGTATTGACTTTTAAATCTTTGTTTTTTACGTCAAGATATTTTTAGATTAATTTCATTGCGTTTCATTCAAAATTCAACATTCATAATTCAAAATTGCGGCTTACCGCGCTATGCTTTCTCTCCATTATTCCACTCCTCCAACACTCCCATCAATCTTTAAAGTGATTATCCAAAATATTTTCGTATTGAGTATACATTGAACGATAGAGCCATCTCTTTAGAAACCAGCTTTTCTTCATTTCCTTTTCGAGAAACTCTACATTCTTTTCAATAGAAAATTTTAATCTTGTTCTTTCATCTTTAGTTAGTTTAATTATCTCGCTGTCGCTTGCTAACTTTTCGAGCAGAGAGTTAAAAACTTTTATCTCAGCGAAATATTTATTGTCGCCTTGTATTTGTTTTAGGTTTTGATTGCAAAATGTCTTTAGAATTTTTCTTTCATTTTTATTGAATTCAAAATTATAGTTTGTGAATAATTTCTTCATGTTCTCCTGAATATGTTTTAAGTGATAGTAATTTGTCCTTCATTGCCTGGAATCCGGGTTTGATAACGTTATAAATATAAAAGAGCCTTTCATTATAAGGAATGAAAGCGGATTTCATGGAGTTGATAGTAATCTTTTCCACGTCATCCATATTCACATTGAAATGCTCGATAGCAGTAACGAACTCTTTTGTCATAGTTGTATCGCTCATCAGCCGGTCGTCGGTATTTATAGTTACTCTATATTTCTCTTTGAAAAAAATACCGAACGGATGATTTTCAATTTTATCTACTGCGCCGGTATGAACATTGCTTAGCAGGCAAATCTCGAGCGGAATTCTTTTATCAAGGACATATTGAGCAAGGTCTCCGAAACCGACTACATTGCCTTCCTTGTCAAAAGTAAAATCTTCCACAAGATGAGTTGCGTGCCCAATTCTATGAGCGCCGCACCATTGGATAGCCTGCCAAATTGATTCCTTGCCGAAAGCCTCTCCAGCATGAATTGTAATATTAAAATTTGCACGTTGAATAAATTGGAATGCCTCGATATGCTTTTTCGGAGGGTAGCCTCCTTCTTCGCCGGCAAGATCGAAACCAACAACACCTTGATTTCTAAAGTTAACGGCAAGCTCAGCGATCTCTAAAGTATTTTTCATATTGCGCATGCCGCACAATATTAACCCGTAACCTACTCCGAAATCCCGTTTTCCTTTTTCAAGTCCCTCTAATACTGCGTTGACGACATCCTCATTATAAAGCCCTTTTGACGTATGAAAGACAGGAGCAAATCGTGACTCGACATAGCAGACGCCGTCATTTTTCATATCTTCCATCATCTCATATGCAGCGCGCTCAAGTGATTCCTTTGTTTGCATAACCGCGCAAGTATGTTCAAAGCCTTGCAGATATTCCGCTAAATTTCCTTTGTTAGCGCCCTGCTGGAACCATGTCCCAAGCTCACCCGCGTCTTTGGTAGGAAGTTTATTATACTTAATATCTTTGGCTAAGTCGATTACGGTTTGTGCACGTAGACCGCCGTCAAGATGGTCGTGAAGTAAAACTTTAGGGACTGATTTAATGATTTGTTCTGTAGTCAAGAAAACCTCGCTTTTACTTTGAAAAAATATTCTTTTAAAACAGTAAAATCAACGGGGATATGTTTATTCGGGATTAGAAGAGAACTCATCATGGCGCGGTAAGCCGGAAAGTTCAAGATTAAGTTTAAGTTCAAGGAAAAAGGAAGGACAATATTCCGGAATTTATGCCGCGGTTGATGAAGTGACATTCTACGATATTCATCTGATAGATAATGACAAATAAAATTTAAATTATGTGTCGCTCCTCCGGAGCTTTAATGTTTTTTCTTTCGTTGATCAGCTACTAATGTGTCGCCGCTCTGCGGCTGGCTTAAGTTAGATATAAGTGGCTCATCATTTTAAGTGAAAAACACCAGCGGTGTGGTATATTAGTAGAAAAATAATAAACGAAAAAATAAAAAAAGCTACAGAGTGGCGAAAACGATCTCCAGGATAGAGCGTGTCATTGTTATGTTAAAAGTCAAGTAAATAGTAGAGTTCCACATTTACCTTCATAATATTTTATTTTAGTAATCGGAAAGAGATAAACCTTACGAGAACTAATTAAAGAGTTTATCCCTTCCCGTGTTTTGTTGGGCAAAGCCTTTCTATTAAATATCAAAAAAATAATTTCAAACTGTTATAAACGGACTATCTAAGAAA
>JAKAFW010000070.1:0-9087 GCA_021817845.1 Bacteroidota bacterium
GTGTAGGTGCCGGGAGCAAGTCCGATAATAGAATAATAACCATTTATATCAGAGGCTGCGCCTAAGCTAGTGCCCTGGACAATTACGTTCACAAACGGAAGTGGTTCCTTACCGGAGCCGTCCATTATGCGGCCCGCTATCTTTCCAGTTTGTGATAATCCAATGGTAGTAAATAATATGGTTAATATAGTGGTAAAATAAAGTTGTAGCGAAAATCTCATTCATGCCTCCGGGCAGCAATATTTAATTTGCCAGGGATATTATAGTGGGTGATTATAATTTTTAAGATACTGTTTTGCGGCAATATATCGTAAGTTAAGATATTAACTTCAGCAGCAGAATTTATTTCCATGCATCTGACCTATTTAGATTTAATTCTTGTGTTTCAATAATTGGATTTAGATTACTTACTATTAACATTGATATAATTGATATTATAAAGATGAAGACTGTGAAATACAGAAAATTTACATTAATTATCCAAGACAAAAATGAATTTGAGAGTGCAAAATAATTGACTGATGCATCAAGAGTAATTTTAAGCAGACCCAGTCCACCTCCAATTATCAATCCCCAAATTGCTCCGTCAGAATTTATTTTTTTAAAGAAGAATCCAAGAATAAAAAGGGCAGCGACCGGTGAGCTTAAAATTGCTAAAGAATTTTGGATATATCTATAATTGTCAGAGTTTAAATACTTTATAAGCGGCACACAAAGTATGACCAGCAAAGCCGTAAAAGTTGTTGATAGCCTTCCAATTAAGACTAATTTTCTTTGTGAAGAATTTGGGTAAGCCATTCTATAAAAATCCATAGTAAGCAACGAGGAAGTACTGTTAAAGATGCTTGAAAGTGAGGACATTATTAAAGAAAATATTCCAATAATAAAAATTCCTTTTATACCGGGAGATAATATTTCATTTGAGAAAATGAGTGAATAAGGCTGATCGCTTTTATTTTCGAGTGAGAATTTTAAAATAAGAAGCCCTATCAATGTAATTAGCGAGATAAAAAGTATCTTGAGAAATATTGCAAAGTACGTCCCTTTTTTTGCATCATTTATAGTTTTGGCAGCAAGAATTTTCTGAATAATTGTCTGGTCAGTAACCCAATACCAAAAGCTAATGACCGGCATCCCGAGCAGTAATCCTGCCAAAGGAAGAAGCGGAAGAGAAATTGGTTTAAGAAAAATGATGGAATTTAAGGATGCCAGCGGTATAAGACCATTTATCCATCCTACAATATGAAGTCCCGAAAAAGCAAGAAGAATCACTGCGCAAAATATAGAAACAACTTGAATAATTTGAGTGTAAACAACAGCTTTTAGCCCTCCCACCACCGTGTATAGACCGCTTAAAAGGACAAGAATTAAAGTTATTGTATAGGTATCCCAATCCAAAACTTGTTTTAGAATTAATCCTCCGGCAAAAAGGATAAGAGAAATTTTAATAAAGATATTTGTAAGAATTTGAAACAATGCGACATAAATCCTGCTATTCTTGTCAAAACGTTTTCCTAAAAACTCTGCAGTAGAAAAGACACTAGACTTTATATACCTCGGAACAAAAAAAATAGACAAGATTAACAAGAAAATTATTGCAAATAATTCGACATGACTTGTCAAAAAACTTAATGATATTTCGAATCCGGTTAAAGCAATTAAATATGTACCGGAAATTGAAGAAGCAAATAATGATACCCCCACAGAGTACCATTTTAGATTTCTTGAGGCTAAAAAATAATCAAGACTATTTAATTCTTTATTAATTGAGAAAATTAAACCAAGGATTAACGTAAAAACCAAATAAGAAATTATTATCAAATTATCTATAAAGCTTTGCTCAATCATTTATAATTCATTTTTCCAAATATTAAGACACATCCATAAATGATGCCATCGGTTAAAAACATTTAGAATTATTATTCTGTAGACTAATGGAAAACAAATTTATGAAATAGGTTAAAAATGAATTATTGAAATAATAATGAGCGTTATTAAAGTAATAACGTTATTAGTGGGAAAGGAATAGAAAACTATTTGATACCAAGTTCCTTGCACATCCTATAATAATTTGGTGGTGCGAGCCCAAGTTTTTTTGCAGCTTCTGCATCTGATTCAGATTGTTGGCGAACAAAAGTGAAATAACTGACTTTCAGAATTTTTTCCATTTCCGGCCAGGGAAGAATTTCACCCGAATTAAAAAATTCCATTACTCTTGTACCGAACTTCCGGTTTGTACCTGGAAGTGAAATCAAGGCATTATTAACATCCGAAGCAGAAATTATTTTTTCATCATTAAAGGATAATCTTTGTATAACATTCATTAATTCCCTTACGTTTCCAGGCCATTCATATTTTAGTAAAATTTCCATTGCCTTACCCTCAATAGTCGGTTTATTTTTCCCGACCTCAGTACAAAAAGAATTTAGGAAATGATCTACTAAAAATGGAATATCTTCTTTCCTATTTTTCAATGAAGGCACATTTATTGGGACTACATTCAAGCGGTAAAATAAATCTTCTCTAAATCTCTTTTCGTTTACTTCATCGGCTAAATTTTTATTAGTTGCTGCAATAATTCTAACATTAACTCTTATTTTCTCAGTTCTTCCAATTTTTTCAATTTCACCTTCCTGTATAACACGCAGAAGTTTGGATTGGGCAAGCAAGGGCAGTTCTGCAATTTCATCAAGAAATATTGTACCGTGATTTGCGATTTCAAATAAGCCTAACTTTCTGGATGTTGCGCCTGTAAAAGCACCTTTTTCATATCCAAATAATTCACTTTCAATTAGGTCATGCGGTAAGCTTCCACAATTTATAACAACAAAATTTTCATACTTACGTAGACTTTTATAATGAATATTAACCGCAACAAGTTCTTTGCCCGTGCCTGACCTTCCTGTTATCAATATATTAGCATTATTCAGAGAATATCTTTCAATTTGAGAACGAAGGTCTTCTGTCTCTTTTGATTTACCGATTATTATTTTTTGTGCAAGAATATCTTCGATATTTTTCGTTAACTTTTTATTAGATTTATACTTTTCCTGCTCTAATATTTTTTTCTCATATGCATTAAAAATGCTCATTATAAAATCCGTCGGCTGATATATGAAATCCTCAATATCACCTGGATACTTTGTGCAATACCAAAACGCACCGGCTTTTATTAATTTATTAGCAAAATTAAAATTTGAAATATTGATCGTCATTTTTGTAATAACAATTATTTGAATTGCAGGGACAGTTTCTTTAATTTTTCTGATAAGATCCTCTCCCATGAGACTGCCTGCAATTTGATAATCCATAATCACAATATCAAAGTTATTGTTTTCATTTTTTAATAATTCGAGAGCGTGAGTGCCGATTGAAACCACTTCTTGAATCTTAATCACCTCTTCAAAAGGTTTTATTGTATTCCGAACTCTTCTTACATCATATTCTTCATCCTCAACAAGGAGGATTTTTATTATTTTATTGTAAATCATCTTTAGTTCTTTCTGTATGTTGAATTGTAATTACAAAACGGCAGCCTCCTTCAGGAATATTTTCTGCGTCTAATTCCCAGCCGCATCTAAGCTTGGCAACAATATAAGCAAGATAGCAGCCGTATCCATGATTACTTTCTTCAAATGCTTTTGTGGAAATATTTTCTTGGAAAATTCTTTTAATTCCGCTGCTGTTAATTTCCAATAAATCCTTGCGAATTCCGATTCCGTTATCAGAAATAGTAATTTTGCTTTGATTTATCAGGGGATTATAGAGCGTTTGAATATTTACAATCAAATTTTCCACATTACTGTGTTCAATACTGTTCTGTATTAAGGGTTCAATAATTTCCCAGGCAACAAATTCGTTTATATCTACGGACGGAATATTTTTATCAAGGCTTAGATTAAACTTATATTGATCTTCAGCATTAGATATTCTTTGAAAGATATTTTGCACAATAAATTTAATTACGCTATTCAAGTCGGTATTAAAAATTGAACCTCTAATTGAATGAATGGGTGGATCAAACCATTTCATATCATAAATTACGCGGGATACAAAGTTAGAATATTTAGTGACACGGTATCTTATTTCCTCAATATTTTTTTCACAAAGTAATCGTATGTCTTCTTTTATAAACCCCATTATTTTTTCTGCTTTGTGATGAGTATGATAAATTCTTTTTGTAAACAAAGATTCTTTTTCATGAACAATTTGTTCTTTTAGATGTTTTTGATGCTCTTCATAGAGGAGTTTTTGAGTATCATCCCGTTCCATTACTGTAAAAGAAGAGATATAATACATCGCAAGCAGACCTAATAAAATAAGAGATAGATAAACAACAGTAGTTTGGTCATAATTTGAGATTATTTCTTTAGTAATAAAACTAAAATCAGGAGTATCCTTCATATATACCGCCCCTCTGTATTCACCCCTCGGGACAAACGGGACAAAGATATTAAGAGTATTTCTATTTTTGCTAATACTCTGCTCTTCTTCTTTATTTAACAATTTATTTTTTATTTTTTGATAAAGCTGAATTGCTTCAGTATGCGGTTTTTGCGGAGGAGGAATGGCATTGGTATCATTATTCAAATAATGCAACAGTACCTTTCCGTCGTCGATAGCATAGACTTTATTATCCTTCGAAACGAGGATGCAGATTTCCTTTACGTTTGTTTCAAGCAGCTGCTGACTAAAAATTATATCGAATGCTTGAGTAACCTTCCTTACTTCATCATCAGAAAGGTTAGAGCTAGATTTAACGGTTTCGTAAAGCAGTTCAAAGGAAGTCGAAGTAAAATTAGCAATTCGCTCGGCGGAATCTTTTTGATACCATTCTTGTGTTCCTTCCAATAATTTTTGAAGCGACGCTTTATGAGTAAAAGATAGAATTACCTGAAATGCGATTAAGATTGCTAACAATACAGTTAGATGCCTCAGCTCAAACTTGTGCTTTTTTATTTGATCTAAAATTTTCATGAGACTATTGTTATTTAAATTTTTAGTGTCATTAATTATTGATTGTTTTTGTAGCTTCCTGCAAAGCTTCTTTAACACTTATTTCTTTTTTTATTGCCATTCTAATGTAATGTGTAACTATATCTGAAATCCTTGTGTAATCAACCAGGTAGGGTCTATGAATGCTGTATTTCATATATTTTCTGAAGAAAATTAAATCGGGATGCTTTGATAAATAAGTTGAATCGGAATAAATATTATTGTTAGTAGGCAAATATCCTCCTTCTTCATACATTATTTTTTGAGCTTCTTCACTCATTAGAAACTTTACAAATTGAATAGCCTCTGCTTTTCTTTTAGAGTATTTGGATATCATTAAATTCCAACCTCCTGTTAAAGAGACTTGCGGAAAACCGTTCAAATGCGGAAGAGGAACTTTTACTAAATTATTTATCTTAGAATCTTTACCGTAAATTGAAATGTAATCCCTAGGAAAATTAGCCCAAGCTCTAACAAACAAGCCGTTATTAAGAATAAAATACCTGTAGCTGTTATCTTCTTTGAACCCGGTTACTTTCGGAGGTGCGATTTTATATTTATTTACTAAATCAACTAACAGAGTTAAAGATTTTATTGATTCCGGTGATTCTAATTGTAGTGAATCATTTTCATAGAGAGATTTGTGTTGCTCTTCTAATAATTCCATAAAACTGCACATCAAACCTTCATAATTATCCGCCTGGAAAATATAAAAAGGCTTATTAGTTTCGGCCTCAAATTTTTTCCCAAATTTTATAAATTCGTCCCAAGTCATTGATTCTTTCAATTTCTTTTCAATTTCAGTATGCCCGGGTAATTTATCTAGAATATCCTTCCTATAATACATTACGCTGACATCCATAAAGCTTGGGACAGCTACCATTTGATTTTTATAGAGACATGATTTTAGAGCATAGCTAAGTATTAATTTCTTATCAGCGTCGGAGAAATATTTATCTAAAGGTTCCGCCCATCTTGCAAATCGCTGCCCCCAGATTTGATCGGCAGAAAATATATCAATTTTATCGTTTTTACTTCGTAAATATCTTGCTAATAATTCTTTCCTTTCATTGGTTGAAAATTTCTCGAACGGAAGGTTAATCGCTTCAACTTTAATTTTGCCTTTGTTAATTTCATTAAACCTATCAATTACATGCTGCTGTGGTTTTGATATATTGTCGACAAAATAGATTGTTTTTACTTTATTGGTGGAACTATTTGTGTTCCAGAAAGAAATTATCAAAACAGAAATAAAACCGATTATAATAATTACGATGGAACTGAATGTGATATAAGATCTGAACTTGAATTTATTTAAAAGATTTTTCATAGGCATTTTTATTTTTTATTATCAAAATTAGTTTTTAAGTGGCAAACAAAAAATCCCATTCTTGTTGATGAAATTTAATTATATCAATTTACATACCAGAAATTTGTTAATCCTCTACGAGGATTTGCCAATGTAGAATAAACCTTTTCCTACAATAATTTGACCTCTACGAGGTCTAAAAACATCGTAGATGTTTGATTATTGTAGAAACAAATTAATCCAACAAATAAACTATCCTCGTAGAGGATAATTAAATACTTTTAGTACGTTAAGTACAAGGTTAGGGAGTTTGGGAGAAATATTAAGTTGACGCCTATGCGGTAGGCAGGGTCGAAATGACATTTTGGAGTTGTGCAACAGCCCCGGTCAGGCAGGTCCGGCGGTAATAATCAAAATAATAATTGCGATGAATGTTAAAAGCAGCGTTCGCTTTTTGATAGTTTTAATTGATTCGTTTTTCAATGCATTTCCGTTTCATTTACTAAGTACAGGTATGAACCATATTAGTAACCTGTATAAAATATATAAAAAATGATTACGGACAAATTGAAAACGGCACATTAAGACTTGGAATTTCTGATTATAAATACTTTTCTTTTCTAATGACAAAGTTGGAATTATATCATACATTTGTATCATGACACAGGAAAATATTCTACAACTCCCAATTGAAGAAGCTCCCTTTTGCATAATAGATGTTGAAACAACCGGTTTATCTCCGGCGCGTAACGGAATTATCGAAATTGCAATGGTGAAGGTTTTTAATTTTAAGATAGTTGATCAATACAATTCGCTTATAAATCCCGGCAAAGAAATTCCATATTTCATTACTCAATTAACCGGAATAACTAACGACGATGTTTTTAGCGCGCCATTTTTCGAAGATATTGTTGATGAAGTTACCGATTTTATTTCGGATGAAATTATTGCAGGTCATAATTTTTCATTTGATCTTGGGTTTCTCAGAAAAGAATACCGTTACTGCGGAAGAGACTTCCTGACAAACTTAAATTTTTGCACATTAAAAATTGCACGCCGGCTTTATCCGTTTCTCTCAAGCAAATCGCTTGGGACAGTTGTGAATCATTTGAAACTTAAAAACTCTTCCTCTCACCGAGCATTGGGAGATGCAGAAGTTACCGCCCGTGCTTTTATTAAGATGGCTAAGGAACTTAAATCCAATTATCAAATAAAAACTGTAAACGACATTATAAATTTCCAACAATTTCCGAAAGGGTTAAAATTTCAAGGCACAAAAATTAAAAAGAAACTTGGAGAAGATGTATCATCGTTACCAGATGCGCCGGGCATTTATTATTTCTTAAATTCACGCGATGAGATTATTTATATCGGAAAAGCTAAATCATTAAAGAGCCGGGTTAAATCATATTTCTCGAGTGCAGCCCCAAGAAAGGCAAAAAAAATTGTACAACAAGGTGCAAGGCTAAAAATAGAAATCACTAATTCCGAACTCACAGCTTTACTTGCCGAAGCAGAATCCATTAAGATGTTAAAGCCAAAGCACAATACTTTATTAAAGGAATATGGCGATAAATATTTTCTTAAAATAAATATTTCCGATCCCTTCCCTGTTCCGGAAGTTTGCAATAATTTCGATTTTGACGGAAACGATTATTTTGGGCTGTTTATTTCGAGAAAGAAAGCCGCGGCAGTGTTGGATATGATAAATAGAACTTTCGCTTTAAGAGAATGTTCAGAGGCTGAATTTTCTAAGGAACGAAAATGTTTTCTTGCGGAAATTGAACGTTGCACTGCTCCCTGTGTTAATAAAGAAAGATCTTCCTATTCGGAAGAATTGGACAAAGTTTATGAATTCCTTTACGGTAAAAGCCAATTTGCACTTAACCGTCTTTTAAATAAAATGAAAGAATATTCTAACGATCTAAAATATGAAAAAGCGGCAGAAGTGAAGGAGATTATAGATTTAATTTTATCACAAATTCATAAATCTTCCCTTCTCGCCGAACCGGTTAATCTTGCAAATGTATTGTTTGAAATTGTGGAAGGAAATAACCACGATTATATTGTAATGCTCACCGGGAAAATATTTATTAAGAAATACGTTGTTAAAGAAAAAGATTACTTTGAAGATGCGCTTGATGATTATTTTGAAACGACAATCAACCGAAAAATTTTACCGGATGAAGAAGACCTTGAAAAAATTAAAATCACTTTGAATTGGCTCATAAAAAACAGGAACAAGGTAAGAATATATTATTTAAAGGATTATCGAAACAAGCAAGAGCTTTACTCCAAATTGAGCAACTTTAACAGTACTGCCGATGTTCCCGAGGATACCTATTTTGATGTGAGATTCTTAATTGACAATTTCCAAAAAGAGAAGGTAGATGTTGAGGAAGAAATCTGACAATTTCATTATTCTTTAGCAGATTCTTTGAGGCAAGTAAAATATTTTAAGAACTTTGATAAAATAAAAATGCCGGATTAACTCCGGCATTTTCTCAGTATTTTTAGGATTGCTAACTTAGCCTAACGATACTGGTTTTTCCTCCGACTATCGACATGCAAGAAGAAATCTTTTCATTACATTCAACATATTTATTAATTACTTATGTTACGCAGACAATTTCAAATATAATGGAAGTGAAGTACAAAACCTCCGAGGTAGTGTGTAAAATATATGGGTATCGAAGAAAAATTAGTTCGTCCCATTTTGGCAGATGTTTTTTTTGTGACACTTCGTGTCTTGGTGCCTTAGTGGCAAAAAATAGCCACAAAGA
>JAKAFW010000004.1:0-153976 GCA_021817845.1 Bacteroidota bacterium
GCCTGAAAATAAAAACGAATAAATTAAATTTGACTCTTAAATTATGAATCGGTAAAATTGTAAAATCAATCAAAACAGGTGGCAGGTTTTAGTGGCCCTGGCTGGCTGGTTTTGATGGCCCTTGACAGATTAGAAATAATACTTCTTATAACCGATCTCAAAATTCAAATTTCAATACAACTGCTCAGTCCCAAACTTGCATTACCATTCATAGTAACTTAACAATGGATGATATTGTTGGGCAGCCTGCAGCAGTCACTGAGCTAAAAGATTTCAAAAATTCTATTTTATTCAAGGACATATATTCATTTTGGAAAATAAATCCTCCGAAAGGTATTTTATTTGAAGGACCTCCTGGAACCGGCAAAACAGCCTGCGTTAGGGCTTTGGCAAACGAACTAAAAGACATCTGCACTTTCATGGAAATCAGTTCTATCGATATTGCATCGCGTTATATGGATGCACCTATCGAAAAGCTTCGTGAAATGTTTAAATTTGCCGAAAACTTATCTATAAATAAACACGTTGTTATTTTTATTGATGAAATTGATTCAATGCTTCCAAGCAGATTGAATCAGCTTCATGAAGTATCTATTAAAAGAGTTAATGCTTTTCTTGAATGGATGGATGGGGGATTGTCCCCCCTATCCGGAATTACTGTTATTGGTGCTACTAATAATTTAACTGGTATTGATGAAGCATTTTTAAGGCCTGGAAGATTCGAAAGGGTAATTACCTTTCTAAAATTAAACTCTGACTCTATTATTGAGGGTCTGAAACTTTATTTAAATAAAAAGAAATTATTACCTTCACTTATCGGTAAAATTAATTGGAATTCAATCAAATCTTATATTGAAAATGTTAAATTATCCGGTGCAGAAATAAAAGGAATAATTGATTCTGTTGTCTCTCATAAAGCAGCAGAACATATTATTAACATAAAAAATAAAATTAATCCAAAAGATAATTTGACTTCTTATTTAAAATTCGGAACAATTAAACCCGAATTATTTCCTACTCCAATTGATACAAAATCTATTATACAAGCAATTGCACTTGTAACTTCTAAGCAGTCCGAATTTGTAAAATCAGATTATAAAATAGGTTTTTCCATCCCTATTTCTTAATTAATTGATTTTTACCGTCTTTTGTTGTCATTAAATTCAGCCAACCGCATGAAAACAAATCAAATGCGGCTGGCTCTGTTTATATTTATTCCCTTCCTCACATCTACAGTGCTTCAATCCTTCTTTTCCTTTTTCTTTCCCCTCAAAAAAATACATTCATGCAAAAACTAATAAAAATATTATCCTCCGTAGCACAGTCTTGTCCCGTTTACCCCGTTTGCGGGATTATCAAAATGTGCCTTCTCAAAACACTCCATTTTATCAAACAATGCCTCTCCGACAACAAAGGCAACCCCAGCTCAACCCGAATAATAATGCTAATTATCGTCCTTTGGTTCATCGCAGATTGGCTAATGGAATTCCACTCAAAAGGCATTTACATTCTAACCTGGGAAAAACTCACACTCCTTACCTCCGCCTTCAGCCTAAAAGCCATCCAAAAATTCCCCGAATCTTCCAACAACGCTCCCCCAACCGACCTCAAATAAATTTGTTTCCACTTTGCATTCGTGCATTAAAAGAAAAGCGTTAAGAAATTTCATAAACCTTTCCGCCGAAAGCCCACCGCAATTCTTTTTAAGCACATGTTCTTCTTCTTATTATATGATCTTCCCAAACGACCTCAAATAAATCGCGTTAATAAATTTTACGTAATGGAGCGTAAACAGAAAAAGCTGTTTGAGTCCGGTTCCTACCGGACGAGTTCTTTTTCTGTAGCGTAATGGAGTAAAATTTTAGCGATTTATTTGCAGTCTTGATCTTTTGGTACTTTTGTATCAAGACAAAAGTACATATAAAAAAAAGTAAGTCTTGAACAGCGATCAATCCCGCTGAAATGCGGCGTTCCTTCCCAATTTCTACAGTGATTCCCGCGCCAGCGTTCCCTTTCTTTGCAATCAAAAAAAACCATTTGGACAACTTGGACACCATTTTTCTCATATCGCTCAACAAAACCCTTCCCAAAGAAGGCTTCATCAATAACAACCCGAAAGACAAAGGCGGCTACACCGGAATTTATCCCGATTCTATCGGGAAAGGCATCTCCCGGGCAAAACACCCATCCTGGAAAGGCTGGAGAATCATTGATTCAGTTTTAAGTTCACTTTCCGTAGCCCCGAGAAATATCAAGAAGAGGGTTATCCTAGATGAGGTTTTTAACGCCAACCTGCCGCTCAATCGCTTAGTAAAAGATTTCTACCGCGCCGAATTTTGGAACAAAATCCAGGGCGACCTACTTCCATCTCAACTCATCGCAGATGAGCTGTTCGATACCTCCGTTAACCTTGGAGTTTCCGCAGCATCCGAATTCCTTCAAAACACAATAAACCTTCTCAACAAAAACGGCACTATTTACCCGGATATTATTGTTGACGGTGTAATCGGAAATCAAACACTAACAACCCTTAACAAATGCATCGCTGTCAACGGAGAAAAACTCATATTCAACCTCCTCAACTTCTACCAAGCCAAAAAATACATCGAGATAATGGAACACGACCATTCTCAAGAAATATTTATCGGTTGGTTCAACAGAATAGATATAACAAAATGTTGAGCGAAGCAAGATCCCGCTTTGCGGGAAGGAAAGTATTTAAAGCAGCCCATAGATTCATCTATGGGAAAACAAAAAAAAACCGATCTTCCAAACCGATTCATCGGTTTCCAATATTTCATAGAAATGTAAAGCCATGCCTACCAAAATTATTTATATAGCAATATTCCTAATTCTTCTATCCGGAATAATCTTTTTCGTAAAGTACACATCCAAAAAAGAAACATCAAAAACCGATACCACATACACAACCGGTAATACACAGCAGCTTTATAAAAAAGGAAACGAGATCATTATTACAAAAACAAATACTTTTCATAACGCAGTTATCTTAAACCCATCTGCAGAAGACTCAACATACAACTATACCAAAGAAGACAGCACCTACAAACTTTCAATAAACATCAAGCCCGCTCCAGAAGGAAATTTAACTGCCGGTAAAGCAGCCCTTGCAATAGAATATTTTCTAAATATTAAATCAAAAGACTTGGTCCGGATTGATACCATCATTCAAACACGAATAGACACACTTAAAATCAAAGAAAAAATACTCGAACCATCAACCGTATCCTTTTACAACACATTTTTATTTGGAGCAATTACAACCGTCTTACTAATAATCCTAATACTCCAATTCATTCCTTAATTCAAGTTAACTATCATGCCAAAAGAAGACAAAGTAAAACTCGCAATAGAACTAATAAAATTCTTTTTATACATCGTTACATTGATAATCTCAATTGCCTTTGCCTTCAACTCAATGGACAAGCGCATATCTATAATCGAATCCGAAATGAAATACAAAGTCAACACCACCCTGCTTTTAGAGAAACTCGATCAAGTCAAAGACGACATCAACAAAAAAATCGAATCCGAAATCTCTAAAGTCAAAAAATAAATATTAAAACGCCGTTGCCGTAACCGGCGACCCAGAACAAGAATGCCAATTAAAAATATGGCACTAATAATTTAGCAACCGGATTGAAAGATCAACCGTGCAAACCGGTTGCGACAATTTAATTTATTTGTAGACAGCTAAACAGCAATGTTATTTGTTTCTCAAAACTTAAGGGCAGCACAAATGCCGAACTGAAAAACGGCGTCCGGTTGATTTGCTGGTCATACCGCTTAATTTGTATTACTTACCTCAACTTGTACTGACTTAAGTATTTGTTGTCAATTTCTATTGTTCCCTAAAAAACTTTAGCATATTCAGTAGGATATTTTTCACGAAACCATAAAATAAAGTCTCTATTTTCTGAACTTTCTTGATACTCCTTTCTTAGTTGCCAAATTCTTTTATCTAACTTTCCGAGTCTTTCTGCATAGTTAAGCATTCTGATTTTTTGTGAATTATTTTGTGTCCATCCAACAGACCGATGAAGGTCTAATCTATAATAATCATCATCTTTTTTACCCTTTGAATACTTTTCGTGTGTTGGTAAATCTCCCATTAACAGAAGAGATAAACGTACTATACCTTCAAAAACTCCAGGCCACCAGTATTCATTATTGAAATATAAATGCGCTGATTTAATCGCACGTTGTAATTCATCCTGATGAGAAGGATCGGGGTGAACATTTTTAGATAGATATTTTTCTAACTCAATAAGAACTTTACCTACTCGTTTTTTGAATTCTGAATCTGAAAGATGTGTTGAGCTGCCAATTTTTGTACTCCAACCAAACATACTTTGTAAAAGACATTTGAGAGATGGAGGAACTGGATATTTTTTTTGTTTTATCATAATTTCTTATAACCCTTATTAAAGCTAATATTCCATTAAAATTTCATTTGAGTTTTATGAGGGATTTATTTTTAAACTCTATTGACTCTTTTTACTTATTAAAGAAGTTGTACCATTTACTTAGTAATTATTATATGCAACTTTTCTTCAAAACTCTCCGGGTGATTTCCACAAATTATTTTGCAGTCTATAGAAAACGAATCAGCACTATCAATAGAATCAAATAATAAAAAGACTGGATCAAGATTAACATTCAAGCCGTGTTTTAGTCTTTCAATTTTATATTTTATATCGTAACTGTTTGTCTTCGTAATTTTAGGAGAGTAATCAGATGTCTTTGGCGGAATAAAATTATTGGATCTTAAAATGGGGGCCAGCAAATGTGGAGGAATTATAAAATCCATATTTCTTCTCATTAATTCACTCATAGTTCTAGGTGGCTCTGGTTCTTCAGGGTGGGTTGGTTTCTTAGGATATTTTTTTGAATCAAACATTTCAAAGCCGTCAGGGAAGTGAATAAAAATATCTATATCATCAGCTGGTGCTGTTCCTTCGTTTATAAGAATAAAATTAACTTCTACTATTCGTGAAATTGATTCACGATACTTCCACTCTTTTTTAAAATATAATTCAAAATCTTTCAAATGTTTATCGACATCATTTTCATAACGTTTTATTTCATCTTGATGTATGTAACTAAAATTAGCTACTATACGCGCATTACTATTCGACGGATCTATCTGCTTCGGTTTGTAAGCTAAATTATTTTTTAATTCGGTTATGACATTTTTTTGTTGTTCATCTGAATATTGTTCAACTTTCTTTAACTTTATTTTAAATAGTTTTGTTATATCGTTTTCGTCAATAAAGCACAAGGATAGTCGAGGTAGTCTATTTTCATAAATAGCTAACTTATCTCTTAATTTTGATATTTTTTTTTCTTCATCTGTCTTTTTAATCTTTATTAAGAGGCTGTCTGAAAGCTTATGAGTTCCTATTTGTTTTGATTTAGCTTTTAATATTAATCCAATATCCGAAGTGATAATTATTATTTCATTTTTATAATCAGCTATGAGTTCAAGCGTTGTTGCAATAATTCTATCGTCTGGAATGTTTGGATCAAGATTATATGCTTCCCATTCTATTTTGGGCTCATTTGTCAAAAATTTTAATTGAATTGTCGAAGTTATATTTGCTGTATCATTATCATTGATATACTCAGAGAGTTTAGATAAAACTTTTCTTGCTCTATTCCTAATGTTTATGTCTAATTCAGAAAATTTTTTTTGATCTAACTCCTTTAGAACAGTTGGAGAAATAATTAATAAAACATTATTGCAATGTAATTCATTAGACCAATTAATATCTGTAAATAAGTGATAGTGCAATAAAGAATTAGTATCAATTAAAAATATTTTTGGACTTTCCAATTCTACTCCATTTCTAAATGGTAAAACAGCGTCCGCTCTTGATTGGCGGATTATATGGCGCCATTTAATAATTGACCAGCTTTTGACTTTGCAATAATTGAAAACATAGATTTTAATATTCCATCGACATTTTGTTTTCTTTGTAGCAATCTACTTTCAAGTTCTTTGATTAGATTATGTGCAATTCCATAAACTAAAAAAAGACAGTAATCTAAATTTTCTTTTAAATGTGGTTCAAGTAATTCAATCGGAGATTTATCAGAACCTTCTCTTTTCAAAAGTACATCTCTGATTATTGGAGTTGGGTGAACAAAAGCTGAAGTGAATCTGTAAATACTGTAAAATTTTAATCGCTCCATTTTATTTAACCTTTGTTCAAAGGAACGTTCTTTTGGCACTTTAAATTTTATTTTGCCATTATCATTGAAAGTTAATTCACTGTATTGAGTTTTTAAGAATTCAAGAAATTCTTCTTTTTCTTTATACATTTCTGGAGTCCAAATTGGGTCAGAAGATTTGGAATCTTCTTTCATCACATTTAATTCCTTTTCAATATCGTTGAAAGCCTTTCCTTCCAATTGAATTACTCTTTCAACCTTTTCTTCTTGAGTTGTTGCTCGTAAAATCCATTGGTAATTAAAGAAGGCTTCAAAAACATTTCTTATTAGAATTAAAACACTTGGATAGAGTCTGTTTTCCAATAATAAATAAATTGCTTTTGTCTGCTGCTTACATAAATTTAATGCAACTAAACCATATAACTCGGCTTTATCATTTCTTTCGCTAAAAGTAAGTGTAGACAATTCCTTGCCAATTTCTTGTAAGTAACTGTAAACTGATTTATAGATTAAAATATACTCTTGCATAATTTAAGCCATATAACGACGTTGTGCCGAAGCCCAGAGCAACAATGCCGCATTTATTAAATAACTTTTTAATTAGAACAAACTTTCATTTACAAACCAAACCGAATAACAATGCCTAAACAGAACTACAAACTTTTAAACTGCACAAATGCTAAGTGCGAAAACGCTTTCGGCTTGAAGTACAGGTTATACGTTTCATAATTTAATTAAACCAATCAATTAGATATTCTTATAAATTAATACAATCAGTGGATGATAAAATATCTACTTCTAAATTTTTTTTTTAGTAACTTCCTTATATAATTTTTCAAAATCATCCCAGTATTTTGGTCCAGCATTTTCTGGCTTTTGCATTTCTTTAATATGTTTTTCTAAAATGTCATAACACTTTTTAATACTAGGGCCCCAATTATCAACAAATATATCTGTGGGTGCTAATTTCATTTGATATAAAAGAATAGAGAGAACATCGTATGTTGAACAAACTTTTGATGCGGATTCTTTTTCATCAGCTGTCCAATTAATATACTCCTTATCTTTTAAAGTTGTCAGAACAATTCTACGGGCTTCTCTGGTATTTTCATCTTGGAGAAAATTTATTAGAGAAATAGAATTCTGCCCCAACATACTTTTTCGCATTGTCTTTAGCTGAAAAAAATATATTAGGAACGTAACTACCATTGTAACTCCTATAATGCTCTGAATTACTAAGTTTAGTAAATTATAATTTATATTCATTTCACATACCAATTATTATTACCCATTGTATCCTTTTACAAACGTATAACGGCCTTGTGCTTAACCCCCAGCCCAGAACAAGAAAGCTGATGAGAAGCACAAACATTAATGATTAAAAAAATTTTGTTTAATAAAGCAAAGCCGAACAAGTTAGCCGAAACGGAACAAAAAACATTAAAATTATAAAAATGCCGAATGCGAAAACGCTGTCGCCTTGAGCCACTTGTTTTACTGTTTTATAGTTACCAAACCTTTGTAGGTTTTATTTCTATTACCTTATTAACGTTGTTTATTTTTAGATTCACTGTAAATTGTAATTCATCAATATTATAGTTGTAAACTCCACCCCAATCTTTTGAACCTCTTATATCAGGTAGTGGGATATATATATATCCATTTACTGAATTGTGAGGAAATACGGTATTTTTTCTGAGTACACCATTGTTAAAGCTACTTTCAAAAATATTATACCAATTTGAAATATTTGATAATTTCCTTTGAGTTTGTTCATTTACTGCATTTCTTTTTTCCTCTTGATCATTCACTTCAAATCGTGTCCCATTATTTCCTGAGATAGTTGTGTTATTTGTAGAAAGTTCTTTTAATGCACCTCCAATACTTTGTAGAATTAGTGCCGCATTTTTTTGTTCATCAATCGCATCCAATATTTCAGTCGGAGATTGCGGATAAAAGTTCAATGTTTTCCCTTTATATTGCCCGGTTAAAGTAGCGAGATTATACGGCTCTAATATTACTGGTGATTCAGAATTATTTTGATATAAAATCCAGACCCTTAAGTAAGTTTTATGAAGTAAATATGTTTCTTCGGTACTAAGAAGAACAAAGAAATTCTCATTTTTAATCGAAGTAATTGGTATACCATTGGAATAGAAAGTATAAATATTATTTGATGGCTTAGCTTCATAAATTAAAAAATGATTAGATGTTGCACATCCACTTACAAATAATAATAATAAAAAAAATATTCTTCTCATAATGGTCTCCATTTTTACAGTATACCTATTAACTGAGCTGATTTGACTGCATCTTATTCAGCGTGCTAGCCTGATTTAATTTCTCTCAAACATTCAGCTTAAATATAAGTTTAATCTCTATAGCTTCTTTTTTATCTTAGCTTATTAGCTATCCTTTATATCTATTAAATTGCCTAAAGTGGATAAATCATCGGATTCTTTAACAAACTATGTCCTAATAATTCTTGTTTCGTTTTATTCTTTTGAAATGTCTTATTAATCCCTTCTCCCGGGATTACATTCTGAATGTTTAGTGAGGTAGTATTTATTTGCTTATGCAACTCTGCATCTCCCCACGCAAATCTATATGAAATTTATTTTTAGTATCCATCATTAAGTTAAATACCTTATCCCAATAAACTATTAAACGAACTTAAATAATTACTTTGTAAGCATCAAGAAAATAATGGAATATTTTATATCCGTGTATTTTATATCCGCATTCCCGATAGAGTGTTATGGATTCCTGGGAAAAATATGGTTGGGATTTCTTTATTTAAAGGAATGGAATTAAATAATAAAATTAAAATGGAATAGAATTAATATAAAATAAATCCTGTGAATTCTACCAATTAGCATCATACTTTTTCTTGTGAAAATAAGACCTAACTATTTTATTCAGTTGATACCATCTTATCGTTTCTATATCAAAAGTATCACTAATATAAACATACACATCTCCATAATTGGTGTCTATTTTAATCGTACCAGAATGTCCAAAAGCAAAACCTTTAAGATAAATTTTAATTAGTGGGAAAAATTCGCTTTTTGCTTTTTCTTCCTCATGTTTTACTTTAATATATTTATATGTATCATATTTTTTATAGTAAATTCCCCTAATATCAAGATTTTTGTTTGCTGTAGAATCTGAAAGATATATTATATAATCTCCACCACTAATTTGCTTATTGTAAATACGGGGTTTGGATATTCTATCAGTTTTTTTAATTGCTTTGTGTGAATAATAAAAAGCGATAACAGAAAATAATGATGAAAGAGTAGGTATTATGTATTTTAGAAAGGTATCCATCATGACCTCAAATAATTATTTCCAAAGATAGGTTTATTTCAAAGGAATTTAAAATAAAAAAGCCCAATGATCTGGCGACCACCGGGACCTAACTCTTTTATTTCAAAAGGCAGGGGAGAACCTTTTGAAAGAGTCATACCAAACATAAATATTAGATTGCTTTTTATCAAGGAATAAAAATCAATTAAGCAACTTTATTTCCGAATTCTGGACTGTAGTTATCAAAAATATTATCGTTTCGTTTACAAGAATAGGTTTCAAAAGATTATGATCAACATTTTACTCATTATGCATAAATAATTTTTGAATCAGATTAATGTTTCCCCAATATAAAATATTTTCAACCTTTTCATAACTCTGCTTCGATTATTTTTTTTCATCCAATGCGTTAATATCTATAATTATAATTATTATTTGACTTTATCCAAATATTTTTTTTAAGTTTACATTAGATAAAGTTTAAGGAATGAAAATTCGGGGACTTTAATATATCTTTCGTTCCACTTTTCACATTTAGCATAGTTAATTTATTTAAGTTTATATAAGTAATAATATTAATATAATTAATTCGCGAAATGAAACTATTTTTTTTCCTTCATTTTGTATTTCCTGCTTTTCAAATTATCCTTTTTATACTAGGGGTATAATCTTCTAAATGGAATTAATTGAAACAGGTGACCTAACTAATAATGATGGTGTAAAAAATTCCTTTTCAATGAATTGTTCCGATGCCTTTTCTCTCAGAAACTATTTTTTGCCTCGTTCTATATATGATTTGTCGCCATTTTTATATGATTCAATTGCTTGCTCTTATTTTTATAATACTTTAATCTGGGGCAATAAAACAAACAAATATGTCCAATTTGTTGAAGATGCATTAAAATTTTCAATTAATGGTACTATCCTCGATGTAGGCTGTGGATCGATGCATTTTACTGCAAATTCTTATGTTAAGCATAAAACGAAGATTATCGCGGTTGATTATTCTTATGGTATGATAAAACAGGCATTAGAACGGCTTATTTCTATCAACGGTTCTATACCCCGAAATATTAATTTTATCCATGCTGATATTATGAAATTTAATTTCCCTTCTTCAGCATTTAATGTAATTATTGCAATGAATAGTTTATCTCATTTTGATGATAAAATCAATGTAATCTCAAAACTTTCAGAATTTGTTAAAAAAGATGGCCGAATCTTTTTTTCAACTTTAGTAAAAAATAATCGTTTAAGCGATTGCTATTTGGATTTACTTTATAAATTCGGGATTATTGGAATACCACATAATTTCAGTGATTTTAAAGATTTGTTAACTTCTCGATTTAAAGGAAGAATAAATATTTCTGTAGTTGGTAATATGGCTTATGGTATATTGATAGTTTAGAATATATAATTCTTTAGCATTATTTTCTAATTATTTTTACCTATTTCACAGGAGGTAATTTCTTGCTTGGAACTCATATTAGTTTATTACTAGATATATTGTTGTCATGTACAATAGTTTATTTGATGAACTATAAGGCATATTCAAAAGATTGGTTTGGGTATCAGGCCTTCTTTTATCTAATAAGCGAATTTATAATCACAATAATTATTTTAAGTGTTTTTTACTTTGAATTATTCGATACATTGCATTCCATAGTTGAGATAAGATTCTTTGCTTCAACAATTTCTGCAGTTTCAGCTGAATATTTAAAAGAGGTGGTCCTTCAACATTTCAAGCACGAAAAATCAATCCTTTTACCAAGCGGAATATCAAAAATGAGGATTAAAATGGAAAGGGAATTGTCCGTATATCCTAACTATAAAGAGTTACTTGTCGAAATAATAAATGCATCCTCGAATTTAATTAATAAAAGAAAACGAAAACTATTAAATGATTCTGTAGTTAATATGTCAGATGAGAATAAAGTAAGTACAATATTCGAAGTAATAAATAATATCGGCTTGAGAGAAATATGTACAATTTATAATCATGAGAAAAAAAATGCAAAATAAAAACAATGATAAAACTTTTGTTCAATCTCGCCCTGTCTCCGGTTTTAGTAAGGCAATGAGTGTTTGGGATGCATTTTTCTATAATTTCCTTACAATGGGCGTTATTTTTCCATGGACTTTTTTATGGGGTCCCGCAAGTTTTCCAGGGGGGAATGTTCAATTAGCAATATTAATTACCTTAATTATTCAGATTCCTATCTCATTAGCGTATAGTTTTTTATCAACAACTTTACCCGTTAGCGGAGGTGATTATATCTTTCAAAAAAGGGCATTTGGCAAATGGGGCTTTATCGTTGTAATGAGTGGATTTGTCATTTGGATCTTGCAATGGGTCGCTTTGTCGGGTTGGCTCTTTGCTACACTTGGACTTGCTCCATTATTTCTATGTTTAGGTGTTTATACTAATAATCCATCCTTGACACAGATGGGGATGTCGATTCAGAGTCCATTTGGAATTTTATTTGTATCTATACTCTTAGCTTTGTTTACTACTGTTTTTCTTACCAGGGGTATGAGGTTGTATGTGAAAATTCAAAAATATCTTTTTGCTTTTACCTTAATTGCAATATCAATTGTAATTTATGTATTTGCTTTTAAAAGCAATAACTTTAATCTCAATCTTAATAATTTTGTTGCAAATTTAATTCATCAAATTAACCTTAAAGTTCCTCAAGGATTGACTCATAATTTTACAGAATTTATTAAAACAGATGTTCAAAAGCATGGGTTCAATCTTAAACCATCCTTTAGTTGGCTTGCAACTCTTGGTATTGTGCCTATTGTTTGGACTAGTTTGCAATGGGCAACTTATAGTGTTGAGCAAAGCGATGAAATTGCTGAGGCAAATAAGTTTTATAAACAATTATTTATGTTGCTTGGTTCTGCGGTAGCAGTTGCTGGATTCCTTATTTTAATAGCTCACTTTGAAAATCAAGCGACTTCATCGGAATTTGTTCTTGCAGCATCTGCATCTTATTGGGGGCAAGCTGCTTCTCCTGAAACTATTACTATTGTAAAATCGGTAATTCAACCATTCCCGAATATTCTAGCCATGGCAGCAAGCGGTAGTATTTTGATCTCTATTTTTATTTCACTTGGATTTATTGCAAATTCATTTCAAATTACATGTAATTGTTTTATAGGAGTGACCCGAATTTTATATGCAATGGGGACTGATGGATTACTTCCTAGAAAACTATCATTGGAAACTATTGATCCAATCCGACATGTCCCTGTGCGCGCACACTGGTTTTATTTTTTTGCAAGTCTACCGGTTATAATTGGTTATAGTTTAATATCTGAATGGTCAACATATTCCTTGGGTGTTACTTTTGCGTGTGGTTACGTATTTGTTTTCTCGACTTTAGCGGCTACAAGGATACCAACTAAAATGAAGACTGAATGGTCAAACTCAGAAATTCATTCATTTCCAGCGTGGCTAATTAAATCAATTTCCTATTTTGGCTTTATTCTAGGTATGGCTATTTTATTTGCCTATTTGTTATTACCCCAATTAGGAGTAACTGGTGATATTGCTAATTTTGTCGTTATTGGGATATTTGTTTTATCTTATCTGCTTTATTGGAATGCAAGTCGAAAATCATCACTTGTAGAAAAAGAATATAAGTAATTGTTTTCCTAAAATAAATATTACTTGCAAATGATATCAGATATTAATATTATAAAATATGCAGAAAATCTTGTAAAGGAAGCTTCTAAGAATAATCTAACTATTAGAATTCTAGGGTCAACAGCAATATTTTTAATCTCAAAGGTCCAATTATCTGGTAGACCTAAACCTATTAAAGATATTGATATCATTGCTTATAGAAAGGAAAAAAAGACAGTACAAAATTTCCTTTTGTCGAAAGGATGGTCACTTGATCAAAAGATTCTTCTTCTTTCAGAATTTCGTGAAACTTTTATTTCTGATAAAGAAGATTTTTCAATAGATGTATATTATGATTTTGTTGATGGTAATCATAGAATAAATCTAGAAAATAGGTTATTCATATCTTTCCCAACTTTAACTATACCTGATTTATTATTAACTAAGCTTCAAAGAATAAAACTTAGAGCGGAAGATATATGGGATTGTTGCACATTATTAAATCCTTCTTTTTATTCTGAAGACGATATAAAATACCTAGAAAAAAAAATTGGATCAAATTGGGGGCTTTATTTTACTATAATTACTAATCTTCAACAACTTAAACATTTGTGCTTAGTTAGAAATAATTTTATTGAATTTCTTGAAAAAAAATTTAATGATTGTGAAAAATCTTTTTTTTGGTTATTAAGGTCTATAATTGGAACAAAAATAAAATGGTGGACTGAAATGTATAATTTAGATATAAAAAAGGATAAATAAATTGAGGATTGTATATGTAACTGATTTACATGGATCAACAATGGCATTTGAAAAAGCAATTAATGCGGCAATTTATTATGATGCAAATTTTCTATTGTTCGGTGGAGATTTAAGTGGGAAAAAACTTTTACCTCTCATAAAAATTTCAAATGGTGAATACAAAATATCTGAGCCTTTTGTTGAAAAAGGTGAAGATGGAAATGTAGTAGAGGTACCAATAGAGAGATTTGTATCTGAGAAAGATTTAACTTTATTTTTAAAAAGAATTGAAGCAAAAGGATGGTATTGGTTAGAGACAAATATTGAGCGTCTTCAATATCTGAATCAAAATATAAATGAACTGCGGCAACTTTTTGATGATAAAATAGTTGAAAGATTACTAGATTGGTCAAAGATTATTTCAGAACAGTTACCTGAAGAAATTAATTGCTATTGGACAGGTGGGAATGATGATTCAGAATCTTTCCTTAATAATCTGCTTGGTCACGATCTTGGAAAATTTCAATATTCCGAGAATAAGATTGTGGAACTTCAAGGTTATGAAATGATGTCTTTAGGTTATAGCAACAAAACTCCTTTTAAAACAGAAAGAGAGTTAGAAGAAGAAGAATTATTTAATAAATTAATGTTACTTTTTAGCCGAGTAAAAAATAAGGAACGCCTCATACTCAATGTACATGTCCCACCTTATAATTGTGGAAAATTAGATTTAGTAATTGACCCTAAGAATCATACTAGATATAAAAATGTTGGAAGTACAGCAGTAAGAAAATTTATTGAAGAGATACATCCTATTGTTGATTTTACAGGTCACATTCATGAAGGTAAAGGAAGAGCACAAATTGGTAGGACGCAAGTTTTTAATCCTGGAAGTGAATTCTATCAGGGATTACTTTATGGTTATGTAGTAGATATTTCCGGATCCATTATTAAAGACTACGTACATTTTATTAGATAAAATTAATAAGGTTATTTATTCCCCTGGGAAATTCTTTATTAACCAATTAATAGATAACCTCAAATCGTCGGGTAAAGTATTTTGTCATGGTTTTCCTGTCCTTTGCTCAATCATGTTTTTTGTAACAAAAAAACTTACTGTCACTAAGTTTGTTCAAAAAACCACAACAAAGGCAATCCAATGTTTTGTATAGATTGTATATATTATGGAAATTTTGAAGTTCAGAAAAGAAACACAAAAGGTTTCAATTAGCTTATCTCGGTGATTCCATTTCGATGTCACTCATAAAAATTTCTTTGATTTGCCGCTCCATTCGAAGACTCATTACGCAGCAAGATGCTTAATCACATTTCCAAATTAAGACTCGTCATAGCTCCCGGCGGATGCAGACACTTTGCTAATCTTTCTATCCTGGAATTCCCTTATTTCAGTTTGAATGTTCTATCTTCGTTTCAATTTTCTTCGTGTCGCCCGCCTAGCATTACATCCTATTCGTGAAAGTAAACCCCACATTGGTAGTGTCGTCATTTTTTTGTCATCATTATTGCCTATAAATAATTGTTACTTAAAAAACACCCGCTCAGTCACGATTTTTGCAAACCCAAAAAATCGTGCCTTCGCTCCGGACAGCCGCCTATTTATCTTTTTCATTTTGCTCGAGGAAAAACATCAGCAGCGACGTCTTTACATTGGTAATCTTGTCTTTGTATAAAGACAGTATCCCTTTCCCATTTGAACATACATTCCTACAAATTCAAAATTCAACATTCATAATTCAAAATTCCCTCGATTCGGCATTCCAAGTGCGGCTTTCTAATTGCCGTATATCTTATATTGCTGACGCAGCCAAATTGGACGGCAATAAAAAAGCCGCATACGGCATTATCTCTATTCAGCATTTCAATGCAACAATGCCCCCTCCGTTCGTCACTCCATTCCGCTTCGTTCGCTAAACTCACTCCGCTCCATTCCGTTCCTCCCTGCGTGGTCATTCTTGCTGAAGACAAAAGAAAGTCTTTAGTTCGTTTCGCTCATTGACCCCATATCGCTAACGCTCATAAATTCAATCCATTGGATTTCATTCAGAATTCAAAATTAATCCCCGTGTCGCCCCGCCTAGCATTACAGCCTATTCGTGAAAGAAACCCCCACATTGGTAGTGTCGTCGTTTTTTTTGTCATTATTATTGACAACTGATAATTGTTAATTGAAAAACACCCGCTCAGTCACGATTTTTGCAAACCCAAAAAATCGCGCCTTCGCTCCGGAGAGCCGCCTATTTATCTTTTTCTTTTTGTTCAGCAAAAATCAATAATGCCGCCAAAAAACATTGGTAGTCTTATCTTAATGTTTGTAGTAAATCATAAGTTACAGAAACCGAAATCTGATAAATGACAATAGAAGAATTTGCTTACGCAAATCTTAGAAGTTATAGGCGAGCGTCTAATGCCGCCACGCCGGACTCTAGGAGAGTTGTACCCTCATCTCTTTGCCCGCTAGTCACTCGTTACTTGTCACTCGTCACTATTCTCAAGCTTACTTACCCCGATAAAACCCATCACCGGAACTTACCCTTGGAAGCCAGATTTACATAAGGCATATTATAGTACAGACTAATCATCTTAACCTTCCCTTGTCTTTCTGTCCTGTCCTATAATATGGGCTTATGTAAACTCGGCACCGACCCTTATCACCGGCGTCTGACGCTGCTCCGGGCACGGCTCCTGCTCTCGCCACGCCCTCCGCAGCTCCCTTGGTAACCGGAAACAACAAAACAATTGCAAGCCGAATCATTTGATAACAGCCATTTCCAAATACCGCTCGTCACTAGTTACTCGTCACTATTCCTGTTCAGCAAATGGAAAAAATAACTTACTCCTTCGCTCCACTTCACTACACTCCGCTACATTTCGCAAAGCTTCATTCCGCTTCGTTCCGTTCCCGTTCCGTCTCAGTCGCAAGATATTTTTCCCGAACACCCGAGCAGCGCACCTTGCAGCTCCATTCGAAGACTCATTCCGCAGCAAGCTGCTTAGGAGAATCACATTGGTAGTGATTACGTTTTCGTCATGGTTATTGATTACTGATAATTGATAATCGATAAACACCCGCTCAGTCATATTTTTTGCAGCTACACTTCGCAAGTGAGAAAGTGACAGAAAAAATATATCACTTTTTCCCTTGCTCCGTTCCACCAGCAAAAAATACGCCTTCGCTCCGGTAAGCCGTCCATGAATTCATTTCTTATTTGTTTAAATAAACCAATAACCACGCCAAAAAATATAATTCGTCTTGTCGAAGTGTTGCCGTTCCAATTATGATTCCAAGCTTTTATTATCCCGTTAGTTTGAACCAAGATTCCCTTTCAGCAGAAAAAATAACTTGCTCCTTAAAGTCGCAAGATATTTTTTCCGAGTACCCGAGCCGGGCGCAACTTGCAGCTCCATTCGAAGACTCATTGCGCAGCAAGCTGCTTAGGAGAGAATCACATTGGTAGTGATATCATTTTTGTCATGGTTATTGATTACTGATAATTGATAATCGGAAAACACCCGCTCAGGCACAATTTTTAACCTCCCAAAAATTCCGCCTTCGCTCTGGTAAGCCGTCCATGAATTCATTCCTTGTTTGTTTAAATAAACCAATAACCACGCCCAAAAATATAATTCGTCTTGTCGAAGTGTTGCCGCTCCAAGCTGACTAAATACAAACCCAAATGAAAGTATTCCAACTTATTCTTGCTCGTCACTATGTCACTATGTCACTCGTTACTCGTCACTCGTCACTAATTAGTTACTCGTCACTTATTGAAGAAAACATCTGCAAACAAAACACAAACATTGATTGTTGCACAAATCAAAACCCCTAAATAACTTTCTCTCAAAAAAGAAATACTATGAAAAACTCAAACTTCATAATCGTAATCGCGCTCATAATCTTTATCATAAACCTTGGACATTGTCAAACACTTCCGCAAAATCTACCTTACGGCTACACAATTAATTCCAAAGTCGCACGAGTTATTGACGGAGATACATTTGTTCTTGCGGACTCCCAGCACGTTAGAATACTTGGAATAAACACCCCGGAAATTGCAAGACTTGGAAAACCCGCACAACCTTACGCAGATTCCGCAGCGTCATTTACAAAATCCCTAATCGAAGGAAAACAAGTCAAACTTACGTTTGACGGAAAGACCTATGATATATTCGGAAGGCTGCTAGCATATGTTTGGCTCATCGATAGAGCAGGGAAGGACTCACTCTTCATTCAAGCCGAACTACTCAAAGCCGGCTTAGCGAGAATAAGCTATTATCCAAAAGGCAAAAGATATTATGATTTATATTATAACCTTCGCCGCACTGCAATGAGAAACAAACGAGGAATTTGGCTCCGTGAATAACGACATTAAAAATATTGACGAACTTCTTACTAATCCATGCTTCCTAAAAATCAAATCCTACGGATTGATAGATGAAATTGCGTTACGCAATTTCATAATAAAGAACCATTACCGATCATTGCGAAACAAATTACACCTAGGTGATGCAGTATATCAATTATCAAAAGAATATTTCCTATCCGAATCAGCAATTAATAATATCCTATTCCGAAAACGCAATCGAAAACCCATCCAATTTCCCGCCATCAAATTCTAATATCATTTGTTACTTTTTCCTCTAAAATCGGTTTCCTCTTTCCCACAATCAACATTCAAAATTCAGCATTCAAAATTCCTCCTACCTACCCCTCTACTAGGCATCTGCTAGGCATCTGCCAAGCCAAATCAACCCTCTTTCCTCACTCGTCACACCGTTCCCAAACTCCTGCTCGTTACTTGTCTCACTTTTCCTAAATTCCTGCTCGTCACTCGTTACTCGTCACTTGTCACTACTTCCTCATTCCTACAGTGAAAACACAAAACCCATAAACTATAATTGTCCCGTGTTCTTAATTCATAAATCATAATTCACAAATAAAGAAAGGAGCCATCATGGCTATTTTAAGTGGTAACGTAATCGGTAACCTAAGAGGCAGACTAGGAAATCTTTCCGCAAGAACAGTTGAGGGAAGAACCATCATGTCAGCACGACCTTCTAGCTTTAACGTCAACTATGGACCAGCTGTCCTTGACGTTAGACATAAATTTGCCGTTACCGTCGATCTTGCACAAGCAATACTTTCGCTTGATACACTTTCGGCAATCTGGAAAACCGTAAAAGGCACAGGTATGTCGGTATTCAACACCATCTTCAAATCAAACTTCAGCTACTCCGGCACTGATAAACCAACCGAGTATAACATAATTACACCCGGTGGATTCAGTCTACCCGTAGACGTTGTTACAGTTGGAATTGATAAGATTACCGCATCGCTGTTAGCATTGAACACCGAAACTGCATTCGCCCCGGAAGAAATAAACGCATCAGCAAACGCCCTCGTTAGCTATTTTGATCCAATGAATCCGGCAGATGCACCTTACGAAGTAATAGCACTTTCAAAAGAAATTGCTAACTTCGACTTCACTCAAACCTACAACCTTCAACTTGACTTCGATGCCAAGCAGAAACTAGTAGCAGCAAAATACACCAAGAGTATTTTATACCTTAGTGTAGCATCCAAAAACGCAGACGGAAAAGTAATTCAATACTCCTCAACTTCTCCCAAAGCAAACTAATACTAGAAGCCATAATGAACCCAAAAGTCCCGTTCCCGCACGGGACTTTTTATTATCCCTTCCTAATTACCTGTCATTGACGATCCGCCGAAGGCGGAAGAAATCCCACATACCAGCCCACCCTCCCGGCATTGCCCCCCTCGACACTTGTCACTCGTCACGTGTTACTCTTTTCCCCCCCCTTCGCCCTTATTCCTTCATTCCGCTCCTTGACGGCTATCGCCGACAATCGCTTCATTCAGTCATAACGGCTATCAATAAATCATAACATTAGCGTCCACTTAAATGCAGCTATGTCCCTATCGCTCCATACCTGCTGGATATAGATAATCCGAAATCCCACATCAAAACAACTTAGAAAAAATAAAACGTCGGGAAACGGAGTAAAGGCAAAAACAAAATACCATGTCTTTTCATATTCGCTCAGCTCCGCTTCGCTGAAAGTTGGTATCCGGCATTTCTTTTCACCTTTACATTCCGTCCCCCGCCGTTAAAGCATTGACCAAGTTGTTTTGCTGCATGTTTTTTTTATTGCGGGGTAAAGCGCCCTAATAATCTATAACTAAATCGTGAGGTTAATAATGGAACAAGAAGAAAAGCGAACTAACAATCAGCAGCAACAAACCAAAGAGATTCCTCCGCATAATTGTAAAAGGAACCTTAGAATTATTTCTCAGACACATTCTGTAAATTCATTTCATAATATTGTTATTGCTCAAACAACAAAGTGCACAATTTGCGGAAAGATCTTTGAAGAATCAGATCCGGACGGTATTATTAGTTACTGATAGCCATAATAAAATTATTTATAAAATCATTGAACATCAGAAACAAAATTCTTAAGTTGAAGTATGCAAAAAGTTCAAAGCCAAATAAAAACAACAAATTATCAGATGAATACATCTTTAAGTTTTAGTGGCATGGCAGCCCTGAACTTTCTTAATGATGAATTCAAAAATTATATTCCTGTTTGGACAATGGAGTCCATACAAACTCCATACATTTACACTAAAAATCATCGGGATTCTCAAACACTCACAAAACAAAAAACCCTCAAAACAATTCGTTTTAAGGGTTTCTATGTGCACCCTGCGGGACTCGAACCCGCGACCTGCTGATTAAGAGTCAGATGCTCTACCAACTGAGCTAAGGGTGCGGGACAAAATTAATCAAATTTGATTCGCTATCAAAATTTTCCGCCTGTCTTTTGAAAGTTTTGTGTCGGTTTGCTAATGGAAGGGAATATAAAATTTGGGACGGCTTGTCTGCCGCCCCAATATTATAAGAAACTTATTTCGCCGGCATCTCGAACATCTTGTCGGCTATCTCTGTGTTGGCTGTAATGTTGCTGTAGTTTATAGTCTGGTTAAAATCATACCCGGCTGTATGTACTGTAAATGGAATTAAAACACCATCAACATTTTTGTAATCTTTATAATCAGTTTGAACTTGAATATTACCCAGCGGTGTCTGGTTGTATTGAATCTTTCTAATTAATAAACCTGTATTTACATCGAAGAAAAGTTTATCGCTTAAATATTTGGAAAGTGAGCCCTTAACTTCGTAAGCAGTATCGCTGTCTACAACTACTATATCGCTTAATCTTAATTTCGAATAATCTTTCTCAATGTTAATGTTTCTATAAAATTCCGCTGCATCTTTTAATAGATTCAAATCATCTCCCTTAATTTCATCCTCCCTTTGTCCTGCTTTAAACCATCCGACTTCGCCGTTAAACCCTCTCGAAAATTCACCCCAATGATTTTGTCCTATGGTTAAAATTTTGTCCGGTGCTTTTTGATAAATGGTAAGTGGCATTTCTTTTCCGTCTTCATTAAGTGTTGTACCTTCAAATTTCAACGAAGTGATTTTCTGAAATGCTTCTTTCCCGCCTACTGCTTTTACGTATTTTGAGATAATTTCTTCGGCTGTGTTTAATCTATTTGCGACTATTATGTCTTTCTCGTTTTTGTCTTCTTTCTTTAATGGAAGTTTTAATAGAGCTGGTACTGTTTCCGGATTCAATTGACCGTTATGGCATGTAAAACATGTTACTTCTTGATGCCCCATAAAATGATGTTCGTTAATATCATTCATCATTTCGACCATCTTTCTAGCTTTTTTCTTGCCTGCTTTCTTGTCGCTGTCAAACTCCCAGCCTTTTATTTGGCTATGCACGTGGCAATCGCTGCAATTGGTGCCAAGAGATGCTTCTATGAATCTCATCGTAGGAATTAGCCGTGAAGCTGGCATCCCCTTAAATACTTTTATGTTCTTGTATACTTTTTCTGCGGGTTTTTCTCCTTCCGAAGGAGAATATAGCATTAATGTGTTTTTCTTAGATGTTAAATTTTCTTTCCCGGAATGTGAATCGTTTTTTATTCCGCCTGAGCTCTTACTCGTAACAGCCCATCCGTAAGAAAATGAAATAACCAAAATACCGGTAAGTAAAAGAAATATTTTGCCCAAAGATTTTTTATTTGCCATGCGCTACCTCTAATTGATTAAAATGGAATTTATTTGAAACGAATATAATAATTAGAAGTTCAGAAAAAAGTGATGATGTTAATCGGTAAGATTTAAGATCACAAGAATATAATGAATGGGAGATGTAAAACTGCCCAAATGCCGTAACGTATATATGTCTCTTTTCTTATATCCTTAGCTTGTACGGCAAAATAAATTGCTTTGATGATCGTGTTACTCATCATTGCCATTATTATTGCCGAAATAATTATGGGCTCCAACGGCTTTGCGCCTTGAATTAAAGATAGTATAAATGGATCTATATCTGTTACTCCTACAACCGCCGAGAGTGTTAAAAGTCCTCCGCTGCCAAAATAGTTTTTTACTAGAATAGTAACTACAGAAAGAATTACAAACAAAGCTGCAAAAAATATAGCCGGCTTAATTTCAAATGGGTTTTGAAGTGTTGAAACAGAATGTGCTCCGGGTTGGGATTTCTTTAATTTTAATCCGAAAGAAAGTGCAACTCCGATTATTGTAAGTAAGGCAAATTTCCACCATAAAAGGGAAACACTTGCCGGATTGATAATTCCGATGATGATTAAAATTCTTATATACATCACGCTGCTTGCAAGTAGCGATGCCTGTAAGGCGTTTCCGCTTTGCTCGGGATTATTTTTAGCTATTCTTCCTACCGCAATACTTACTGCGGTGCTTGAAACGATTCCGCCGAGCAATCCCGAAAGCCATAAACCTACTTTACCGCCAAATTTTTTCATCAGGATATATCCGACAAAACCAATCGTCGATACCATGATTACGTATTCCCAAATATTCCTAGGATTAAGATTGAATTGAGTAAAGTTTTGGTCGGGTAGCGCGGGAAGGATAATTATTGTAATAAGTAAAAATTTTATGACGGCAAGAAATTCAGTTTGATTTAATCGCTCAACCCAGCTTTCAAGTTCAGCTTTTTCGGAAAGAAGAAATGTCGCTATAATTCCGAGGGACATTGGCAGCCAAATATCTGCCAGCATAGAAAGCGCTCCGATTGCAAATGTTAAAAGCGCCGCTACTTCGCTTGTTGTTCCTGTCTTTCCTTCTTTTAATTTAGAAATATATCCCATTAGCGCAAGTGCTGCGATTGAAATCATTCCGGCGGGTAATGCGAAAGTCACGTTTATATGGAAAAGCCATCCGCATGCAAAACCAAACAAACTAATCAGAGTATATGTTCTTACTCCTGCGAAGAGTATGTTTTTTCTTTCACTGCCAGATCTCTCTCTTTCAAGACCGATTAAGAAACCGAGTGCTAAGGCAATAATAAAGCGAAGCTCGTATGTCCATTCAAATGAATTCAAAATATTTATTCTTAAAAATAAATTATAAAATAGTACCGCGCTTAAATTTCCATAGACTTACCAAATTTACGACAACTGCAATTCCTATTAGAACTCCAAGATAGGGAAGTATATCCATAAATCCGTATCCGTTCCATAAAACTTTCAGGAAACCATCAACTGCCCAATAAACAATAGTCAGCTTACTAATAATCTGTATAAAAGGAGGAAGAATAAATGTAGGAAACCACGCTCCGCCCACAGCACTCATCGTCAATATTAAAAATGTTCCAAGCCCGCTTGCCTGTGCGGCAGTTTTACAAAATGCCGCAAGCAGCATTCCGAAGGCTGTACTCGCCGCTGAAGCTGCAATTATCATCAATACTAAATTTAAGAAGTTGGAAAATATATTAATATTAAAAAGTAAATAGCCCATAAAAAAGAGCGCAAAAAGTTGAATGCAGCCAAGTGAAATATTATATAAATATTTACTCCACAATATTTGAACTCTTGAAATCGGGGAAGATAATATTCTAAGAATAACACCACTTTTACTCTCATCAAACAGAGATGTTGAAGCTCCTGTTATGGTAAAGAGAAGAAACATTACCGCCCAGCCCCCGACACTTCTTGTGGCGTCCGGACTTGTTACATTTGCTCCGACGAGCTGCTCTTTATCCATTTGCAGTATATTGCTGAAAAAATTTCCAGCTTTCCGGGAGGAATCCGAACCGACAGAATCGGAAAATGAATATTTCATTCCGTGAAGGATTTCAGATGTATCTACATTATAATACTTGCTTATTACTGAAGCTATTTGCCTGTTGAAGCTTGATCCTTTTTCCATTCCCAAATAACTCTCTGCTTTCCTCTGCATGCTTGCTGTAAACACACTTGGGATCTCAGTCATTATAGTTTGCTGAAGCAGTCCTTGAATCATTTGCATTTCTATAGCGTTTTTGGGATCATAATAAAATTTCAGTCTTAACGATGTAGAAGTATCGGTGTAGGCATCCTCAGGAATAATCAGAGCTGCCGAAGCATTTCCCCTTCGAATGAAATCTTTCACTGAATTAGTATCAAACTTGACTTCTTTGCCTTTATCGTTTATATAAGATTTTATAATCTTGAATGAGGAACTGGTATCAAGCGCAGTCTCTATTTTCTTTGCAACGGATGCGTTACTGCTGTTTATAAAAGCCATGCGGATTCCTTGGGGAGAACCTCCGCCGCTGAAAATTGATCCGAATATATAGATTAATATTATTGGTACCAGAAATGTCAAGCTTACTGCGGGCTTATCATGCCAGAATAAAATATAGTCTTTCTTTATAAGATTCAGAATGGTTTTCAATCTCTTAGTCTCCTTCCTGTTAAATGAAGGAACAAAGCTTCCAGCGATGGCTTTTTAATTTCGATTGATTCGTAATTAATTCCGTTTTCCTCCATGGAGGCAAAAAATTCAGAAAGTTTTAATTTATTAGTCGGTTTTAATTCGTATTTATCCTGCTCATTAATTAATTCCCCAAATTTTTGAAAGAGTTCTTTCTTCTTTTCTGTTGAATGATTTTTATTTATCAAGATTGTTTGACTGTAAGGAAGCGACTCCAGCAATGTTTCAATAACTCCCGTAGAAATAATTTCCCCAAAATCTATAATGGCTATCCTGCTGCAAAGCCGCTCGGCTTCCTCCATATAATGTGTGGTATAGATAATTGTTTTTCCTTGTTCATTTAGCTTTATGAGATATTCAAAAATAGCATTGCGTGATTGAGGGTCAACTCCTACTGTAGGTTCGTCACATAATATTATTTGAGGGTTATGAAGAAGACTTGCTGCAAGATTTAGTCTCCTCTTCATTCCACCGGAAAATGTTTTCACTTTATCCTTTTTCCTGTCGTAAAGCTGAACCATATTCAATTTTTCTGCCACCACATATTTTAATGCGCTTTTCTTCAGATTGAAAAAAGAGCCAAATATTTCAAGGTTATCCTGTGCAGACAGGTCATCATACAGGGCTAAAGTTTGAGGTACCAAACCTATTTTTCGTCTGATATCCAGATTATCCGTTGAAATTTTTTCGCCGTCGATTAGAATTTCCCCTTCATCCGCATTAGCATAACCAACAAGCAAATTCATCAAAGTAGATTTGCCGGCGCCGTTAGGACCCAGAAGTCCGAACAGTTCTTTCTCATTTATATCAAGGGAGATGTTATTAAGAGCCGTAATGGTCGGAAATTTTTTTGTGATATTCTTTATAGAGATCATTTATCTGCCGTGTCTTTGTTTTTAATACGGATAAAAATAGCTCAATAAATTATTGGAATTAAATTAAGGTTCGTAAAAGAAAAGCGCAAATGAATCAATTTTATTGATGTAAAAATCTTAGTCTTTGGTGACAAAAAAATCCTATTGTGTAAATGGAAAATCTTTAATAACAAACGCCCGGACAAAAAACACTATCGCTCCTATTAGCATAATTAAAATTCCGCCCAAGGCAAAAAACATCCCCGTTGAAAAAAATAAGCCTAACCACATTAAAATCGCCACAAGCGCCGGTAAAGGATAAAGCCACATTTTAAATGGAAAAAATCCAGCGGGTTTTTCCTTTCTTAACAAAATAATCCCAACTGCCTGCCCGATAAATTGTACTAAAATTCTCATAGCAAGTATTGCGCTGATTACTTCTTTGAGCCTGAATAAAAGACTAAAAATAAAAGCAATTGCTCCGAGTGTTAAAAGTGAAACATTAGGAAAGTGCTTCTTAGGATGTACCCTAGAGAATATGTTGAAAAACGTACCATCAACTGCCGCAGCATAGGGAATACGCGAGTATCCAAGTAGCGCTGAAAATAAAGATGAGAAGGCAATCCACAAAATCAAAACTGTTGCAATAACAGCGGCTTTAGAACCATAAATCTTTTCCACAAAGCTGCTGACAATAAATTTTGAATTCATAGCTTCACGCCAGGGAATTACTCCAAGAACGCTAAGCTGCATTGCCAGATATAAAACTGCAATGCCTGCAATCGAGATGAAAATACTTCTCGGAATATTCTTTTGCGGTTCTTTTAATTCTTCACCAAGATTACAAATGTTATAGTAGCCTAAGTAAGTATAAATTGTTTGAACTGATGCGCTGCCGAGTCCTACAAAAAAGATAAAAGAAAAATCAAAAGCGCCTTTCGGAAAATCAAAAGCTAGCTTAGGATTGAAATGCGTTGCCCCGCCGAATATTAGCCATAGCATTGTAGCTATAACCCCAATCCAAAGGAACAAAGAAATTTTTCCAACTGTAGCAATCCTGCGGTACAAAAGAACTACTATAGCAATTACTAAAAGTCCCGAGACAATTTTTTGCCCCACTGCACTGAGTGGGAAAAGAAAAGTAAAATATTGTGAGAAACCGATAGCGCCAGAAGCGACAACAAGCGGCGCCTGGAAAATAGTTTGCCAAATTAAAAGAAAAGAAAATAGTTTTCCCCAGCTTTTAGGCCCATAAATTTCTTTTAGAAAAACATAGCTTCCGCCGGCACCCGGCATTGCGGCGCCTAGTTCGCTCCACACAAATCCATCCATGAAAGCTAACAGGGCACCGAGAACCCAGGCGAGCATGCTTTGCGGTCCATTCATCTCTTTAATAACAATCGGAAGAACGATGAACGGACCTATTCCTATCATGTCTATCATGTTAAGAGCGGTAGCTTCCTTTAGTCCTAATCCTCGTTCAAGCTTTGTATGTAATTTTTCGCCGATGATTAAAGTTCCATATTAAAGTTCTTTTCTTAACAAACTTCTTTTATATCCGTAGGAAAAATAAACCACTAAACCTATTGCAAGCCATCCCGCAAATCTTACCCACGTAATCCAGGGCAGACCAAGTACAAGATAAAGACATGCAGCGATCCCAAGCAGCGGAAGTAACGGAACCCACGGTGTTCTGAAGCTGCGTGGTCTATCCGGTTCTTTCTTACGGAGAATAATTATTCCGGCGCAGACAAGTATAAATGCGAACAATGTTCCGATGTTTGTTAAGTCAACCATCTCGTCTATCGTTGTAAACATTGCTGTAATGCCGACAATCAACCCGGTAAGAATTGTTGTTACATAAGGTGTTCGATATTTAGGATGAACCTTTGCAAAACTTTGCGGAAGTAGACCGTCCCGCGCCATCGAAAAAAATATTCGTGGCTGACCAAGCTGAAAAACCAGAAGCACTGCAGTATGGGCAATGACTGATCCAAACGCAATTACACCGACAAGAAAATTTCCCCAATTTTTTATGTTGGCATATTGTATTGCAAGTGTTAACGGTTCGGCTTGACTTGTAGAGAGTGTTTTTACTAATGCTTTATAGGGGATTATGCCAGTGAAAACCCCAGCTACTAAAATATAAACTATCGTGCTGACTATTAGTGAACCTATAATTCCGATTGGCAAATCTCGTTTTGGATTCTTCACTTCTTCGGCAACTGTGGATACGGCATCAAAACCTATGTAAGCAAAAAATACAACTGCCGCGCCGGCTTGAATTCCCGACCATCCATTTGGAGCAAAAGGTACCCAGTTAGCAGGTTTTACATAATGAAAACCAACCCAGATAAAAAGTCCAAGTACTGCAAGTTTAATAATCACCATGACTGTAGTTAACCGGGCGCTTTCACGTATGCCGAGAACTAAGACTACGGTTATTAATGCAACAATTGAAAATGCTGGAAGGTTAAAAACTATTGGTACTCCCAAAATATGTGGTGCATGTTCGAGCAACCCCGGTATTTTCGCTGCAGTTCGATAATCGATAGACATCCAATCTGGGATAATTATCCCGAAACCTGCAACAAATGTTTTAAAATAATTAGCCCAGCTAATTGCTACGGCAACATTACCGACTGCATATTCGATTATTAAATCCCAGCCAATAATCCACGCCACAAGTTCGCCGAGTGTCCCGTAAGAATAAGTATAAGCACTCCCTGAAATAGGAACCATTGCAGAAAATTCTGCATAGCATAAAGCCGCAAAACCGCAAGCTATAGCTGTTAAAACAAATGAAAGCATTAAGGCGGGTCCGGCTCCGGGTCTCATTGCATCACCGGCTGCGGCTGTACCAATTGTTGCAAAGATTCCTGCACCGATTATTGCACCTATTCCAAGCATTACTACATCAAAAGCGCCAAGTACACGCTTTAATTGATGTTTCGGCTCTTCTCCTTCGTGAACAAGCGCATCAAGACTTTTGGTTCTGAATAATTGTTTTAGCAAAGGCGTTCTTCCTTATAAAATTGATTGAACGTAAAGATTGAAATGCATCTATTTTAATATAAGAAATTTATTTTTTAGTTTGAAAGAGGTAATTAAATTCATCAAATATTTATTTACTTATTTATATATTCGTATTGCATTATTTTGATATTATTCTGGAAATAATTTGATCCCAATTCATTCGATCCTGCTTCTTTTTGCCGTAGGAGTAGTTGCCGGCTTTATAAATATTAACGCAGGTGGCGGCTCAATTTTAACTCTGCCTGTATTGATTTTTCTTGGCCTCAATTCTGCTGTGGCTAACGGCACAAACCGGGTCGGTGTTTTTCTTCAAACGGCAACGGGCGTTTACTCTTTTAAAAAAGAAGATTATCATCAATTTGAACTAAGCATGAAAATGTCGCTTCTTACTTTACCGGGTGCAATTGCCGGTGCGCTACTTTCAGTTAGAATAGGCGATGAAACATTTCAAAAAATACTCGGCGTGATAATGATTGGAATTATTATTTCTATGATAGTTCCTAAATCAAAAAAAACTAATAACGTAGTTGAAAACAACAAGATTACATGGAAAGTTGTAATTGCAATGGCTCTCATTGGATTTTACGGTGGGTTTATCCAGGTCGGCGTAGGTTTTCTACTTATGGCGGCTCTAAATTATTTAATGAAGTTAAATTTGGTACATGTAAATATGCATAAGGTTTTTATTGTTGCCGTTTACACGATTCCAGCATTATTGATATTTATTCTTCAAGGAGACGTTAATTGGAGTTACGGATTAAGTCTGGCTGCCGGAACTTCATTGGGAGCATTTTGGGCGGCTAAATTCTCTGTGCGTGGCGGCGAAAAGTGGATCAAAGTTGTACTTGTTACCGCCGTAATTTTGATGTCCTTAAAACTTTGGAATATTCTGTAGTAATATTCTCTGTATCATCTTTTCGTAAAAGTGTGAATCCTTTTTTTTAATTACATATCTAATTTAACATAATTGAGTGAGGCTTATGTCAGTAGTACAGATCTTATTGTTAGTGCTTTTTGCACTTGTAGTATTTGTTCAGATAAAGAAATATTTAGTAAAACGTTCGGTTAAGCATTATTCAGCGGCTGAGGCAGCAGAGAAAGTTAAAGGCAGCCGGAATGTTCTTCTCCTTGATGTAAGAACAGCGCAGGAAAGAAAAGTTAGCATGATCAAAGGTTCATTTCATATCCCCGTGCATGAAATAGGAACCAGAATCGGTGAATTGAATAAGTTTAAGGATAAAGAAATTATTTGCTATTGCAGAACCGGAAACCGAAGTGTGTCTGCTGCATCTAAACTAAAGAAACATGGATTTAACTCAGCAAATTTACTTGGCGGTATTAACGCATGGAATGCGAAAGGATTTAAATAAAACAAAATGAAAAAAAATGTTGGAACGATTGATAGGATATTTAGAGGATTGGCAGCATTACTGGTTTTGATTCTTTTTCTAACAAAGACTATTCAAGGCGGTACTGCCGTAATTCTTGGGTTAATGGCAATAGCTTTCGTATTTACTAGCACCACCAGATTTTGTCCTTGCTACACCCGCTTCAACATTAATACTTCAAAAGAAAAAAGCGAGAAGTAATTATTATGATGATAGTACTTTATATAATATTCGGTATAATCGCTTTAATTATGTTAATGCAATTTGTGATGGTCATTGCGGCAAAACGTTCTAAAGGTACAAAGTTAACAGGATTGAAGGGTAATCTTAAAAAGCTAGAAGGTAACGGCACAAAAGGTCTTGTGTATTTTTTCAGTCCTTCGTGTCATGCATGCAAAGCCCAGACACCCGTTATCAAAACTTTGCAATCGAATTACAAGAATGTTTATGATGTTGATATATCAAAGGATCTTAACACCGCTCGCGTTTTTGGAATTAAAGCGACACCAACTACGATTGCGGTGGAAGACGGCGTGATTAACCAGGTTTTTCTCGGTGTTAAACCAAAAGAGTTTTTAGAGAAATATTTGAAAGGAAATAATTAAATGGAATATGGATTTTCTAAGACGGTAGATTTACCGTTTGATAAGGCTGTTGAAAAAGTTACGGACGAATTAAAAAAAGTTGGCTTCGGTGTGTTGACTGAAATTGACGTAAAAGAAACAATGAAAAAGAAGTTAAATGTTGATTTTAAGAATTATAAAATATTAGGCGCCTGTAATCCGCCTATTGCACACAAAGCTCTTCAGATTGAAGAAGAATTAGGATTGCTCCTTCCGTGCAATGTCATTGTTTATGAAAAGGAAGGGAAATGCGCAGTGTCTGTTTTTAACCCTATGATTATGACACAGCTGATTGATAATAAGGAAATGATCGCAATAGCAGAAGAAGTTAAATCAAAACTTCTTACTGTGTTGGAAAAAGTTTAAGTGTTAAAGCACGATCAAAATTTTAAATATAATTTAATAAAATATAAAAGATGACAAGGAGAAAAAAATGCCAGAGGATTTAACCAAAGAAGCTTTTCTTAAAAAAGTTTTTAATTTTGAAACAAATAAAGAATGGAAGTTTGAAGGCGAGCTTCCGTGTGTAATTGATTTCTGGGCACCCTGGTGCGGTCCATGCCGAATGGTAGCTCCAGTAATGGAAGAGTTATCAGTTGAGTATGCGGGAAAGGTAAACTTTTATAAAATTAATACCGATGTTGAACAGGAGCTTGGTTCTGCATTTGGAATAAGAAGCATTCCTTCATTATTGTTTGTTCCCAAAGAAGGTCAACCAAAAATGGCGGTTGGTGCATTGCCTAAAGAATCATTAAAACAGGCAATTCAAGAAGAATTACTTACTGCAACAGCTTAAATAGTTTTATTACATAGACCCACGATGCGGAAATATCAGTCAATGGTATTTCCGCTTTTTTTATTCTTTAAATGATTATAATTTTGTACAGTGAGATACGAACTAAGCATAAATATTTCACTTCTTTTTACAAAAATCAAACGGAGGATATCATGTCAAAGACAGAAACTAATCTTCATGAAGCTTTCTCTGGTGAAAGCCAGGCTAATCAAAAATATCGTGCTTTTGCTAAAAAAGCCGAACAAGATGGCTTTGTTAATATTGCTAAGTTGTTCAAAACAACAGCGGAAGCTGAAAGAATTCACGCAGAAGGACATTTTGGTGCGTTGAATGGAGTTGGATCAACATTGGAAAATCTTAAAGCTGCTATTGCAGGCGAAACTTATGAATATACGGAAATGTATCCACCAATGCTTGAAGATGCTATATCGGAAAATCATAAAGCCAAAAGAATGTTCGGCTACGCAGTTAAAGCAGAAGCGGTTCATGCCAAATTATATAAGTTAGCTTTGGAGGCTGTTGAACAAGGAAAAGATTTAACCGGAGTTGAATTTTATCTTTGTCCCGTCTGCGGCAATATTGAAATTGGAAAGCCAACAGAGAACTGTCCAATTTGCGGAACGCTTGCTTCAAAATATGTTCTGATTTAATCGTTAAACTAAACCTCCAAGGTTTTCAAAATCTTGGAGGTTTAGATTATATTATCTTTTATCCGGTTGTATTTATGCCAAAAATTATTACTTCAAAATACATTAAACTTATATTCCCAATTTTTATTTTTTTTGCTTGTACTATGAAAGCTCAAACATCTAATAAAAGTGACGAACCAGTAACGGTCAATTCAGTTGACCTGAATAAATATGTCGGTATATGGTATGAGATTGCGAAGATTCCTAATAGCTTTCAAAAAAAATGTGCGAGCAACACTACGGCGACTTATAAATTACGAAAAGACGGCAACATCGACGTTATCAATCGCTGTGTTGAAAAAGACGGGAGTACAAGCGAAGCTAAAGGAATAGCTAAGGTTGTCGATAAAAAAGGAAACGCAAAACTTGAGGTTAGTTTTGTTCGCATTTTTGGCATCTCTTTGTTTTGGGGCGATTATTGGATCATCGGCTTAGATAAAGATTATAGATATGCTGTAGTCGGCACTCCTACAAGAAAATACGGATGGATATTAAGCCGCACTCCTAAATTATCTAAGAATGATTTGGATGAAGTTTTTACTATTTTACGCAATCAAGGATATAACCCAAACGACTTTGAAATGGACGTTCAGCAAAACTAAACCTCAATTCTTGAAAAAAGAAAACTGCCTATGACAAGAAGAAGAAAAGTTATAATCGAAAGAACAGCGATATCAATTCCAATTCCAAAATGTGATGCCCCTGTTAATGCATACCTTAACCCGTCAACTCCATAAGACAAGGGATCAACTGCCGCTACAATTTTCATTGCTTGAGGCAATCCACCAAGAGGAAACAGTGCACCGCTAAGAAAAAAAATCGGCATGACTAAGAAACTCATTATTAACTGGAAACCCTGAAAATCTTCAAGCATCGAAGCAATTGCAGTACCAAGCGCGGTAAACAGAAGCGAAATTAAAATCATAAAGATTAATGAGAAAAAAATGACTCCGATAGAATTTATTCTAAAACCTGCTATAAGAGAAATAACGAGCACTATTATTCCTTGAAACACCGAAGCAGTAGCCCCGCCGAAAACTCTTCCTATCATAATATTTAACCGCGATACAGGAGCAACTAAAGTCTCTTTTAAAAATCCGAATTGCCTGTCCCAAATCATTTCAACGCCTGAAAAAATAGCAGTGAATAAAATGCTCATTGCAATAATTCCCGGTGCAAGAAATTCAATATAATTGCCTTGCCCTGCTTTTTGAAATATCGGCCCAAATCCGAAACCAAGTGCAACCAAAAATAAAACCGGTTGACCAAGGCTTCCGATAATTCTTGAACGCGAACGTAAATATCTTTTTATTTGTCTCAGCCAAAGTATATAAATTGTAGACATTCCTTATCTCCTTCTCCACATCTTGCTGCGCATTCTCATTCTATCAAGCCCCGATGCTTCTTCCTCCCGAATTTTGCTTCCGGTAAGCTCAAGGAATGCATCTTCCAAATTATCTTTCCCGGTCTGAGCTTTTAATTGTTCAGGAGTTCCGCTGGCTACAATTTTACCGTGATCAATTATAGCTATTCTATCGGCTACACGGTCGGCTTCTTCCATATAATGAGTCGTAAAGAACACTGTCGTTTGTTCTTTCTTGTTCAAATCGTTAATGTAATTCCACATATAATTTCTTGTTTGAGGATCTAAGCCAAGTGTTGGTTCATCAAGAAAAATAATTTTAGGATGATGTAGGAATCCGCGCGCAATTTCCAATCTCCGTTTCATCCCTCCTGAATAATTTTTTACAAACTCATTTCTTTTATCCCACAACTCGACAAAATTTAAAAGCTCTTCAATTCTTGATTTTCGAACATCAGACGGAACTTTGTAAAGCACGGCATGAAAGTTCATGTTTTCATAAGCTGTTAATTCTTCATCTAAACTTGGGTCCTGGAAGACGATACCGAAAGATTCTCTTACTTTATCCTGATGCAGCGCTGGGTTGATTCCGTTTATTTCAATTTCACCACTTGTGGGATGAAGCAGTGTGGTAAGCATTTTTATTGTAGTTGATTTTCCTGCTCCGTTTGGTCCAAGAAAGCCGAATATCTCAGCCTTCTCAACATTGAAGGAAATATTATCTACAGCTATAAACTCGCCGAATTTCTTTGTGAGGTTTTTTGCTTTAATCATAATAACTAACCGGATAAAAATTGTCCTGTAAATATATCAAGAAGATGCTAATGAAGCTGTAAGTTTTGTAACCTGGATCAAGAGGTTATAATTACACGATATGCAAAATCAGTTTTTTAATTGCTAAAATAATGGAATAACGGCACGTATAAAGAAAACTTATAGGTTTTGACCGTCTAAAAATTATACGCTTTAAAATTTTATTTCTACAAAAAAAAATATTATAATATAGTGGTTTGATATTTATATCAATTATTTTTTAACAAAATATTGGAGAAACATCAATGAAACGGAAAATTTTACTTTTTGTTGCTTGGGTCATTCTTGCTTTGGGGCTAATTACCTCAACTGCAAATGCACAATATGAGGCTGGAAAGAGTTATTTGGGACCATCAATCGGATTTGCGTTTCTAGGAAGCACACCCGATTTTGGTGCAAACTACGAATACGGGATAAACATGCAAGATTTCGGTTTAATTGGTGTTGGCGGATTATTTAGATACTGGGGTTATAGTGAAAACTATTTTGAGGGTCAATGGAAATACACAAATATCTTAATTGGTGTACAGGGAAATTATCACTTCATTGTTAGCGGCAGCAAATTCGATCCTTATGTTGGACTTGTTCTTGCTTATGATGCAGGTTCCGTTAGCTGGAGTGGTTCATACGGTAATTATGCATCGCCTTCTTATGGCGGAATGTGGCTCGCAGCCCAAGGCGGCGCAAGATATTGGATTTCTCCCACGCTTGCAATAACCGGAAGAATCAGCTTTGGAACTTTAAGCTATTCCGGATTGGACTTCGGAGTAGATTTCAAATTTTAATTTTTCCAAAATTCAACTAATATTTTTGAATATCCCTGTATAAAAATATAGGGATATTTTTTTTAATAAGTCGCCTTCCGCATAAACAACTCTTTGGAATTATGGAATAATGGAAAATATCGCTTTACCATGTTTTTAATTGAGAACCGGTTCGATTCTTATGATTTTAGATCCATATAATGGCTTTTTATGTCATCCCTCACGGAATTTATTTTCCGTAATCCCGAAGGGATGATATTATTGTAGATAATAAAAGAAAAAGTAAAATAGAATGCCGAAGGCATGACATGATTAAAATGCTAAATTATCCCATAGAACAAATTAATATTCTATATTTTATTGGAACATGATTCTCTTAATTTGACGCCTATGCAACTTCTTCGGGACAGAATTCATATATAACATCCGTAAAGAGAGTAGTGGATAAACCCTTTTATGCTAACCAGCATCATATTAAAGAAAATATATTAATTTTGAGATGAAAGTTGTAAGAGGTTGTATTCATTAATAAAAATCACTTAAACAATAAGGAATAAATATGTCTACAAAAACAGCATATGTAAAACAAATAAAAGGAATTACTTTTGCAGGTAAGACGGATTCAAACCATTGGGTAACGATGGATGGTCCTGAAAATTTTGGCGGAAGTAACGCCGGAATTCGACCTAAGGAACTTATTCTTCTTTCATTGGCAGGCTGCACTGGAAGCGATGTAATCTCAATCCTCTCAAAGAAAAGAACTCCGCTGGATGATTTCGAGATCAATATTAAAGCAGATGTCGCTGATGAACATCCGCAAGTTTTTACAAAAATAGATCTCGAATATGTTTTCTACGGAAAAAATTTGAATGTAAAAGATATCGAGCGGGCGATTGAACTTTCACAAACGAAATATTGCAGCGTTACGGCGATGCTTCAAAAAGCTGTAGAGATGACGCACTCATACCGGATTGTTGAAGAAAAGAAAATATAGCTTTATAACGAAGCTAAAACGATATGAGAAGTAATAGGCTCGTTTATAACTTCGGAGATAATTTTTAACCCGCACTGTTTAACAAGCGAATTTACTCCGCCGCTGCGAAGAAACAATTTATAATTTTTATAATGATCTTTACCGGCGGAAAATTCTACCAGCTCATTTACTATATTCCACATTTTTGATTTCTTTTGAACTGCGTATTCACCTATGATAATTTTATCAGAAAGAAGCTTTAATTGATTAATCACTGCAACTCTTTCTTCCGGTGGCATCTCATGGATAGCATAAGTTATGATAGAGTAATCAAATTTTCCTTCTAATTGTTTCGTCAGCGCGGAAGCATCAGTATGGATAAAATTTATATTGGAGAAATTCTTTCCTGATAATATATTGTTTGCAACAGAAATGTTTTTTGAGGATAAATCAACTCCGGTAACTTTAGAACATTTATCGGCAAGTTGAAAGCAAAGCCTTCCCGTTCCGCAGCCAACGTCAATTACACTACTGCCATCATGAACAAGATTCTTTATAATCGAAAACATTTTATCCTGGTTTGGAGCGATAATTCTATCGTAAAAAATCCCGTCATACCAATGTATTTTATCATTCATTTTAATGCCTTTGATAAATCCTCGATTAAATCATCCGGATGCTCTAAGCCAATAGACATTCGTAAAAGATTTTGTGGTGTTTTTGTGTTCAGTCCTTCAACTGAAGCACGATGCTCGATTAGACTTTCGGGACCGCCAAGACTTGTCGCGCGCACAAATATTTTAACTTTGGAAGCAACGCGCATTGCATCTTTCATCTTACCTTTTACCTGGAATGAAATCATTCCGCCGAATAGTTTCATTTGAGCCGAAGCAATACTATGCCCGGGATGCGAAGGTAAACCCGGGTAATATACTTTCTCAACTTTCCGATGCGAATCTAAAAACTCAGCCACTTGTATTGCGCTTTCGGATTGCGCCCTGATACGCAAAGGAAGAGTTTGTATTCCTCTTAATACAAGCCAGCATTCAAATGGCGATGGTACTGCACCGCCGGATTTTTGTATTTCTCTTATCTTCTGGAAGAATTGATCATCCTTTTTTGAAATTACTGCTCCGCCAAGAACATCGCTATGTCCACCGATATACTTTGTTGTTGCGTGAAGCGCAATATCTGCTCCAAGCTCAAGCGGTTGTTGCAGAATCGGCGTTGCCCAGGTGTTATCACAAACAATTTTTATATTTCTCTTCTTAAGTAAAATTGAAATTTTATGTATGTCTATAATTTTCAAAAGTGGATTAGTTGGTGTTTCAATCCAAACTAACCTTGTGTTTTTTCTAAGAGCGTTTTCAACATTGCGGATATTTGTCATGTCAACAAAGGATGAAGAAATATTCCATTTCTCAAAAAACTTAATCAGATTCCTTGTGCCGTGGTAAAGATCGTCAGAAGCAATAATATGATCACCTGGTGAAAGAGCTTGAAAGATAGTCATTGCAGCAGCGGAGCCGGATGAAAATGCCGCAGCCGATTGCCCTCCTTCAAGTTGTGCAAGACATATTTCAAGTGATTCACGATTCGGATTACTGCTCCTTGAATAATTATAACCCTTAGGATATTCACCGTTTGCTTCGCGCTCAAAAGTTGTTGATAAATAGATGGGCGGCGTTACCGCGCCCGTTGCCGGATCGGGCTTTCTTCCTGCATGTACAGAAAGAGTTTCTATTTTCATTTTACATTCCTCACAAAATTTCTATTTTAATTGCACGCGCAAAATAATAAACTGCGGGCTTAAATGTTTTAGAGTAGTAAGGTGAAAAGTGAGGGCAGATCAAATGCCTGCCCTGAAAAATATTATTGCTGTTCGACTTGTGAAAATATTTCTAAGAATTCCTCTTCAATTTCTTTGCCCCGGTTTCTTCCGTACCAAAGATGAAGTTTTTCATAAAGCTCAGGTTTTACAATGCCTTCGCTCTTTAATTTGATGAGAAGTTCTTGTGCTTGTTTCGGGCGCGGACCCCATATAAACAATTCATTGCCTTCCTCATCGAATGCTGCCAGCTTCGGTATGCTTCTCGTTCCGTTGGTTAGATATAAATCAATTATATCTAAATTAGAATCCCTTAGTAAAATTCTTAATTCGATATTTGGATTCACTTCCGCAATCTTTGCAATGTGGGGAAGGTTCTGTGCTGAATCGCCGCACCAACCTTCAGTAAGCACCATCCAAAATTGTTTCTCTTTTATATTCTTAATTGTATTCTTTAAATTTTCAGAAACGACATAAGTTTTATCAACCCTTCCGCTTCTTTGAAGATTTAGTTTCTTATATTCAAATATTTCTTTCTGATCATCGTTAAGAGTTTCCGGATTTGTATTTGAAATCTCATCAATGATGCTTTGCATATATTCTCTGTATGTCATTCCTCTGTGCGGTTTTCTATCTATAAAAAACTGATGTGCCATTTAATTGCTCCGTTTAAATAAAAATACTATTCTAACTTAAGTTGACCGCCGTTGTAGGTAAGCCGTTAAAAGGCTGATTAAGTGCTTCGAACCAGTAGCCCACGACTTCAAGTCGTGGGTTGCATAACATAAAATCTTATTTATTAACCGTTTTAACGGTTTTAATATCTAAATAAAAACTATCGGTCAACTTGAAATTCTAAATTAATCAAATTTTGATACTAATATTGGGTTTTATGTCATGTTTGAAGCATTAGCTTACAAAAGGATTCAATTCATTAGCACTTGATTTATAGGTGCAATTTAGTCATTATTAATTGTAAGTTTGAATTGTATTTAGAAAGTTAGAAAAAATGACTACCGAAGAAACAAAATATTTCACTCCTCTTGAAGCAAAAAGAACTCTACCCTTAGTAAAGAAAATTGTTAAAGATATCCTCGATACTTCGAAAGAAATAAAACTATTAGCTGATGATCTTGACGGAAAAATTGAAGATGACCCGCGTGCAAAAAAAATGATAGATAACATCAACGGGTTTATTGGCGAATTGGAAGAGATCGGCTGCTTTTATAAAGATTTTAGCTTTACTCTTGGGTTAGTCGATTTCCCTGCGTTGATAAATGGCAGAGATGTATTGCTATGCTGGCGAAGCGATGAAGAAGAAATAATATATTACCACAATATAGATGACGGCTATACAGGCAGAAAATTAATCCCTGAAGAATTTCTCTGAAAAACTAATCACCCAAATCAAAACTTGCAGTAGATGTTGCCGCCTGTCCGGAGTTCACATCTTTAATTCTATATATCAAAGTGTAATTTCCTTTTTTGTAAGTCGAGTCCAAATCGAATTGCGCTTCCAAAGGAGTATCTGTCATTTTTTCTTTCTTTGATCGGTCAACAACTCTGCTTAACAAAGATTTTATAGTGTCCTTTGCGGGAGTTACAAGATCAATTTCGTATGCTATTGTCGCTTTATATAATCCGTTTTCCTGCTGCTGCTCAAAACCTTTTACACGCGTCGTTGCATCAACTTCAGAACTGTCGCCCATGTTATATGCAAAAGCCTCAGGGCTAAAAGCCTCAAGCTTAGTTTCTGTTTTTTTTGAGCAGGCAGAAAAAACAAATGCGAATGCAAGTAGAAACATAACAGCGTATTTCATTAACACCTCGACTTTTTAAATGTGGGGCGAAGTGAACCTTCGCCCGGTATAAATTTTACGAATTTAATAATTAACCGTTCTTAGCTTGAAATTCTTTCATGAATTTAACAAATTCTTCAATACCTTTCTTAGGGAAAGCATTGTAAATAGAAGCGCGTAAACCACCAACAGATCTATGTCCCTTAACACCGTCAAATCCGGCTGCTGTTGCTTCGGAGATCAATTTCTTTTCCAATTCTTCGGTTGCTAGATTAAAGGTAACGTTCATTAAGGAACGGCTGTCCTTTTGTGCATGACCTTTGTAATAACCGTTGCTTCCATCAATGCAGTTGTAAAGAATTTCAGCCTTCTCTTTGTTTGTCTTATACATTGCTTCAAGTCCGCCGTTTTTCTTCAACCATTTTGCAACTAACCCGATAATATATATACCAAATGTTGAAGGTGTGTTATACATTGAATTATTTTCAGCATGTATTTTATAATTCAGCATCGTGTGGAGCGAATCTGAACTACGCTCAAGTAAATCTTTTCTGATGATAACTAATGTAACCCCGGAAGGTCCCATATTTTTTTGCGCCCCGGCATATATCAGTCCGTATTTGTTTACATTAATCTTTTTATGAAGCATATCGGAAGAAGCATCGCACACAAGCGGGACGTTTCCTACTTCTGGTTCATTATGCCATTCGGTTCCGTATATTGTATTGTTTGAAGTAAAGTGTACGTACGAAGCGTCCGGGTCTAATTTTAATTCTGATTGTTTTGGTATCCGGTTGAATTTCTCTTCTTCCGTTGATGCTGAAATGTTTACGGTGCCGACACGCTTTGCTTCCTTCAATGCTTTCTTCGACCAGCTTCCGGTTAAAATATAATCGGCTTTGTTTTTCGGAGGCATTAAATTCAACGGCACCATTGAGAATTGAAGACTTGCACCGCCTTGAAGAAATAGAATTTCGTAGTTGTCGCTAATATCGAGAAGAGATTTTAAATCTTCTTTTGTTTCTGCAATTATTTTATCAAATGTTTTTGAACGATGGCTTATTTCCAGAATAGACATTCCCACGCCGGGAAGCGAAAATAAATTTTCCTGCGCTTCTAATAATACTTCTTCAGGTAGAATCGCCGGACCTGCACTGAAGTTATAGATTCTCTTTTGCATAATTATTATTCCTTTTAATAAAATTTAATAAATTTTTTAATAACCAACTCACAGTCTATAATGTTTGAAGTACTGCAGTGATTTAATATCCGGAATTTCCTTTTAATTAAACTCCATTATTCCACCACTCCAACATTTCACTGCTCCAACATTTCACTGCTCCAACACTCCACTGCTCCAACACTCCACTGCTCCACCATTCCAATCCCCCATTTTTCCCTTTTACATAGTACGAATGATTAAATCAAATGTACCAGTAACCCGTCGCGCAATTTAGGTTCAAACCAGGTCGACTTTGGCGGCATGATTTCCCCTGCATCTGAAATTTTCATTAAGTCGTCTAAAGAAACGGGATATAAAGAAAAAGCCACTGCGGCTTTCCCGCTGTCTACAAGTTTTTCTAACTCCTTTGTTCCGCGAATTCCTCCGACAAAATCAATTCTCTTGTTTGTCCTTGGATCATCAATTCCCAAAACAGGATTTAACAAAAAATCCTGGAGTATGCTTACATCCAAGTTTTCAGCGACAGATTTTGATAAGCTTCCGCTTGCAATTGTTGAATCGTTTGCTTTTAGCTGGTACCATTCGCCGTCAAGGTACATCCCAAAAGTTTTTCTTTTTTCCGGTTCCTTTAATGATGATTTTGAAATTGAAAACTTTTCACTTACTTCATTTAGAAATTCTTCTTTTGATCTTCCGTTTAAATCAAGAACAATGCGATTGTATGGAAGAATTTTCAATTGATTAGCCGGGAATAATACCGCAATGAAATAATTATATTCTTCATTTCCAGTATGGGACTGATTCGAATCCATTTTGACTTTTCTTGCGCGGCTTGCACTTGCAGCGCGGTGATGCCCATCAGCGATATATAAGTTTTTTACTTTTGCTATTTCTTCAGCGATAATTCTATTATTTTCTTCTGGCAGCTTCCAAACTGAATGTTGAATTCCATCGGCAGAAGTAAAGTCATAAATTGGTTTTGTCTTTTTTGTAATTGACTCTACAATCTCATCTATCGTGGTAACATTTTTATAAGTTAAAAAAACAGGACCGGTTTGAGCGCCGGTTGTTATAATATGATTTGTCCTGTCGTCTTCCTTTTCCTTGCGGGTTTTTTCATGCTTCAATATTATGTCATTGTCATAATCGTCCACAGAAAAAGTTGCCGCAATACCGGTTTGCGAACGACCGTCCATTACCAATTTATAAAGATAAAAATTTGGAATCTTATCAACTTCCAGGCTTTCATTTTCTATTAACTTCTTTAAATTTTCTTTTGCCTTTTGATAAACTTCCGGTGAGTATGGATTTATTTCCTCGTCCAATTCGATTTCTGCTCTTGTAATGCGAAGAAAGCTTAAAGGATCTCCTTCTGTTAATTCCTTTGCTTCTCTGCGGCTGACAACATCGTAAGGAACGCTTGCAACTAAGCTTGCTTTTTTATCTGAGGGTCTTAATGCTTTGAATGGTTTTATTACTGCCACAATATAACTCCAAATAGTAAATTTTTGTACAGTAAAAATCTATAAAAAATGAACAATAATCCATTCCATAAAAAAAATATTTAATGAATCTCATTTTCTACCCGAAGCTTCTTTGGAGCTCTTTCTAAAAATCATTCTAAGTTAGGGATTGAATTGATAGGTATAAGTATAACCAGTAATCCATCCGCTAATTCCACCTGTTATAAAACCTATTTTGTTTTATTACCTAAATCAAAATTAATTCCAAAAGAAATTACTATAAGTGAATTTAGACTAAAAGATGGATTATAAAGGCTATAGTCTACAAATAAATCATTATTTGAAATAGGAATATATTTTGATATCTCTATAAAAAAAATGTCATCAGGACTATATCCAATTCCAAAGTTCAATAAATAAAAATTCTTTGAATAAATTATGGTTGCCCCATGGGCATCTCCAATATTATAATGTAAATCTAAACCTCCAGATACATATAAATATTTTGTAATAACATGAGATTTAAGAGCTAATAATAAATCGTAACCTTGTAAATAATCGGGTGTTATTATTGCTCCTAATCTTATTTCTTCGGTAAGGTCATTTAGTATAGGTGTATTTTTTTCTACCAATCCACCGGTAACAAAGAAATGATAAATAGGTACAAATTCAGTACTATGATTGGTTAAATTAAACCAGGTAGATTCTGATCTAAAACCCAATTGAAAAGTTTGAGAATACAAAGCCCCTGTTATCATACAAAATAAAATTAATATTTTTGACAAAGTTATGCTCCGAGTTATAATAGAATATTATCTAATATCTTAAAAATTATGTATAAGCCCACTTAAAAAGCTGAAATATTCTAAAAGTCATTCAGTCTACAACGGCAGAAAAGTAGAAATTTATTGCACATTAAAAGATTTTTTGATACCCATTTCCACGTAATTTAATTATTTATGTGGTTAAAAAAGTTTAGAATTGAGTCATATAGATTGGTGCCCCCGGTATAGAGAGTCCCCCTCTATTATCAGTATTTTAAAAATTCAAGCTTAAGAACCCCACAGCTAATTAATAAACATAATAACTAATATAAGTTACAAAATGAATTAATTAAAAACACCAACTATTATTAATAACAAGAAAATCGTAAAAACTGAATGTCATACGCGCGAAAGCGAGTATCCACCATGCTAAAATAAACGAAAAATGAATTCCCAATAATCTTCCAATAAAATATTGATTGTCTTGTTTCCTTGTCAACTTATTTTAGGACAAGACAGTACATCTTTACCGGCCATATCTGTCCAAAATAAAATTTCATATAACATCCCTACCCATAGGTGTCTACTCAATAATAAAAATAAATAGTGATCATTTGTATGAAATCGATTAAAAGGCATAATAGCAGCCCACGAATTTTATTCGTGGGTAAAAGAAATGAAAGAATACCTTTAACCGATTCATCGGTTTCTTGGTTTCTCAATTGCAATTTTTATAATGATATAAATTCTTGTTCGTATATAAATGTTAATTTGAATATGATATTGTCTACAAACGTTTCGCCCCTCTGGGGCTCTTAGATTCTTGCTGAGCCAAATGAGTATGCACGATATGTGATGGATTGTTCTGTCGTGAATTATATAAATAATAATCCCGCATAATTTAGCAGGTTATTATAAATTCCAAAATTATTTTGGACAGCAGTGTTACCGGCGTAAATTTCTATTCTTTTCTTGATTAACTTATTGCAATTTAATATATTTGTTATAATTAATCATTAGTTCTTTTTCTTTATATCTTATAATATTATGGCCGGTACCATTCATTCTTCTAAATCATTCAAAAAGGGGGAAATCAATCAAAAACAGCCCCCCCAACATTTTGAATGCACTCTGAATACACTCTGAATGCACATCTATTACCCTTATCTTATACTGATCTCCCGTATATCTTCTATCTTTTGAGAAAGCATCTCTTTTGGGAATTATCCATTTGGTTAAGGCTAATTTACCGCTGCATTTGATTTTAGATTTACCTTTTATGACATTAGCAAAGGTATATAATAATTATTATTCTGGGATTTTGTAATGAGAAAAACCTTTGTTCCCTTTTTGTCTTTTTGCTTTATGATTTTATTAACAGGCTGCTCAAGCGCACCGCTTAATCTTGAAATTGCTAAAGACGATGTGATGAGTTATTATGACTCCGGTAAGTATGATGCAGAACTTGACAATGTTGTTAAACATGCAGAGACAGAGTTTAACAGTATTCAGCCGGGCGATAGCACAGTTGTAGTCTTTGACGTTGACGAGACAATACTATCCAGCTATGATTTTGAAAAGGAACTTGATTTCGGATATGTAATGCCTCTATGGAATAAATTTATTTCAGAAGCGAAAGAACCTGCCATCAAACAAACTAAATCACTTTATGATTTGCTAGTGAAGAGAGGATTCAGAATAATTTTCCTTACTGGAAGAAAAAATGATCAGTATAATGCGACTTATAAAAATCTAATCAACGAAGGATTTGCTAAGTTTGATACCCTAATTGTACGACAACCACCGGAATATGATTTAACCGCGTTAAAATATAAATCACTTCAAAGAACTGAACTAGCAAATAGGGGATACAAAATTGCCGGTACTATCGGCGACCAATACAGCGATCTTGATGGACCTTACCACGGAATTCAAATCAAAATTCCTAATTATATGTACATTATAAAATAGCAATTGGAAAGTTTATCCTTTGAGTGTAATGAACCGGATTCAGTTTATTCTCTTAAGGTAAATTCCCCGCCGATTACGGCAGGGTAGTTCATTAATATCACGGTTTTTGTTATATTAAAATCAAAAATTATAAAAGGCTTACATTATGGTAAGAGCATTTGAACGAATAACCGTAAATCCAAATATTTGCACGGGGCAAGCGACAATCCGCGGAATGAGAATTACAGCTGCTTTCGTCTTAAAATTAATTGCATCCGGAATGACCAATGAGGAGATTTTAAAGTCCTATCCTGAATTAGAAAAAGAAGATTTGCTGCAAGTTATAGAATATGCTGCATGGTTAGCAAGCGAATATCATCAGCCTTTGGTGAGCTAATGATGGCTATAAAATTTATAGCTGATGTTCATATTTCACCTGCTACGGTTTCGCACTTAAAAAGCTCTGGACATGATATTCAAAGAGTAACTGATTACTTGCCGGCAAATTCAACTGATGAACAAATTATTAATTTATCAATCGAAAAGGATGCTGTAATCGTTACGCAAGATTTAGATTTTTCTGATCTTATCATCTTGCATGGATTAAAAAAGCCAAGTATAATATCTATTCGACTAGAAAAACCAATCCCTGAAAAAATTACAAAAATATTAAATGAATTATTCCCAAAGATAAAAAATGAGCTTTTAGAAGGCTGCATCGTATCGGTTACTGAAAAGCAATTTCGAATAAAAAAATTGCTATAGCACACTTTAGTAATTATTTCAATTTCCCATTCTACTATTATCTCCGGCCTTATCTCATCTACTTGAGATTTTAATTATATTTGCAGTTAAGTTTAGAATAATATGAGAATATAATGTCCGATAATCTATTTTTGAATTTCCCCCCCGCGGAAAATGAAATTCCTAAAGCTTATAATCCTTCCGTTGTTGAAGACAAGTGGTACAGCTATTGGCTGAATAATAATCTATTTCACTCTGAAGTTGATGAGACAAAGAAACCATACACTATCGTAATTCCTCCCCCTAATGTTACTGGCATTTTAACTATGGGCCATATTCTAAATAACACCATTCAGGACGTTTTTATTAGAATGAAAAGAATGCAAGGATATAATGCCTGTTGGGTTCCGGGCACTGACCACGCATCTATCGCAACCGAAACAAAAGTTACCGCATACCTTAAAGAGTTAGGAATCAATAAAGATGAAATAGGAAGAGATGAATTCTTAAAATACTGCTGGGAGTGGACAGGAAAATATGGCGGAATAATTATTCAGCAACTGAAAAAACTTGGCGTTAGCTGCGACTGGGAGCGAGAACGCTTTACAATGGATGATCATTATTATAAAAAGGTCCTGGAAGCTTTTGTTCAGCTATACAACGAAGGGAAAATTTATCGCGGTTATAGAATGGTTAACTGGTGTCCTGCTTCTAAATCTGCAATTTCAGATGAAGAGGTAATCTATAAAATTGTAAACGGAAAACTTTGGTACTTCAAATATCGTGTTGACGATACTGAAGAATATATTACCGTAGCCACTACACGTCCCGAAACTATGCTTGGCGATACCGGCGTTGCTGTTAATCCGAATGACGAACGCTACAAGAAATATATCGGTAAAACCGCATTGCTTCCGATTGCTGATAGAGAAATCCCTATTTTTGCTGATGAATATGTAGATATGCAATTTGGAACCGGCGCAGTTAAAGTTACCCCCGCACATGATGTGAACGATTACGAAATGGGCAATCGACATAAGTTGGAGATTATCAATATTTTTAATGATGATGCTTCTCTAAATCATAATGTACCGGAAGAATTTCGCGGGCTTGATAGATACAATGCCCGAAAGAAAGTCTTAGAGCGTTTGGAAGAATTTGGCGCTCTTGTAAAGATTGAAGACTACCAAACAAAAATTGGCTATTCGGAAAGAGGCGGCGTACCGATAGAACCATATTTATCTGAACAATGGTTCATGAAAATGGATGATCTTGTTAAGCCCGCTCTTGAAGTTGTTAAAGAAGGTAAAATAAAATTTTATCCCGACCATTGGGTGAAAACTTATGAGCACTGGATGAGTGGAATAAGAGACTGGTGCATATCACGTCAACTTTGGTGGGGACACAGAATCCCTGTTTGGTATTGTGATAGCGATGACCATAGTAACCTCGAATGCAAAAATCCGATTGTATCTTCTGTCCCTCCGGAAAAATGCCCTCATTGTGGTTCAACAAATCTAAAGCAGGATGAAGATGTGCTTGATACTTGGGCTTCAAGTTGGCTTTGGGCTTACGATGTATTCAAAACAGAAGAAGAACAAAAATATTATTATCCAACGGATATCCTGGTTACGGCACCTGATATAATTTTCTTCTGGGTTGCAAGAATGATTATGGCCGGGCTACACTTCAAAAAGAATATTCCTTTTAAGGATGTTTATTTTACAAGCATAATAAGAGATCTACAAGGAAGAAAGATGAGCAAGTCGCTCGGTAATTCTCCTGATCCTCTTGACGTAATATCTGAATATGGCGCTGATGCTTTAAGATTCACAGTGATTTATTTGGCGCCGCTTGGTCAGGATGTTTTATTCAGCTCCGAACGATGCGAGCTAGGAAGAAATTTTGCCAACAAGCTTTGGAACGCAGGAAGGTTTTTACTGATGAACCTTGCTTCTCAAGAAGCGAATACTGAGCAGTTGCCCCTGGATAAAAATTTAGTCGATAAACATCTTGATTTTTCAGATCATTGGATAAATTCCCGCCTCAATCAAACATTGCTGAACATGAACAATGCAATGGATAATTTCGAAATCAACAATGCAAGCAAGTTTATTTATTCTTTTGCTTGGAATGATTTCTGTGATTGGTACATTGAGCTTGCAAAGAATAGATTGTATGCAGACGACGCGGAAATTAAATCGGCAGTTCTTACAAGAGCACTTTTGATTTTTGAAAATCTATTAAAGATCGTTCATCCATTTATGCCTTATATAACAGAAGAATTATGGCAGCTAATCAAAAAGAGAAAAGACGGTGAGAGCATTTCCATTTCTAATTATCCGGAGTTAGACAAATCTTTAATCAATCCAACTGCAGAAAAGGAAATGGGATTCGTTCAGGATATAATTACCGCAATTAGAAACATTCGCGGTGAAATGAATATTCCACCTTCGAAATTTATTACAGCGTACTTAAAAACTTCAAACGTAAAACCCCATCAAATTGAGTATATAAAAAAATTAGCGCGAGTTAATCAAATAAATGTTGATGCGAATATTCAAAAACCTAAAGCAAGCGCTTCGACAGTTATAAACGGATGCGAGATTTACGTCCCGCTTGAAGGTTTAATAGATCTCGAAGTTGAGAAGAACAGACTGCAAAAAGAAATTGGTCGCCTTGAAAATTCTCTAATCGGAATAGAGAAAAAATTATCTAACGAGAAATTTATATCTAATGCGGCTAAAGAAGTAGTAGAACACGAAAAAGCTAAGCAGGCTGATTGGCAGAATAATTTAATAAAGTTAAAAGATATTCTTGCAAACTTAAGTTAGATATTCACCAGACACTGGATTTCCTTTTGAAATAATGGAATATTGGAATACTGGAAAAAATTAGTTTATCCCATTACTCCAAAATTCCACTTTCCCAGAGTTAGTTAGAACAAGTTAAACTATTATATAGGAGCAAATATGTATTATAAAATTTCGGATTTCGAAAATGATTGGGCGTACGAATCACAAGCAACCATGAAGGTTCTAAATAATATTACTGATGAGTCGCTAAATCAAAAAGTATACGAAGATGGTCGTACACTCGGAATACTTGCTTGGCACCTGGTTACAGCATTGGAGACTATGCCTGCTCACGCAGGTATATTACCGCAGAAAGCGCCAAACACCAATGTCCCCAAAAATGCAAAAACGATAGTTGCAGAATATGAGAGAGTATCAAAAATATTGATTGATACTTTAGTTGAAAAATGGACAGATGATTCCTTAAAGGATGATATTCCAATGTATGGGCAAACCTGGAAAAAAGGAAACGTGCTTTCATCTATTATTCTTCATCAGACACATCACCGCGGGCAAATTACCGTGTTGATGCGACAGGCTGGATTAAAAGTCCCTGGTGTTTATGGCCCGGCAAAAGAAGAATGGGCTTCAATGAATATGAATTCGCCACAGTGATAAAGAAAAATTCACTTCTTAAAAAAATTGTGATGAATCCAATATAGTCTTAGTAAATATTTCTAAATATTTGTAGCTGATGTTATTTATTCAACTTCAAACGGAGCTACAATGAAAAAATATTTGTTGGGAATACTTTTTGTCGCGACTGTTACATGCAATTTGTTTGCTCAATCACCGGGTAGAAAAAATTTAGGCTTTGGAATCATTCTTGGAGAACCAACCGGAGTTACTGTTAAATATTGGACGGATTATGACAATGCATTTGTCTTTGACCTTGGCTCTTCTTATTTCGGAAGCCCGCGGCTTGATGCGGATTATCTTTGGCACTTTAACGCTTTTAATTCAGATATAGCAAATTTATATGCCGGTCCCGGACTTGCATTAGGCTTTGGAGTAGGACATGGCTTTTGGGATAAAACATTCAGAGAAAACAGTGGAACCGCCCTTGGTCTCCGGGGAGTTTTTGGAGTAGACATTCTTCCACGCCGTACCCCGCTTGAAATATTCGGTGAAATCGGAGTGCTTGTAGGTTTAACGCCTGATTTTGGTTCGGGAATTGACGGTGCTATCGGGATAAGATTTTATCCTTCCTTAAACTAATTTTAAAGAATAACCAATATGCGAAAACATGGTTTCGCCTATTGTTTTTTTCCCGCCTATCATCCTTAAAAACCACTAATAATAAAATATCCACTAATCTGACCGGAATAAATTATTTTCTCTTAGCGATTATAAAATGTTGTGGGCTTTTTATTTGCCTCCTTTAATTATTCTCCCAAAAGGAGAAAATAAAATTTAAGTGGTAACTAAACTTTTACCACGCGAAGTTTTTCTTTTAGAACGGTTAAGATTATATTTAATGAAAACGAATTTAATTGATTTGGCTGGATTAAACATATCTACAAGACCTACGACTTCCGAGGGAGTAAAAAATCATAATATCCACATGAACAGAAAAAAAACTTATTGGATTAGCCAGTTATCCGGTTGGGCTTTTTTTGCTCTCATTAATATTACCATCACTACTTCCTTTGATCAACTATCCTGGCAAAAGCTGATATTGATTTTTTATCTCAGCTTCATGGGCATTTCATTTACTCATATTTTTCGGTACTTCATAAAAAAAAACGGATGGGTCAATCTTACTCTAAAGAAAATAGTGCCGCGTGTTCTAATTGCCTCCTTTATAATAGGCTCATTGATGTTTTTCTTGTATTTTCTTGCAAATGTTGAAACAGGCATTATCCATATTGCTAGATTACATGTTGCTCCACCCTTAATGGGTATTCTAAATTTGAGCGGCATAATCTTGTCATGGGCTTTAATTTATTTTTCAATTCACTTTTTTGAGAATTATAAGCGAGCGGAAATTGAATCACTAATCTGGGAAGCGGCAGTAAAAGATTTTGAGCTAAGAACTTTAAAGTCACAGCTTAATCCACATTTTATGTTCAATGCTTTGAACAGCATAAGAGCATTAATTGAAGAGGAGCCATCAAGCGCACAGAGTGCAGTTACAAAGTTATCCAACATTTTAAGATATTCTTTGAAAATGGAAAGAACGGAAACCGTTTCGCTTGAAGAGGAGATGCAAGCAGTTGAAGATTATCTTGCCCTTGAAGCAATTAGATTTGAAGAAAGATTAAAATATAAAATTGAAATCGATCCCAAATCAGCCAAGATGGAAATTCCCCCCTTGATGATCCAGACTTTAGTGGAAAATGGAATTAAACATGGGATCTCAAAAATTACCGAAGGCGGAACTATTCTTGTCTCAACCAAAAGTAACGATTCCGAACTTCGGATTAAAATAAAAAACAGCGGCTACTTTGATGAAAAAGCTCTTCAAAAATCAAGCGGTTTCGGCATCAATAATACAAAGCATCGGCTTCATCTTATCTATGGCGAGAAGGCATTCTTTTCAATTAGGAACGAAACTGAAAATGAAGTAACTGCAGAAATTGTAATTCCAATTGGAGGATTAAAAAATGAAAGCATTAATAATTGACGACGAAAGATTGGCGCGAGTTGAATTGCGAAGGCTATTATCGCCATTCAAAGAAATTAATATTGTCGGTGAAGCAATAAATGCCGATGATGCAATAAGTAAAATCAATGAGCTAAACCCCGATCTTATTTTTCTTGATATTCAAATGCCGGGTAAAAATGGATTTGAACTACTTGAGGAATTAGACAGCGTTCCTATAGTAATTTTTACTACTGCTTATGATGAATATGCACTGAAAGCCTTTGAGTATAATGCCATGGATTATTTACTAAAGCCGATTGAACCAAAACGGCTTGAGGAAACAGTTAAAAAAATTATTGAAAGAAATAGGAAAACAATAACACAGGATTCTGAAAATCCAATCCTAACCGAAACGGACCAGGTTTTCGTCAAAGACGGCGAAAGATGCTGGTTCGTTAAACTTGAGTCCGTGAGGTTATTTGAATCTGAAGGGAATTATGTCAGACTTTATTTTGAAGAGAATAAACCGTTAATTCTTCGCACATTGAATTATCTTGATGAAAGATTAGACAGCAGAACCTTCTTTAGGGCTAACCGCAAGCATATAATAAATCTTAAGTACATTGAAAATATTGAACCATGGATGAATGGCGGATTGCTTGTGAAATTAAAGGGCGGGGTAAAGATAGAAGTATCTCGCAGGCAAGCGATTAAATTTAAAGACATGCTTAGCTTGTAACTCATTAATCAGTTGAATAACTCCCACGCAATCCCAAACCGGATGCTTCTTCCTGGCATTGGGTAATAAGGAATGATGTAATAGTTTGTACCCAATAAATTTTCCCAGGTAAAATATACCATTGCAACTTTTCTGATTTCACCGGACAGTGTAAAGTCAATTCGTGTTGAAGCCGGAATATCGGCGCCCAATGTGTATCTTGATTTTCCTGTGTAATATGACACGAACCCGGTTTTTAAGTTCAAATTTGAGTTGAAAAGTATATCACGGTAATAGATTCCTACACTTGACTTTGTTTTAGGGAATTCATAAAACAAGCTTGAGGAATTTTGCTGCCAATAAAATGAAGAAGCTGTTTCGAGATAAATTTTCCATACTGAATAATTTAAATTAAGCCCGAAACCGGATATGTCTGAAATGTAATTAGTATCCGGAGTAAGAAAGGAATATTGTTGAGGTGCGAAATTATTCCGTTTAAAATATTTCAGGTCTACAAATAGATTTTCAAAGTGAGTAATTAAACCGGATTCAAAGTTGCTTAGACTTTTTAATGATGTTGCTGTCTGATAGTTGGAAAATCCTAAATAGAATTTATAATACTTAGAAAATTTATAAGTAAGATCGAATCCCAAACCGGCAAAATTATTTCTTTGAAATAGAAGATATTGTTCCTGAGATTGGTTTGAATATTTGAAGAAAACTGCCGGCACAAGACTGCTGTCAATCAAATTGGCAGACAAGATCGCAGATAAGGAAAATATTTTTTCATGAAAAGGGTATGACAGTAAAGATGAGTTTGAAAATGCGTTGTATCTAAAATCAGTTTCTTCATAATTTCCGTTTAGTGAAATGTTAAAGATATTTTCGCTATAATCCTGCCTAAAGGAAATTCCATACGTTTTATTCTGGTCAATATTATTCAAACTTAACGTATCAACGAAGTCGTTTAACTGGTCCATGCTGAATTTGTAAAAAATATTAATATCAGTAAAACTATTCTTTGAAAAGTTGCTTAATAAACGTAGATCAAAAAAATGTCTTTTTGTACTTAAATGCCGGTAAGGAGAGATTACAGGCCAACCAATAAAATCATAATAAGTTTGTCCAAGAATTGATGGCACAGAGCTATCAGCATTTACTCCACCGTTCAGACCAATTTCTGAATGAATAAAGTTGTAAGAAGCTATTAAATTTATCTTGTCCGATAAAAAATATTTAAGATTAACATTCGCCTGCCAAGTGCTGAAAGCGCTATTGGCATAGCTACTGTCGGTTTTTCTATTTGTCACATCAAAGGAAAGAGAGAATTTTTTAAATATCCGTTCATTAAAGAGCATGTTAATTAATGCTTCGCCATAAGGACCTTGATAATATTTAATACGCGAGTAAGGTTCCCGAACGGTAATATCTCTTGAAATGAAATTAACTGAAACTGGATTGCTTACTGAGCCGAATAAAAATCCTCTCGGCAGCGGAATAATTTCAACCGAGTCGACTGATTCCGATTGAATTTCATTCAGGTCAAAGTTATTTGTAAGCATGTTGTTTTGAAGAATCCCGTCTTGTAAAAAACTTATTCCGCCGAAACCCAGACCGTAAAGCATAACTTCATTTGGCTGTCCTATAAATCCAAGGTCTCTTACAAAGCCCAAAGCAAATGGTTTAAAAAAATCACCGGCATAACGGTAATCTAGTCTGTCAATAATTTTTCGGTCGATAAAAAGACTGTTGTCCTCAAGAGATTTTTGAAAGATATAAATAAGTGTGTCCGGAATAATTTTCACTGTATCTTTTATGGAAAGGGAATCTTTCGATTTATCTTTTATCATACCGGGAATTACAGAATCCGGCTTTGCTACAAGCGAATCGTGCGTTTGCGGGTAAAGATTTATAAAGAAAAATAAAAGTAGTATTGGAAGAAATTTCATTCTGGTTAAGGCTAAAGTTTTTCTCTCGTTAAAGATCATTATGAAAATAAATAATAAAAGTTTAAGCTACAAAAGGCAAAAAGCGGGTAGAAGAAAAATTTGACACGATTAAAAGCCCTAATTATCAGTCATTTACGATTTACAGAGCTCAAAAAAAAATTGATAAATCTTGCGAAAAATATTTTATTTAAAATAAATTCTTTTTAATTTGCCTGCGTAATAAACTTATTAATAAACTTAAGAGGTAACATTATGGCAGCTGCTAAATCAATGACCAAATCTCAAATCTTGGATCATCTTTCGAAGAAGACCGGTTCAACCAAAAAATTTGCTGGAGAATTTTTGGATGAGTTAAATGCATTGGCCTATAAAGAGGCAAAAAAATCTTTTGTGATCCCTGGTTTAGGAAAACTTCTTGTCGTCAACCGGAAAAAAAGAATGGGCAGAAATCCATCTACCGGTCAGACAATGGTTATACCGGCTAAAAAAGTTCTAAAATTCAGAATAGCAAAAGCAGCAAAGGATGCAGTATTATAAGAGCATTATAAAAAACTCTATTTTTATTAAGCCCGTTTAACAACGGGCTTTTTTTATTCCAAATTGTTTAAGTCGATATCTAAGTAACTTATGTTATACAATCTTTGGAATATTAAAGTAATGAAATATTGGAATAATGGGAAAAAAATAGTCTGTCCCATAACTCCAATATTCCATTGCTCCAAGAGGTGCGTAACATGAGATAATAATTGATTAAATTAGCGATAAATAAATTTTGAATTATTTGGAGTCCGGAAAATGCTTTTCTTCAACTTAAAATTAAGATATTTAATCTTAATTGTTTTTTTAGTTAATTTTCTTAAACCAATTTCTGCACAGGAAATATCGGATATTATTCAGCCCGTAAGTTTAATTGCCGGGCAGACAGACTCAGTTCTTGTAAGCGATCTCTTCTACTCTTCTGACTATAATCTAAAATTTGTACCGAATCCTTCGATTAAAATTTCATACAATTTAAGTTCTAAAAAATTGTTTCTAACACCGGACGAAAATTATGAAGGATTAACTTTAATCGAATTTAAGCTAAATAAAATTACTTATGAAATCCCTCTCCGGGTTGCAATGACCCAATTTCAAAGTTTTCAATATAAGCCGACTGCTAAAGTACAAAAGGTAAATTTATTCGGAACTTTCAATGGATGGAACAGAGAGAATCTTCCTATGAAGTTGGATAACAAAGGTGTCTATCATATAACCATTCCACTTGAAGCAGGACGATATGAATATAAATTTTTCGTAGACGGAAAAGAATTGGTCGATCCGTCAAATTCTGTTAAAACGCCAAACGGTATGGGAGATTTTAATTCGGTTATAACAGTAGCTCCCAGGCATGTTGAAGAAACTTTTCTTCATGTGCTCGGGAAAAAATATTCTAAGAGCAAAATTGATTTAGAATATTATTATGGAAAAGGAAGTCAGAATGCTAAATTAGATCACTCAAACGTATTTACGCTTATCAACAACGAAAGAATTTCTCAAAGCCAAGTTAAAATTACCGGAGATACGATTTCAGTTATATTAAAATCCGGAGAGTTGAAAAAAAATCCACTTGTAAGAATCTGGGTTAACCAAAGTGAACAAACGACAAATATTCAGACAGTTCGATTTATAAACGGGAAGCCGGCTGGCGAAGAAAAAAATGTTACACTTCAAGATCAAATAATTTATTCGATAATGATCGATAGATTTTACGATGGTGATTCATCTAATGATAGACCGGTAGTTCTACCCGGTTTATCTTATAAAGCTAATTATCAGGGTGGAGATTTTCAGGGGATAATAGATAAAATAAATTCTGGTTATTTCGATTCCCTTGGTGTCAACACTTTATGGCTTTCCCCGGTAGTTGATAATCCCGATAGCGCCTACCGTGAATATCCCGCACCTCACCGTTTGTATACGGGTTATCATGGCTATTGGCCTCTTCATTCTTACCGCGTTGAAGAACATTTCGGAACTATGGCCCTGCTAAAAAAACTAGTTCGGCTTGCTCATAAACATAAAATAAAGATTTTATTTGATTACGTAGCCCATCATGTTTTTATTGACAACCCTATTTATAAAAAACATCGTGATTGGTTTGGCTCATTATATCTCCCAGACGGGAGAAAAAATCTTCGCCTTTGGGATGAAGAGAGATTAACTACCTGGTTTGATGTATACCTTCCTACATTTAATTATGTTGGTTCCAAAGCTGCACGCGAAGCAATGACGAATAACGCTATCTGGTGGCTGAAAGAAACAGACGCTGATGGTTTCCGGCATGATGCTGTAAAGCATGTTCCAAATAGTTTTTGGAGACTTTTAACTTATAAATTAAAAAAAGAAATCGAGATTCCAGAAAAAAGAAATTTATTTCAAATAGGCGAAACTTTTGGCAGCTATAACTTGGTAAGCTCGTATGTCAATAACGGACAGCTTAATGCTCAATTCAATTTTAATCTTTATGATGTTGCCATCCCTACTTTTGTTGGTGAAAAAACTTCCTTTGTTCCCCTGGAGAACGAATTAAAAAAATCCTTCCTTGTCTATGGCTATAACAATTTAATGGGAAACATAATGGATAGCCATGATAAAGTTCGCTTTATGGCATACGCTGACGGGGAAATTCCACTTACAGGAAATGTCGACGCATCGGAACTCGGCTGGAACGATCCTCCAAACGTAAAACATGAATTCAGTTATAACAAATTAAAATTATACTTAAGTTATCTTTTAACGATTCCTGGAACACCTGTAATAGATTACGGCGATGAAATTGGAATGACCGGTGCAGCAGATCCGGATAACAGGCGTATGATGAGATTTGGAAATCAACTTTCTAACTGGGAGAAGAAAACTCTTGTCGATGTAAGGAAAATTATTTCTCTTAGGAAAAATAATCCGGCTTTAAGATACGGTGACTTTGAACCTCTGGATGCCGACACTTCTTGCTTTGTTTATCTTCGTTCAGATATGAACCAAAGAATTTTGGTAGCCTTAAATAAAAGCGGATCAGAAAAAACCGTAACAATAAAACTACCATCAATTTACAAGCTTCACGAAGCAAATGATTTGCTCTATGGGAATAAAATAAAGTTTAATGGAGATTTATTTTCATTTACTATCCCCGCAATTGGTTATAAATTCTTCGAGGTAAAATGAAACTTGGAAGTTTATTTTTAAACGGTTTATTATTAATATTAATTGCATCAATCCTTCTTTCATCTTGTTCGGAAAATAGCGGGTCACTAAATAAAGAACTGGAATCTAAAATGAACAATATTTCTGAAAATTATGTTAAGCTGGTATTAAAAATTGGCGAGCTGGACAGCGATTATGTTGATGCTTATTATGGACCAAAAGATTGGCAGCCACACGATAATCTAAAGACACCTGAAGATTCTACTGCCCTAAGAAATTTTTGTAATGCGGAAACAGATTCTCTTCTTAATGCTTTAGATGCTTTAAAAAGTTTCAAAGCAAATGAAATAGAAACCCTCCGTTATAGATTTTTATATAAACAGCTCTTAGCTGTTAAGGCAAAAATATTCTTGCTCGGCGGCGGCACTTTCTCCTTTGATGAAGAAAGCAAAGCATTGTATGACGCCGTCGCTCCGACTTATACAAAGGAACACTTTCAAAATATTATTGATGAATTAAGTAATATTTTACCCGGTAATGGCAATGTGGATACCCGGCTCGATGAATACAGAAAATCATTCATCATTCCGAAGGCAAAATTAGATACTGTTTTTAATGCAGCAATTGCAGAGTGTAAGAAAAAAACTTTAGATTATATTAAACTTCCTGCTAATGAAAACTTTAAATTAGAATATGTAACTAATAAGCCATGGAGCGGATACAACTGGTATAAAGGAAATTATTTTAGTGTGATTCAAATAAATACAGACATGCCAATCTATATTGACCGGGCTATTGACTTAGCTGCTCATGAAGGCTATCCGGGTCATCACGTTTACAACACCTTGCTGGAAGAAAATTTAGTCAAAAAGAATGGCTGGATGGAATTTACGGTATACCCATTATTCAGTCCACAATCATTAATTGCCGAAGGAACCGCAAACTTTGGAATTGAGATGATCTTTCCAGGAAATTCACGGGTCGAATTTGAAAAGAATATACTTTTTCCACTAGCGGGTTTAAATCCTAAAGATGCAGATAAGTATTATGAAGTACTTAAGTTGGTTGATGAGCTCAGATATTCCGGTAATGAAGCCGCAAGAAATTATCTTGATGGGAAATGGAACGAATCCGAAACTATTGACTGGTTAATGAAATATTCTCTGATGTCAAAAGATAAAGCAGTACAGCGATTAAAATTTATTGAAAAATATAGAAGCTATGTTATTAACTATAATTTGGGGCAGGATTTAATTAAAAATTATATCGAACACAACGGCGGTGCTAATAATCAAGCTAAGAGATGGTCATTGTTCACTAAACTATTATCAACGCCACAAACACCGTCAGGCTTAAAATAACTGATTACCAAACAATTTATTTTAACATGTCATGTCAAAAAATCTAAAAAGAGATGGTACAGAAAAGTTTTTCATTTCAATAATCGGAATAGTTGTAATTGCTATTGTACTCAAAGAATTAAGCCATATTTTCATTCCGTTTGTTATTGCCTATTTTCTTTTTTTTATTTTCTCGCCAATCAACGATTATCTTAGAGAAAAAAAATTTCCGCTCTATGCAGTTCTGCTACTTGACATTTTTGTGACGGCATTTGTTATGTGGGGTGTTTCTTCTTTCATAATAGGATCATTTATTTCCTTCGGCGATCAGATTCCGGGCTACGCTGATAAGTTGAATAAAATTGTCAGCGATGCTGCAGTAGCGATGCATATTCGCGATCCTTTCTTTAGATATTTTTCTATTCAAAGAATTGTATCTAAAATTGATTACAAATTATTAGCAGGAGGAATATTTTCTTCAACATTTAGCGTATTGGGAAATATTTTGTTCGTCCTTTTCTTTTTCATTTTTGTAGTTATAGGCCACAATACAACCTATGAAGCAATTAAAAAACGGTTCGTATTTAAAAAAGTAGAACCCGAATTAAAAGAAATTGAAAAGAAATATAAAACCTCGCCGGAAGAGCCTAACAACGACTACAACCAATGGATAAGCGATAAATTAAATGTTGAGCGGCAAGAAAAAGAAGAAAAACTAGCTCAAACATTTAAGGCTATAACCAAACAAATTCAAAGATACATAATTTTAAAAATTGCAATAAATCTTTCAGCCGGAATCGTGATTACCTTTTTACTTTATCTTTTCGGAATAGACTTTGCAATTATATGGGGACTTTTTGTTTTCCTTTTCAATTTTATTCCTTCGATAGGCTCGGCAATTGCACTTGTTCTGCCGGTTGTGATGACTTTACTTCAATACGAATCTATTACCTATGCACTTCTCATTGCGTTGATTCTTGCTGCTATCCAAACACTGTTTTTCAATCTTATCGAAACCAATTTGATCGGTAAAAGATTAAATCTAAATCCGCTTTTAATTCTTATGTCCGTTTTAATTTGGGGCTACATTTGGGGAATTGTGGGCATGCTTCTTTCTGTTCCTCTAACCGCAATTATAAAAATTATTATTTCAAATTCCGAATCAGAAAATATGAAGTTCATTAGCGACTTGATGAGCAAAGAATAATTTTACCTTCGGTTAAATTTTTCTCTTAATATTTTGTTTTAACAGTTAAAATCGAAAAGCAGGCCAAATTACTTTTGCGCCTGGATTAAAGAATTATATATCTCAATTACTCTGTCAGTTAGTTTTTCCAAATCAAAAAAATTGACTGCTCGTTTTCTGGCAGACAAACTAAAGCTTCGCATAGTCTCCGGAGATTTTAGTAACAGTTCAATTTTTTGTGCAAGCGCACCGGCATTTTTATTTTCAAATAAAAATGAAGTTTCACCCTCAACTGCTATGTCTAAAACGCCATCTGCATTTGAACAAACGGAAGGCTTGCCCATAGACATTGCTTCTGCTAAGGCAATTCCGAAGGCTTCATTGTGTGAAGGGAAAACAAATATATCCATTGCCCTCAAAACTTCTGGTGTATCTGTTCTATAACCGGTAAAAATTATATTATTAATTGCTAGTTCTCCCGATAGCTGTTTTATTTTATCGGCATAATTATTTTCGCCACGGCTTGCTTCACCAACAATCATAAACCTTAGTCTGCTATACTTATCATTTAAAATCTTTGCGGCTTCTAAAAATTCTTCATGTCCTTTTCCGGGGCTAAACCTTGCAATCATACCTATTAAAGTTTCATCTCCTTTAATTTTAAATTCATCCCTTACTTTTTGCGCATTGACAGTTGCTGGGTTAAATTTTTCCGTATCAATTCCGTTGTGAAGTAGAAGAATTTTATCCTCCGTCAAAGGACATGTTTCAAGAAGATTTCTTTTTATGACATTGCTTATTGCTAGTGCAAAGGATAGTCGATTGTAAATCCACCTGTGTAGTTTGTCCTTTTTTACAATAAAAGAACCGACCTGCTTAGTTAGGATTAAAGGGATTTTAGTTCCTAAAATTTTAAGTGCCGGTACCAACAACCACAAGTCTTTTGATGCTTGAGTATGAATCAAATCATAATTACTGCGACGGATAATGCTGGCAAGGTTAAGAATGCTAAAAGGATGAATATAGCCCGGTATTTTTATCGGGTGAATAATTACTCCGGTGTTATAAGCTTCAATGTGAATTCTAGATTCGGCGATGCACAAAAGCTCTACGGAAATATTTTTTTTTAATAACTGTTGGATAGCAGTAAGAGTAAACATTTCCATACCACCCCAGCTTTTAGAAAGACAAGAATAAAGAATTTTCATAAATAGTGTTAATAAATTTTCTTAAGTTTAGAATCCTTAAAATAGTGAAGAAGAATTTCATCAAACATATGCCCCCTTGCGGCCATCACCGCTGCTCCGATTTGGCAAAGCCCTACACCATGTCCCCAACCTGCACCGTAGATTAAGAATCTTTGCGGAATTCCCTCTACAAGGTCAAATTTTTCAATTACGATAGCTGAGCTATACAAATGACTTGCAGAAAGTAATCTGCGGATTTCAAGTTCTTTACCTATAGTTAAAGTTTTTTTGTTTCCAACAATCTTCATTTTTACTAATCTTGCCGAAGTGCCGCGTTTAACGGGGATTAAATCAATTATATCTCCGAAATCGATCCCGCTTTTTTTCTTAATTAACTCCGACATTTCCTTTTGAGAATAACTGACTTTCCACCGGTAGAAGTCGGAGGTTTCCTGATCGTATTCAAGAAGAATTTGAGATAAAATCTTTTTATCGTTTGTATTACAATAAGCGGAAGGATTTCCTTTAATCCATTTTATTGCATTCAGTTCATTTGAAAAATCCAAATTAAAATTATCCGGCTCAAACTTGTAATCTATTATCGACGTTAGATAACTGAACTTTACCGGTTCCCACACATTCTCGAATGATTCAGAGATGCCTCCGCAGGATTTTGAATACCTTGCATCGCAAATTTTATTTTCACTCATTAAAACTATTCCGGAGGTTTGCTTAACAGCACGCCGCGTGCTGTCGGTAAAAATTTTTGTAATACCTTGGTAACGCTGACAATGATCGTCTGCACAGACATCGAATAACCTGTGGTCTTCCCTGTCGTACCATCTAATTAGTTCCTCTTCCGATTTAAATTCGATTTGAAAATCAGACTTCTTTTCCTCTTTTGATTTTTCAATTTGTGCAAGCAACCAGCTTCTCGAAATAATCGCATGAGCTTTTAATAACTGCATTGAACACTTTTCACTCATTTCGGAGGAAATGACGCTTACAAGATAATTCTCTATGGGTAAAATGTTAATTGCTGTAACCTTGCCGTTTTCCAATATTAGTTTTAGTGCACCGCTAAACCGTTCTTTCTCTTTTCGTTCCCAATGAAATTTTACCCCGATTGTTACATCTTTTATCAAAAAAGATTCTTGTAAAGGGTTGCCCGGCTCAAAGATAATTTCGCCTGAAGTTTCAATCTTTTCAGAGCCTTTCCTGCATAGGATTTTATTATCAATAGACTCTGCCGAAAACGAACCGCTGAAGGTTTGCTTAAATCCGTATACCTTAAAATCGCCATGAAGTTCAAAACTAATTTTCTTTTCTGATAAAATTCCAACGTTTACCAGTGGCTCATTTAAAAAGTTTTCAATCATTTTATGACTTAAATCAATAAATTTAATTTCTATAAAAACAATATTTTGCCTCAAAATATAAGAATATGTTTCAACAAATATATAACCAATCGCTGTTGGGTATTACCAATAAACTATTTATTTTGACTACATATAGATAAAAATATTTTTATTATGAAAAAAAATCGTTCGAATGTTATTAACATTATCGGTTTCCCAATGGATTTAGGTGCCGATAGAAGAGGCGTTGACATGGGACCCTCTGCTTTGAGAATTGCCGGGGTAAGAGAAAAACTTGAGAGGCTTGGATACAAAATTATTGACAGCGGTGATATTAATATCCGGATAATGGAACTTCAAAAAATTACTAATCATAAGCTTAAATATCTAGATGAAATTTTGAAAACTTCTAAAGTACTTGCCAAAAAAGTTGAAAAAGTCCTGGATAAGGGTCAGTTCCCTCTCTGCATCGGCGGAGATCACTCAATGGCTATCGGAAGTATTGCGGGGATTTCTTCTTATTGCAGAAAAAACAAATTGAAACTCGGAGTTATCTGGATTGATGCGCATGCTGATATGAACACAGATGAAACCTCTCCTTCCGGGAATATCCACGGTATGCCACTTGCTGCCGCTCTTGGATTAGGCAATGAGCATCTTACAAATTTCTATGGGTTTGCCCCAAAAGTTAAACCGGAAAATTGTGCTCTTATCGGTATTAGAAGCATCGACCAGCTTGAAAAATTGAATATAAAAAAGTTAAACCCTTCCGTTTACACAATGACAGACGTTGATAAACTCGGAATTCATAGAATAATTTCAAGAGTCCTTAAACAGTTTAAGGAAAAAGTCGATCACATTCATGTAAGCTTTGATCTTGACGCTGTTGATCCCTCTGTCGCTGCGGGTGTCGGTACTCCTGTTCGCGGCGGTTTAAGCTACAGGGAAACCCACCTTATAATGGAATCTATAGCCGAATGTGGCTGCATGTCATCTCTTGAGGTTACCGAAATAAATCCAATTTTAGATAATAAAAATGAAAGTGCTATATTTGCTTCCGATGTAATTGCTTCAGTTATGGGGCAAAGAATTTTGTAACCGGGAAATATTCTCCCAATGAGAGGGTAAATTCATTTGTATAAAGATCATCTTCTTGTTATTTATCTTTTGATTTTTTTAGCCGCTGCTATGATGTTTAGAATATTAGGATTCATTAATACATCGGCTGGAGAAATTTTAAGCTACGTTTTAGCAGTGTATGGAATTATTACGGTTTATGTTTCCACGGGCAATAACAAAAAGTTAAATCTATTTTTCGGTACAGTAGTCTTTTTATCGGGTATTATCCTTTTCGTCATAAACAATTTTGATTTTTATAAATTATCCGGGATTCTTTTTCCCTCAGTATTTTTCATCATCGGTATAGGCTTTTTCATGCTTTTTATAGATAGTCCCTCTGACAAAAGAATTCTAACTGTTGCAATAATTTTTCTTATTTTCGGAATGGCATTAACAATTATACTCGGCACCCCCTCGATCCAATCATTCTATTATGCAATCCTTTATGTTTCCAAAAAACACTGGCTGTTAGTTTTAATTTTAATAATGATAATCCTTCTTACAAAAAGAGTAAAATAGCTGTAAAATTATTTATTATAATGAACCGGTTAGGAAAATCATGTTACCCGGCCTTATTGCACCGTTAGAAGGTTCTTCGGAAACAATAAATTTTGCTCCGTCTTGACTTGTAATTTCCGGAAGTGTAAAAGAAAAATAATTTGATCCGCTGACGTTTTTAAAAACCCCTAAAGAACTAGATTTGCCTTTCATGATAATCCATAATTGATATGCTTTGTCCTGGGTTAGCGGAGGCATATTTGAAAATTGTAAAAAGCCTTTGCTGTTATCGAAGCTTATTATAAGCTTGCCATAGGCGGTTGGATTAACTTGCGTACCCTGTAAATTAATGACACGTACATTTTTCGATTGAAGAAGGTTTTCCAGTTCTCTATTTGCTGAAATGTTTGATGAGAGATTTTGAATTTGGTTATTCAGCTTCTCCACGTTAGCCTTATAATTTTTTACATCGGAAGAAATTTTATAGTAAGCAAACACAATCCCGGCGGTGACTATAATCAATAATAAAAAGGCAACTGTTATAACGGAAGACTTTTTCTTTTCCTTCTTATTTTTATTGCCGTTTGCAAAATCTCCGTGAAGCGTATAATTCTTCTTTTTCTCTTGAGCTTTGACTTTATCAGCAGTCGCTTCGGCTTTGTGATCGAGTATGGTTTCGTTAAATGTTTCATCAGGTTGCTGAAGTTCTTCGCCCTCTATTTTTTTCTGTGTGTTAATATTATTATGAATAATTCTATTAGCATCCCTACCTTGAATTTGAGTCTCTTGAAGCGGTTTAAAATATTCAGCAGTAGGTTTTTGGGTAGAAACAACTTCAAAGCCGTCCGTTCTCGTGTTTAGCTTATAGGGATATTCTTCCATCTCGCTTCGGTCAGAATGAATGGGGGACGAAGATTTCTCCCCGGCTTCGGACTTTTGTATTTCAGCATCATCAGGTGTCTTAAATATATTAGAGGCTTTTAGTTCATCATTAGAGTGAAACAGATCGGGCTGAATATCCCCATGTGATTTTTCCACATCCAGATTTTCGTTAGACTTTTTTAATCTTTTTTCATTTCTTATTCTGTAAAGATTGCGGGCAACGTTGTCTTTTAACTGCGGTGGTGGCACTTCTACGTTCAATATTGAAGGTAATAACGAAGCCAAATTTTGATACTCGCCCAATTCCTGCCATGCAAATTCTCCACCAGATTGTAAATATTCTTCTAAAATATTCAAGTCCTCATCATCTAAGCATCCCAATGAATAGGCAAATAAATGATCGTAATATGTATCTTGCTCCGACATTACGAATCACCCTTAATCAGATTTTCTTTAAGATTTGAAAGTGCTATTTTCAATTTTGATTTAACAGTCGGAAAAGGAATATTTAGTTTGGCAGCAATTTCTTTTTGAGTTAAGCCTTCGTAATATGCAAGGTACAAAACATATTGCTGTGCTTCAGTAAGGCTATTAAGTGCGGACTCAACGCTATCTTTTAAACTAAGTGCAGTTTTTAAATCAAGCGGATCTATTGCTTTTGAAAGATGTGGAATGATAAATTCTTCTTCATAAGAATCGGTGTATTCTTTTACTATCTTTTCCGGGTGTGTTCTGCGAATTGTATCTGTGGCTTTGTTCCTGGTAAGAGTTACAAGCCAGGTATAAACGTTAGCGGAGTTGAAATCAAAGAGGTTTGCCTTCCGCCAGATAATAACAAAGACATCCGAAAGAACATTTTCAGCAATGCTTTCTTCCGATACAATTTTTTTTATTACAGTGTAAAGCAAAGGCGAATAACGATTATACAACGCTTCTAACGCCCTTGAATCGTAAGACGCAACTCGCTCCAATAATTCCAAATCTGTTGAAGATGTACTAACAGCCAAAATTTCTCGCTTTTTATCTTTGACTCTAAATCCTATACAAAAGTAAAGCTAAGCATTCTAAAAATCAATCTTTTACATCATCTGAAAACGGGACAATAGTTTTCGTAATACGATTCATCCTCTAATTTTTATAATACCTAACCAAAAAAGATGGTCGATGGGGGATGAGAGATAGAATATAATGTCAATACACGGATGTGTCTGTGCCATTTTGGCCGATTTTTTTCTGGAATAATTGGATAAGAATAAGAGGTTTGTTTTAGGCTTGGCAGAAGCCTGGCAGACATAGGGAAAATTTAGGCAAAAATGAATATAGGTGTGACAAATTTGGCAGACGAGTAACAAGTGACAAAGTGACGAGTGTCTGAGATATACTAAGATTAATTTGAGAGATAGGGCTTATTGGGTATTTCTCCCTCCGGTCGAAATGACAGTTGCTTCCCTCTGTCATATCGAAGGAGCTTGCTTACCGACAGGCAGGTTATACGACTGAGATATCCCAAGGTCAATTCGTTTTTCTGGGCTATTCGTGGGATTTCTCCTTCGATGATTTATCCCGTATGCGGGACTCAGTCGAAATGACAGGTGTTTACTTCTGTCATATCGAAGGAGTCATCGACTGAGATATCCCAAGTTCAACTCGGGTGACTGGGCTATACATGGGATTTCTCCCTCTGGTCGAAATGACACTTAATAAAAGAGGAATTTCTCCCCGCAAACGGGGCAGGCACTCCAGTCGAAATGACAACTATAAATAAAAGGATTTCTCAGGAGTTGATCAAAAAATTTCTTTTAAGTAAAGAAAAGTATCTTTAATTTTAGGCAAAGATTTAACCGGGAAAGAAAATGAAAGATAAGAACCAACTATTCGAAGTTCCTGAAATAATTTCAGTTCAGGATATGCTTGTAAAATCTGCAGAGAAATATCGGAACAAAATTGCCCTTGAAGATATTGCAACAACACCAATCTCAAAATTAACCTATGCCGAACTTCTCGATAATGTTTTAAGATTCGGCAGTGCATTAAAACAACTTGGACTAAAAGAAAGGACCCATGTTGCCGTCATAGGCGAGAACAGGGTTCAATGGGGCATAACTTACTTGACAGCAATGACGTTTAATCATGTTATCGTACCTATCGATAAAAATCTTACCAGCAATGAGATCTTAAATATTATACATGAATCAGATGCAGAAGTAATAATTTTTTCCGGCTCGTTCGATTCGATGATGAGAGAAAAAATGCATTTGACAAAAAAGTTGAAGCACTTTATCAGTATGGACTTGCTTTCGCCGAAAGATGGATTTTTATCGATGGCAGAAATGATAAATTCAAATAAGCCGTCTGATATTGCAGAGCTTCCGAAAATTAATGCCGGTGATGTTGCAGAGCTTCCGAAAATTAATGCCGGTGATGTTGCGGAGATAATTTTTACTTCCGGCTCACTTGGAAGGGCAAAGGGAGTAATGCTTAGCCAGGGAAATTTGAAATCAAATCTGACTAACATGGTAAGCATGCTATTTATTTATCCTGAAGATAGATTTTTATCGGTGCTGCCGATGCATCATACTTATGAATGTACTTGTGGATTTTTGTGTCCGATATATTGCGGTTCTTCGGTTCACTATGCGCAGTCGCTAAAAACCGTTGTAGATGATCTTCAAAAAGTAAAAGCAACAATTTTGTTGGGCGTCCCACTGCTGTTTGATAAGATGTTCAAGAGGATATATAAATCGATAAATGAAGATAAAACGAAGTCGAAAATTATAAAGCCCCTGATAAAGATTACGGATGTAGTAGAAAAAGTTGGTTGGAAAAGTTTTAAGAGAATTGTGTTTAAAGAACTGCATGAAAAATTCGGTGGGTCTATTAGAATTTTTATTGCAGGCGGCGCTGCACCTGATCCCAAGGTAGCGAAAGGTTTGCGCGAATTCGGATTCAATTTTTTGCAAGGATATGGCCTGACAGAGACCTCACCAATACTTACTCTGAACAGGTTAAATAATTTTAAGGATGACGCTGCCGGGCTTTCGCTTCCCGGAGTTCAATTAAAAATTGATAATGCCGACTCGAAAGGCGTAGGTGAAATTTTCGCAAAAGCTCCGAACGTAATGCTGGGATATTATAAAAATGAAAAGCTTACCGGGGATTCGTTTCAAGAAGGCTGGTTTAAAACAGGTGACGTGGGATTTATTGAAAAGGACGGATTTCTTCATATCAGCGGCCGAAAGAAAAATGTAATCATTGCAAAGAACGGAGAAAATGTTTTTCCCGAAGAGATAGAAGATATTTTGAATCGAAGCCCTTATGTCCTGGAATCTTTAGTTTACGGTGAAAAGGATCCGAAGCATGATGAGATTATTGCAGTACAGCTTGTAACCGATGCGGAAGCATTCATTGAATATTCTGAAAATAATAATATCCCGATAACCGAGGATTTAGTTCAGCAAACAATCGCACAAGTAATTAAAGATGTAAACAAAGAACTTCCGGTCTTTAAGCAGATAAAGAAATTTTACATCCGCCAGGTTGAATTTGAAAAAACGACGACTCAAAAAATTAAGAGATATTTAGTAAGCAACGAAAACGGAAATTCATAGAGCGGCAAGCTTGCCTACCGGCAGGTTTTGAATTAAACGCAACGAAATTTATCATAAAAAATATCTTGACATAAATGAGTCCACTCTAAACAGTCAAAATACTCTAAATGTCATTCCCGCGAAAGTGCATAGGCGTCAACCTAAGAATCTGTTACATTACAATATTGAGGATAATATTATAATAGAATAGCGCAAATACTGGGGAATTTGTTAATCCTCTACGAGGATTTGCCAATGTAAAATAAACCTTTTCCTACAATAATTTGACCTCTACGAGGTCTAAAAACATCGTAGATGTTTGATTATTGTAGAAACAAATTAATCCAACAAATACAGTATCCTCGTAGAGGATAAATAAATACATTTAGTATGTTAAATACAAGTGATTACAAAGGTTAGGGAGTTTGGAAGAAATATTAAGTTGACGCCTATGCGCGAAAGTGGGGAATCTATTTTTTGGTTTATTTTAGCATAGTGGATACCCGCTTTCGCGGGTATGGCATGTAGTTTTTACAATTTTGCGTAACTTCAGTTATGTTAGATTAGTGTTAAGAGCAAGCGATGAATCTTTTATTCTGGCTTCTGGCTCCTATCTTCTGTCTTCTTATTTCTTTTCTTCCCAAAATTTTTCATTATGAAAAAAACAATCAATAATACGGCAGCAATGATTGAAGCCGTAACCTCATGATGTTCAACGACTGGGAGAATTCTTTTCCAATGATTGCCGAAGAAATAGCCGATTGATAAGAAAGTAGTTGTCCAAATCAAAGCTCCGCTATAAGCAAAAATAGCAAATTCCCACATTGACAATTCAGAAGTCCCGGCAAAAATGGCGATTACATGTCTGACCCCGGGGATAAAATATCCCACCAACAAAGTCCATCTGCCGATTTTTTCAAACCAGTTATGAGCAACTTTTAATCTCTCTTCGGTTATGTGAACGAACCTTCCGTATTTAATTATAAAATGATGTCCAAAGGTGCTCCCAATCGCAAAGCTAATTGAAATGCCGCAGACGCTGCCAAGGTAAGCTGCAATAAATGTCGGAAGAAGGTGGAGATGTCCTTTGTAAATTAGATAGCCTGATAGAGTCAGCAATGTTTCATCCGGAATTGGAAGTCCGATAATTCCAAAAACTAAAAGAGAAAAGATTCCGAAGTAACCGTAATGACTTATCCAAAAATAAAAATCATTCATAAAAATTAATATTATAAAGAGAAATCAGTTTTAATAAAATAACTTGGTTATAAATTTAAACAGCAAAAAAAGGAAAACAAATTTCCGCATACGGAATCGTTTGCGATTCAAACATTCGGAGATTGTATCTGCCTTTGATATATTTGTTTATATAAATTAGAATAATTATACAACTTTAATGGTAATTCTTATGCAACGTATATTTTTAGTAATAGCAGTTTTAGGTTTATTTGGTTTAACATCATGTTCAAAGAAAAATGATAATCAGCCGGTGCAAAACCTCCCTGCCGGCACCCATGCAGTAAAAGTATTAGACAACATGGATGCAGCGGGCTACACCTATCTTCAAGTTGATGAAAACGGAAATCAATATTGGATTGCAGCTCCGCAAACACAAGTTAATAAAGGCGAGATAGTTTATTATTCACAAGGTATGGAAATGAAAAATTTTCATAGTAATACTTTGAACAGGACGTTCGATTCAATATTTTTTGTTCAAAGCATATCTAAAGAACCTTCTAACAATCCTGTAACAGCGGCTCATTCTCAAGCGTTAAATATTCCGAAAGAGCAAATTTCAATTTCTCCGTTAAAGGGAGGTAAAACCATAGCTGAAATTTTTTCTCAAGAACAATCACTTGCCGGAAAGACGATAAGAGTAAAAGGAAAAGTTGTAAAATTTAATCCAAACATTCTTGATCGCAATTGGATCCACATTCAGGACGGAACAGCTTCCGGCGATAATTTTGATCTTTTAGTTACAAGCAAAGAAACAGTTCAAGTAGGCGATGTCATAACCGTTGAAGGCACAGTAGCTATCAATAAAGATTTTGGCGCGGGATACTCCTATCCGGTAATGATTGAAAATGCCAAAATTACTCAAGAAGCAAAAAAACTTTAATTTGATCTAAAGAATTTTTTGTCATTTTATGAGCTTTGACATTAAAATATTGCCTTTAATCGTTAACGAACTGTAATTTATTAAGCTTAATTTGTAAACAAAAATATTACATTGTTAAAGATTTAGATATAAAGTCATAAAAATATTGACTTTTAAGTAATTTTTTATGACGTTTGGTCAGAACTTTTTAATAAGGTGATGTTACGCGACTCTCAGAAACTTGGAGTTGTGGAATTGCGAGATTTATCTTAAACCAAAAAGATATATTGAATTGAGCTGATAATAATTTTTAATTTCTTGGAGAGAGTGTGGAGTTTTTATAGCCCGCCTTAATTAGGATTCAATTTTCGAAGACAACGAAGGCATTTAAATGTATCTAAAAATTGAAACCTTGTTAAATTATTTTTAATTGGAGTAAAAATTGCATCTTTTTAGAAATGAATAAGCCTTACAGAAAGATTATTTCGCTTTTAATAATAATAATTCTTGTTCCAACCATTATTTTATCAATATATCAAATTAGCTCACTAAACAAAAGTGAAAAAAACATTGAAAAAATATATAGTAGTGAGCTAAATACTTTACTTGCCTCAATAAATGACTACGTTAATAACTATATAACCAGTTGGGCGAGAAAACTGAATTTGTTAGTTGTTGAAACCCAAAATGTTGAAGACGTTAATTTTCAAGAATCCGTAAAAAAATTTCTTCTACGAAACCAATCGATCAAAATGTTGATTCTTTCCGACATAACTATTTCCCGCCAACCGGAGATTATTTCAAATTATCAAGACACATTGTCAAATATTTTTCAAAAAAATATTAAAAGAATTTTGGTATCTAATAGAAATAAAATAAAAGTCTTATTACGGCAGAATGAATTTGGTTCAAGGAAAATTGAAACCGTCACGAACGTCAAAATTGGGAATAATGTTTTAGTAATTTTTCTATTGGAATTACCGGAAGGGAAAAGTGAAATTTGCGGATTGTTTGTTGACCCTGAAATCTTTATAAAACAAATCCTGTCAACAAAAATAAATTCTATAACGAGGAATGAGTTTGTTGTCTCTGTTTCGAATCGAAAAAACAACACAAAAATCTTTTCATCCGGGAAAAATTATTCCACCGAGATTGAACAGCATACCGTCATTACCTTATTACCCGGTTATTCTATTAATATAATGTTAAAAGGGGCAACAATTTCTGGTTTGGTAAGAGAGAGATCGATCAGAAACATAATCATAATTTTTCTTATCAATATCTTTTTAATCATCGGACTTTGGTTTGTACTAAGAAACTTCAAAAAAGAAACAGAGCTTGCAAATCAGCAATCCAATTTTATTGCAAACGTTTCGCATGAGCTGCGTACGCCGCTTTCATTAATAAATCTTTTTTCCGAAACACTTGTTATGGGCAGAGTGAAAGATCGGGAAAAAGAAAAAGAATATTTCAAAATTATTAATGATGAAAGTAATCGCCTAAGCCGGATCGTGGACAAAATATTAAGTTTCTATGCCATTGAGGAAAATAGAAAAAAATATAATTTTAACTCTGAAAATATAAATTTAATTGTTGAAAATGTTCTTCAAGCTTATGGCTATCAAATTGAAAATAATAATTTTAATATTATTTTTGAACCCAGTGGAAATATGCCTGATGTTCGAGTTGATAAGGAAGCGGTAATTGAAGTGATTATCAATCTTTTAGATAATGCGATGAAATACAGCAAAGACAAAAAGGAAATTATAATTAAGACTGGTTTCGAAAAGGATTTTGCGTACATAAAAGTTATAGATTACGGAATAGGAATTTCTGCTGTTAATCAGGAAAAAATATTTGATAAATTTTATAGAGTACAAGGAGGCTTAGCCCAGGATGCAAAAGGCACCGGTTTGGGGCTGACAATTGTTAAAAGTATTATGGATGCTCATCAAGGGAAAATTGAAGTTGAAAGCAGTGAAGGAAAAGGTAGTTCCTTTACTTTAATGTTTAAACAATATATCGCATGAAAAATTTAATATTAGTTCTTCTATACTAACATACAGAGATAATTATTATTTTATGACACAGAATATTTTAAATAAGTTAAGGAGCTAAGATGCCGGTTATATTAATTGTTGAAGACGAACCCAATATGGTAGTTGGATTAAAAGATAATTTCGAACTTGAAGGCTATAAAGTTGAAACCGCCCGTGAAGGTGAATCCGGACTAAAAAAAATTTTAGATAACAACTATGATTTAATAATTCTGGATGTAATGCTTCCGAATATTTCCGGTTTTGAAATTTGCAAAACAGTTAGAAAAAAAGGAAATGATACGCCGATTATTTTATTAACTGCAAGAGGCGAAGAGCTTGACAGGGTACTAGGGCTTGAGCTTGGCGCTGACGATTATGTAACGAAACCTTTTAGTGTAAGAGAGCTAATCGCGCGAATTAAAGCGATACTACGTCGCAGGGAAAACGCTATTCAACCAAATGAAAAAAGCAATAAAGATATAAAAATTGGAAAGCTTGTTGTGAACTTTGCATCATACAATGCATTCAGTGATGAAGGTTCGGTTCAAATGTCTTACAAAGAATTTGAAATTCTAAATTTACTATGGTCCAAAAAAAATTATACAGTTAGTAGAGACGAAATTTTAAGAGTTGTTTGGGGTTTTGACGAAAATCCTACAACGAGAACTGTTGATAATTTTATTGTTAAACTTCGCCAAAAAGTCGAAGAAAATCCTGACCGTCCTAAAACAATTTTAACCGTACACGGAATTGGATATAAAATAATCGGATAATATCACTTGATGCTATCAACTTTTCAAAGTTAAATAGTATTATGTTTAAGCTAAAAATCTAGATTTTTATAATTAATGAGCAAAAACCGTTTATCATAAAAAAGAATAACTTTGAGTCAACTACTCTTGTTATTTGAATTAAAAATAAAGTTGTCGTGACAAGTTTTTACAAACATTTACTTGTTGATGACACCGTTTATCGTTTAACTTTCTATTTTTTTGCCCATTAGTTACAATTAAATAATCAATCAGTAACAAAACAATCCATATAAGGAGAAGCGATATGAAGCAAAAGATTACCGTCGTTTTTTTCCTGTTGTTAATTCCAACTTTATTATTGGCTGGTACAACGGGAAGGATCAAAGGTAAAGTCACAGATCTCCAAACAGGCGAACCTCTAATCGGAGCCAACGTAATTGTAGTTGGTACTTCGTTTGGTGCCGCCACTGATGTTAACGGAGAATATTCTGTTAGCAATCTTAATGCGGCAGTATATACAGTTAAAGCCACATACTTGGGCTATAAGACTGTTACAGTTTCGAATGTCCGAGTTAATTCTGATTTAGCTACAGAATTAAATTTTCAACTACCTGCTTCCGGAGTTTCGGTAGGAGAAGTTGAAATTGTTGCTCAAAGACCTTTGGTTAATAAAAGTAATACAAATGCAATTCGTACTACCACCAACGCTGAAATTGATGCTCTTCCGGTAAGAGGCGTTGATAATATAATTGCTCTTACTCCCGGTGTTACACTGCAAGGCGGATCAATATATATCCGAGGCGGCAGGCAGGATGAAGTAGGATATTATTTGGAAGGAAGCAATATTACGAATGCAGCATCAACAGGTTTGGGCGCTGCTTTCGGACGCGGCGCATCCCGTCAAGTAACTATTCCACAAGATGCACTTGAAGAAATTCAGGTTCAAGCTGGCGGTTATACAGCAGAATTTGGCGGAGCTAATGCCGGTATTATCCGCACAGATTTGAAATCCGGAGGTCCTGCTCTTAAAGCGAGTTTGCAATACATAACAGATAATTGGACTTTTAAAAACAGTAAAAACAGATATAATGGAGTTCAAAATCTCGGCGCTTATTCTTATGGATACAACGATGTTACCGCTTCTTTAAGCGGGCCATTAGTTGGAGATCATATTAAGTTTTTTGGTTTATTTGATAATTTGTCACAAACGGATGCAAATCCACAGCAAGTTAACGGATTTAATTTTGGACTCGTTAGTGATAAAGTAACCCCTCAAGACAGCAATGTTTTACTTCAAATGCCCGGCGGTCCAGTTCCGGGAAATAGAACAGATCAATACAGTGGTGTAGCTACTCTTACATTTGACTACAACCCTACACTCGTTCGTCTGCTTGGTGCTTATACTTTTGCTAGACAGCGCGTAGGTGGCGGCATTTATACTATGTTTGACAATAACCGTTTACCTATTAGAGATACATACAACGGAGACTTTGGAATAAAAGTAACCCAAATTCTTAGTTCCAAAGCTTATGTAGAAGCTAATGCAAGTTATATTTTCAACCAGGGAAGCACTTATGATCCACAATTAGGCAATAACTTTTGGGCTTATGGTGATAGTGTTGCAAATACTGCGGCAGGAGTTCCCTGGTATCGCAGACCGAGAGATCAACAATATGGCCGCTATACAGTTCCCCTGCCATATCAATTGTTTTCTACATTTGGTTTTGCCGCTCCAAACACACCTCTTGTAGGAGCTGATCCAAATGCATCAATAGTAAATTTTAATAAATATAAAAATACAAACTTAAATTTAAACGCATCATTATCGGACGAATTAAATAAAGAAAATTCAATTAAGGTCGGCGGTGAACTACAGCTTATGACCTTCAGTAATTATACTCCCACTGGTGTTCTTACAAATCTCGCTGGAACGATGGCTTCTACGAACTTAACAGAACAACAGCTTTTAATTAAACGTGGTGTAAATAATTACGGATATGATGTTTTAGGTAATTCTTATACCGGTTCTACCAATTATACAACCGGTCAAATTGCTCCACATAGACCTGTATTTGCTGGCGCTTATATAGAAGATAGAATGGAATATAAAAATTTAATAGTAAATGCCGGCTTAAGGTATGATTATATAAATACAGATAATCAAGCATTTGTCAACCCAGCTTATCCAGGTAATGTTTTTGACGCAAGCTCTGGCAATGTTACTAACGCAGCAAATTTTGTAAATGTGCCATCATTTAGTGCACTAAGCCCAAGACTTGGCTTCTCTTTCCCAATTACAGATCAAACCGTTTTCCATGCTCAATATGGAAAATTTGTTCAGCAGCCAACTTTAAACGACTTGTATCAAGGTCCGTATCAGTTGGGCTATTGGTTAAATCCTAATAACGGTTTCTTCATTGCGACTCCTGTCGGTATGAATGTAAGACCAACAAGAACTACTCAGTATGAACTCGGTTTTACTCAGCAAATTGCATCGTTCGCATCATTCGATATAACCGCTTACTATAAAGACATATCAAACCAGGTAGTTTTTGGAACTCAAAATGTTGACCAGAGCACTGGTTGGAGACCATATTCAATTCTTACAAATGGAGATTATGCTACCACACAAGGAATTGAAATATCTTTCGACATGAGAAGAACCGAAAGATTCATGGTTAATGGTTCTGTATCCTATCAAGATGCTAAGGGAACCGGAGATAACCCATATTCAAATGCAGGTGAATTCGGCGCTCCTGTAAATCCAAGCTATGTATTTATTCCTAATTTTATAGTTCCGCTTTCCTTTAATCATGCATTTAGCGGACACTTAAATATAGATTACAGATACGGTAAAGATGATGGTCCTGATATTCTTCATCAATTCGGAGTTTCGTTGCTGATGACGTTTAGTACCGGACATCCTTATACGTTGGGTACTATACTTAGTCCTGGAACCAGCAGTCCTACTACAGTACAAGCTGGTGTAGATACTAGAAACAGAACTGCAATAGAAGCTCTCAATTCTTCTGTTACTCCTTCTAATTTTGAAGTAGACCTTCGCTTGGATAAAACAGTCGAGTTACCTGGGCAGCTATCGGCTAATATTTTTATTCAGGTTATTAACCTTTTCAACACTCAGAATGTGCAAGACGTATTCTCAAATACCGGTTCCGCTCAGAGCAATGGATATTTAACAGATCCAAATTTAACCGGCTATAAACAAGTACAAAAATACGGTCCTCAATATGCACAATTGTACCAGGCTTTTAATATTGATTATGCGGGTTTATATGGTACTCCGCGTCAAATTAGACTTGGAATTCGCTTAGAATACTAAAAGAAAATTTGGCAGAAAATTCAAAAAAAAATAGGAGTTTAAAATGATTAATAAAAAATTGAAATACTTACTGATTGTACTCGTAGGTATTCTATTCCTCTTGCCGGCAGCCGCAAGCGCCATTGGCAACGGAAAAGAAAAAAACAGGACGGTAGCTAAAACCACTAGCGGTTATGTAGCTACTACTGCTATAGATATAAATAATATCTATTCGCTTGAACAAAATAACGGTTTTAGTGATTTTAATCCGAACTCAAATCTTGAAGGAGCACAATATCCCAAAGGAAGCGGAAAAAACTTCGTTTTTACTGCTGGCTTTTTATGGGGAGGGTTTGTTCCAGGCGATAATCAAGTTAGAGTCGGTGGATCAGCTTATATTTCGGGTCTTGAACCTGGTCCAATTATCAATGGGCAGGGAGCACCCGGGGCAAATACAGATGTGAGATGGTCAATTTATCGTGTTCGCCCGGATGTATATCCCGGAGGACCTTCTGTAGACCTAAGCGGCGATGCTGCAGTTGAAGGTATGTCTGCGTCTGCAATTAGAGCACAGTATGAATCAGACTGGACGAACTGGCCAGCCGCCGGAACTGCAAATGACCTCGGCGCTCCATTTACAGATGTTAATGGTGATGGTAAATATGAACCGGGAACCGATATTCCGGGCGTACCTGGAGCCGATCAAACAGTTTATTATGTAGCAAACGATCTAGACGGAAGTCTTACAAATGGTCTTTATGGTGCAAAACCGTTAGGAATTGAAGTACATGTAACTTTCTGGGCTTATGCTCAGCAAGGCGCTCTTGGCAATATGTATTTTAAGAAATGGGATATAATTAACAAAGGTCAGACTCCAATAGATAGTATGTTTGTGTCTTACTGGACTGACGTTGATTTAGGGTATGCCGGTGATGACTTAGTAGGATGTGATACCACTTTAAGTTTACAATTTACTTATAATGGTCAAGCTACTGATGCAGTATATGCGCCGCTTCCTCCTCCGGCAGATGGTTTCGATTTTTTCCAGGGACCGGTTATCCCGGGTGAAGCAACAGATTCGGCTATTGTTATCGCTCCGCCTTTTCATTTCCAGTATATTCATGGGAAAAAGAATTTGCCAATGACCTCTGCGTATTTCTTTGTTAATGGAGACGCAAATTTTGGCGATCCACCGCAAGGTGATATTACAGGCTCGACTCAATTCTATAATTTCTTTAATGGAAATTATGGATTATCAGGATTACCCTTTATTAATCCGATAAACAATCTACCCACTAAATTTGCTTTCTCAGGCGATCCGGTTACCGGCACGGGTTGGTTGGACGGTGTTGCTTTACCTCCCGGAGATAGAAGGCAGGGAATGGCATCGGGTCCATTTACTATGGCCCCCGGAGATACACAACAAGTAGTAGTTGCAGAGATGGTAGCGGGAGCAATTCCCGGCGTTGACCGTCTGTCCGCAATTAGCTTGGTCAAATTTTATGATCAAACTGCACAGTTTGCTTACAATAACTTTTTTGTCTTACCTAACCCTCCACCGGCACCTAAAGTTACTGTAGCACAATTATCTAATAAAATAGTTCTCGACTGGGGTGAAGATGTTAATGCTGTAGCAAACACTGAAAAATATGCAAACAAAGGATATACTTTTCAGGGCTACAACGTTTACCAATTGCCATACAAATCAGCTTCAATAAGTGAAGCTAAGCGTTTAGCGACTTATGATATTGTTGATGGGGTCGGAAAGATATACGATGAATATTTTGATGTTAGCTCCGGCGCTGTTTTAACGCATGTAAGTGAATTTGGTAATGATACCGGTATACAAAGATCATTCTTCGATTCAACAGATGCGTTTAGTTCGGGAAAACCACTGGTAAATGGGATACCTTATTATTTTGCCGTTACGGCTTATGGTTATAATGCAACAGGTACACCACGTGCGCTTGAAAACCCAATATCTGTTATTACCGTAATTCCGCAGAGCCTAAACCCGGGTGTTACTGCTGCGAGCAGTGGTGCATTTTCTAACATTCAGCACGGTGGAACTGCAGACGCATCACTTGGTGTGACTGTTGTTAATCCTTCATTAATAACCGGCGATCAATATCAAGTATCTTTCCACGATGAGAAATATTCGCTCGGTTCTGATGGGAAATGGACTGATATAACAGCAGCAAGCAAAATGCGTAAAGTTACGGATTTAACAGGTTCGTCTATAGCATCATCAGCTGCCTGGGGTGAAACTGCGGGTCAATTTGCCATTCATTATTTGGTAAATGTAGTCTCCGTTGATTATGACTGGTGTGATGGAGTTGAAATCAAATTACCTTCAAATGTTGTTGTTGATGATATTCTGAACCCAATCAGTAACAATACCGGAAGTCCAATTAGTTATACATTTGATAAAACAACAAACACTATATTCTTTGGTGATAGCAGCCGGTCAGCTAACGGTGTTTTTGCCGGCGGTGAAGACATTACAATATTAACTCATTCAAACGTGTTACCTATCATAGCAAATTACACTATGTATGATGACGGTTATGGAAAGAATATTGTTGATGTATCAAGTACGGACACTCTAAGGACTATAGCAAATAAAATCATAACACAACATCAATGGAATGTTAAGGATTTGACAACAGGAAATATTGTACTTCAGAATCAGACAATATTAAATGGTCAAGATATTTATGCTCCTGAGTCATATTTTGCGGCTAATTCCTTATATGGTCCTGGCGGTTCCACTGGAAGTTTCACTGCCAATGTTGGAGCAGGGGCAAATGTAACATTTGCTGGAATGCAGTTAGCTCTTGATGGTAGCTATTTAGCCCCTACAACAATTGGTAATATTGTCATGAATGTTGGTGCAAATTCCAGCTTTACTATAGAAGATTTTACAGCCTTTGGTTACGCAGATGGTACTGCTGCAACATCTTTGCCTTTATATGGAGGAGCGGGCGGAACTACTGATGTAAATGCATTACAACAGGATTATGAACTAAAGTGGACTGGTGTATTGGGTGATACTACGATAAATGGTCTTACTGTAGTAATAACCAAATCAGGTGGATCCATTGCAACGCTGTTTGGTGCAAGTAATTATTCAATAGCAAATCATCCTTTAAATCCGACTCCGGGTGTTAAAGCACCATTTACTATAAGGATTCCTTTCGAAGTATGGAATATTGATAAGAACGAACAAGTAAACTTGCTTGTTTATGATAGAAATGCAGGCAAAACAAATGATCCTACAAAGAATGGATTTGAAGTATGGAATGAGCATGATAGAGTATATACCTGGGTAGTAAATACAAAATATAGTCCTACAGTAATAAAACCTACCAGTGCAATTGTTGCAGATAGCGCAACATGGAACTGGTTTTTTGCTAAGTCTATATTTACTACCGGTGATGATATAAAAATCATTTATAATAATCCTCTCCAAATTGGAAAAGATACATTTACATTTTCTATTCCAAAATCACAGTACTCAGCTAATTTGGCTAAAAATGATGTAAGTAAAATAAATGTATTTCCAAACCCCTATTATGGAGTAAACTCCCAAGAGACAACGAAATACGTCCGGTTTGTAACGTTTAATCATTTACCGGGTACGGCAAATATCAAAATCTTCAACCTTGCCGGAATAATGGTAAAAACGATAAATCATACAAACGGTACTCAATTTCAACAATGGGATTTGACGAATGATTCCGGCTTACCAGTAGCAAGCGGCTTGTACATAGCATATATTGATATGCCAGGCATTGGCACTACGAAAATACTTAAGCTGGCAATTATTCAAGAACAACAATATCCTGATCATTTTTAATGAAGCTAAAAACTCAAGGAGTAAAAATGAAAATATTTATAAGAATAATAGTTATTGTCGCTATCTTCCTGATAGGGGTTGATAGTGTATATGCCGGGGGAGGTACTAGAAATGGTACCGGCGGTGCTACTGAACTAGTAATTCCAGTTGGAGCCAGTGGAATTGCTTTAGGAGGCTCAAATCTTTCAACGGCAACCGGACTCGAGGCTCTTTTCTGGAACCCGGCTGGCGTTGCAAATATGACAAATTCTGCAACTGCAATGTTTTCCCACATGGATTATATTGCTAATATCGGCGTTGAATATGGCGCTGTGGCTGCAAATTTTGAGGGCTTTGGTGTTGTGTCCTTAGATATTAAATCTCTTAATGTTGGTACTATCCAGGTAACTACTAATGACCAACCTGATGGTACGGGACAAACCTTTTCCCCCCAATTTTTAACTGCCGGAGTATCATATTCCCGCGCATTAACCGATCGTATATCAATTGGATTAACCTTAAACTATATCTCGGAAACTATTGCCCAGGTAAGTGCTACCGGTTTTGGATTAAATGCCGGTGTTCAATATAAAGATCTTGGCGACATTAGCGGATTAAGCTTTGGATTAGTTCTAAAGAATATCGGTCCACAAATGACTTATGGCGGACCAGGCTTGTTAGTACAAGCTTCACCGACAGGCTCTACATCAACACCAAGTGATCCCTTTAGTAGAGCTCCAAGCTTCTATTCGGTTAACGCGGCTGCTTTTGATTTACCGTCAGCTTTTGATATTGGCTTTGGATATAAACCAGATCTTGGTGATATGAATTCATTGCAAATATCAGGCGTGTTTGAAAACAATAATTTTTCCGGAGACCTTTATAATGTCGGTCTTGAGTATGGATATGACAAAATGTTCTTTGCTCGAGTCGGTTATTCAATATCGCCAAAAAATCAAGACCCAAATTATATTTATGGGTTTTCTGCAGGCGCTGGGATAAATTACAATCTAGGCGGAATGGATATAAAATTCGATTACGCATATAGAGCTGCAAAATATCTTAATGGAAACAATGTATTTGAGGTATCTTTAGGATTTTAATGTAGATTATCCAGTTCCTCCTCATATCTCTCTCTCCTGTTCCGTGTGGTGACGGTAAGCCACACGGAACTTTTATTTTAAACGCAAGTTCAAGTTTAAGTTCAAGGGAAAGCAAAGATTTAAGTGCCAATTTTATAATATAGTTTGCGCACGATTTTCCTATGGAGTTTTGGAATGTTGGAGTAGTGGAATATTGGAGTAATGGAAAAAATTAGTTGATTCATTCACTCCATCCATCACTCCATTATTCCATTCCTCCACTACTCCACTATTCCATTCCGTGGTCATACTACAGATATGATGTAAAAGACATCTGGCTGGTATTTTCTTCATGAAATTTCATTAAATTTACAAGGTTATTACTCAAATAATCTTAACTATAAAATGAAACTTCTAAGGAGAAATTATGAACAGTTTATTAAATCTAATTAATTATGGACAAAGTTATTGGCTCGATAATTTAACGCGCGGAAAGATTAAAGGCGGCGAATTAAAAAGGAGAGTAGTTAAAGAAGGACTGCGCGGAATAACTTCAAATCCCAGTATCTTCAATAAAGCAATTTCCAGTAGTAGCGATTATGATTCGCAGATTGCAAAACTTGTAAGCCTAAAAAAATCAGTTCCTGAAATGTATGAAGAACTAACAGTTAAAGATGTTCAGGATGCATGCGATATTTTACGCCCGGTTTTCGATTCATCAAACGGGGTTGATGGCTTCGTCAGTATCGAAGTATCACCCTATCTTGCAAATGACACTGAAGGAACAATGATTGAAGCAAGACGCTTGAATGAAAAAGTTAATAGACCAAATTGTTTAATAAAGATACCCGGTACTGAAGCCGGTGTTCCTGCAATTGAGCAAATGCTTTATGAAGGAATAAATATCAACGTCACATTGCTGTTCTCAATTCAGAGTTATGAGGCTGTAGCAATTGCATATATTAAAGCGCTAGAGCGTAGGGTTGCAGAAGGTAAACCAATTGATAAAACAGCTTCCGTAGCAAGTTTCTTTTTAAGCCGTATAGATGTTTTGGCGGATCAGTTACTTGCACAATTAATGATTCCGGAAAGGGATCAAAATAACTTGCCCCGACCCGAAGACTTATTGGGAAAGTCTGCAATTGCCAGTGCAAAGTTAGCTTATCAAAGTTTCAAAAATATTTTTAACGGTGAGAGATGGAATACCTTAGTTGCAAAAGGCGCACATGTACAAAGACCCCTTTGGGCTAGCACGAGTACTAAAGATCCAATATACAGAGATGTAAAATATGTCGAACCATTAATCGGGCGTGATACTGTTAATACTCTGCCGGATGAAACGATTACAGCTTTTGCCGACCACGGAGTAATAGTGGAAGACTCAATTGATAAGAATGTTGATGAAGCCAAAACAGTTTTTAGCGATCTAAAAAAGCTTGGTGTAGATATTGATTTTGTAACAAAACAATTGACGAATGAAGGGATTCAGAAGTTTAATGAAGCATACGATAAACTGATGAAAGACCTTAACGAAAAACGGAAAAGGATTCTTGGTGAAACTATCGGTGTACAGAAAATTAATTTTGCAGACTTGAAGACTGAAACTAATTTGATTCTTAAATCGTTGGATGAGAAACAATATGCAAGACGCGTTTATGCCCGCGATGCCCATTTGTGGAAATTTGAGCCGGAACAAGTTGAAGAAATAAAAATTCGGATGGGTTGGTTAGATAGCATGGAATATTTCTTGTCAAAGGCTGACGAAATAATCGAGCTGGCGAAAGAAATAAAAAAGGAGAAGTATAAATTCGTTGTACTTCTCGGAATGGGCGGTAGCAGCTTGTGTCCTGATGTAACAAGAGAAACCTTTGGTTCAAAGCCCGGTTATCCAGCTTTATTTGTCCTTGATAATACTGATCCTGCTGCCGTAAAAGATATTGAGGATAAAATAGATCTCGCTAAAACATTGTTTGTTGTTTCGAGCAAGTCGGGTACAACTTTGGAGACAGACAGTTTTTATAAATATTTTTATGAAAAAATTAAGTTATCTACCCAAGGGAATCCGGGGGATCATTTTATAACAATAACTGATCGGGGAACCCTCTTAGTAAAAGAAGCAGAGGAGAAAAAATTCAGACGTGTATTTGAAAATCCCGAAGAATTTGGCGGAAGATACTCTGCTCTTTCATTTTTTGGTATAGTTCCTATGGCATTGATCGGAATTGATATCAAAACAATTTTGAATAGCGCTCATCAGCTTCAGTTAAGCTGTGGATCTTATATCCCTTCCGATTCTAACCCTGCTGTGGCGCTAGGCGCTTTTATGGGTGTATGTCAAAAACACGGAAAAGACAAAATAACTTTTGTCCTTGCGAAATCAATATACTCATTCGGTTATTGGGTTGAGCAGTTAATCGCCGAAAGCACGGGTAAAGAAGGCATAGGAATTATTCCGGTTGAAAGTGAAGAACTTGGGAGTCCAGCTGTTTACGGCGACGACCGTTTGTTTGTTTATATTTATACTTCTAAAGATCACGAAGGTTCAGTTGAAAAGAAACTTGCTGCATTAGAAAATGCTAACCATTATGTTGTAAGAATCGATATAAGTAATATTTCATCCCTCGGTGCAGAATTTTTTAGATGGGAATTGGCTACTGCAACTGCCGGAAAGATTATAGATATAAATCCATTCGACCAGCCAAATGTTGCTGAAAGCAAAAAGAACACGGGAAATCTTCTTTCCGAATGGAAAAAGAACGGTGCTTTTGAGAATGAAAGTCCTATAGTTCAAGAAGGCGAATTAAAAATTTATTGTGATGAAAATAGCAAATGGCTTTTCCAGGGGCATAGAAAATCTGCCGGAGATTTCTTAAACTATTATTTCCGGCTCGCGCAACCTCATGATTACATAGCAATGCTTGCCTATTTCTTGAAGACACCATTAAGAGACAAATCCCTTCAGGCATTAAGAATGAAAATGAGAAATGCAAAATCCTTAGCTACAACACTTGGCTATGGACCCCGCTATTTGCACTCGACGGGGCAATTACATAAAGGCGGACCAAACAAAGGTTTGTTCCTAATTTTTACTGCTGACTCAAGGATTGATCTGCCCATTCCGGATGAACAATTTGGTTTTGCAACTCTTCAAAGAGCTCAGGCTTTAGGTGATTACCGGTCGCTAAATAATCATAATTGCAGGGTCGTAAGAATTCATCTTGGAAATGATGTTGAAAAGGGCGTCAAACTTTTATCAGAAAAAATAAAAGTTTAGAAAAGAGATTTATCATGGAAGATGGATATGTCGAAACTAAGCAATCAGGAATGTCTAAACCTCAACTTCCCGATCCATGTATTGTCGTTATTTTTGGAGTGTCGGGAGATTTAACGCATCGCGAACTTATTCCATCGCTTTATGCTTTGAATTGTAAAAATCTTTTGCCGGTACCTTTCGCAATTATCGGTTTTGCACGACGTGACTGGAACGACGATACCTTCCGCGAGGAAATGAGTGCCACAATGAAAATTGTGAACGAATGCGGGGATGAAGAATGGGAAAGATTTTCCAAAAATATATTTTATGTAAAGGGAAATTTTAACGATGATCCTTCGGCTTCCTATAAAGATTTGTTTGAGAAAATAAAAAAAGTTCAAGGCGAATTTAACATGCCCGATAACGTTTTATTTCACCTTGCAACTCCGCCATCCGATTACGGAACGATTATTAAAACTCTTGCTGCCGCTTCGCTGACAAAAAGCGAAACCGGTTGGCGTCGTGTAATAATTGAAAAACCTTTCGGAAGAGATGAAATTTCGGCAAGAGAACTCGACAAAGATATTCATAAAGTTTTTAACGAGGAACAAATTTTTAGGGTAGACCACTATCTTGGAAAAGAAACAGTTCAGAATATGCTTGTGTTTAGGTTTGCTAATCCCGGTTTTGAACCTATCTGGAACCGTAATTATATAGACAATGTGCAAATCACGGTTGCAGAAGATTTCGGAATCGGAACACGAGCGAATTTTTATGAAAAAACCGGAATCTTGCGGGATATGGTTCAGAATCATCTTCTTCAACTTTTATGTATAACAGCATTAGAACCCCCGGTAAAATTTGAAGCAGCATCTCTTAGAGCAGAAACGGTAAAGGTTTTAAATTCAATTTGTAAGATCGATGTAATGAAACATGTTGTGCTTGGTCAATATGATGAAGGCGAAATTAATGGAGAAAAAGTGTTGTCTTACCGGCTGGAACAAAATGTTGACAAGGAATCTTCTACACCTACTTTCGCTGCTCTGCGTATTAAGGTTGATAATTGGCGATGGGCTGACGTTCCATTTTATCTTCGAACAGGAAAGCGATTAAAGGAAAAACAAACTGAAGTAACTATTCAATTTAAGTCAACGCCTCATTTGATGTTCCCAAATGTTACAAATTATGGATCGGATACAAATTTTTTGCGCTTTCAGCTTCAACCTAATGAAGGAATAATTTACACCTTTATGGCAAAGCAGCCCGGCGCCGAGTTGCGTCTGCAACCGGTGAATTTAAAATTTCAGTACAATACGACTTTCGGAATTTCCGAACTACCGAGCGCTTACCAGTGGCTTTTGTTTGACGCAATGAAAGGAGACCAAACTCTTTTTCTTCATGCAGATTGGATTTATAAAGCATGGAATATTATCGATCCGGTGATTAAGAAATGGGAAACTAAACCGTGGTTAAAATTGCCTAATTATACACCAGGCTCCTGGGGACCGGAGGAAGCAAGAAAGTTAATAGAAAGTGAGGGTAGACAGTGGAATATAGTTTAATTAATTAAAAAAGCCGGGGAATCATTAGGGGTATTCCTCCGGCTCAAATTATCTTTGCGATATATTATTACTTCTTTTTCCGAATAGAAAGGTCTGTTCGGTTATAAATATGAAATATGTTTATCGCTTTTAGTTTTTCCCATCCAGACTCCTTTATTAGTGATAAAATAAATATCGCTAAACAGAAATGCAGATACGGAATTACCGTTTCCACAGGGTGGTACCGACCCGATATCAACATAAAAAACATTTTTGAAAGTTTCAAGAGTAAAAATTATAGTTCCCCAATTTTTTCTAAAATTATCTCTTTACCAAGCTCCGCCTGGAATACTTTTATCTCTTTGAAATTTTTTAAAATTGCCGCTCCAATCCAATCTATGGCTTCTTGACTTCCGTGAACTAATACTACCTTCGCCGGTTTAACGCGCTTAACTATTTCCAACAGTTCTTCGCGGGTTGAGTGAGATGGAAAACGGAAATTATTTATCTCGCATTTAACTTCGCTTTCATCAGAAAAATCAGTCAACCTAATCTTATCGCAGTGCCTTGCTCTTGCAATTCTAAAACCGGGAGTGCTTTCTTCCATAAATCCTACTGTAAAAATAGCCGAGTGTTCATGTTTTAACCATTGCTGTGCGAGCTTGAATGAAGCGGTTCCCTCAATCATCATACCGCTTGCGGCAAAAATAATGCATGGGTTTTTGAAGAAGTCTTCCGGCTGAGTCACCTCATAAAAGTTTTTTACCGGTATCGAAGATATCTCAAACTCAGGGTCAATTCTATTTACAACATACCGGTTGTAATCATATACCCGGCTAATTTTGCTTGCAATTCCCCCGGTGTATATATCAGTCAATAATATTTTTCCTGCCTTTATCAAATTCCAAACTACAGTTATCATTTCTTGCATCTTGCCGAGTGAAAAGACCGGAATCAAAACCGATCCTCCCGAAATTAAAACCCTATTTATGGATAAAGCCAACCTAAGCGCTTCATCATTCCAATTGGGAATTAGAGATGAATCTGTGCTTCCGTAAGTAGTTTCTAATATTAATGTGTCAATTTTAGTTGAAGGAATTGAGGAGCTGGGAGTAACAGCCTGATTGCTTAATTTTATGTCGCCCGTATAAATAATTTTCTTTCCATTATACTCGAGCAGAATAGCCGCCGAGCCAAGTATATGTCCTGCATCGATTAAGGTAGCAATTATAGGAATTTTACCTTGATGGTTATAGCCTTTAAGAATAAAATTTTCACTATAAGCTTTATATTCGATTGACTTAATTAAGAGATCAATTTCTTCATGAGAATAAATTTTCATCTGTTTTGCAGGCGAGCCGTTCTGATCTTCTCCTAATATCTGCTCTTTAAGAATTGAGACCGAATTATGAAGTGTTAGTTCAGCGAGAGCGCGTGTTTGCGGTGTTGAAATAATTATTACGTACGGATGCCGTTGAACCAGAAATGGAAGCGCACTAAGGTGATCTTGATGTGCATGAGAGATTAAAACGTAATCAACCGGTGAGTCCTTAATCAGATCAAACTTGGGTAATGCATCCAAGCCCGATTTAAGTGGATGCATTCCGCAATCGAGTATAATTCCGGTTCCGTCAATATTTAGATAAAAGCAGCTTGCTCCAATTTCACCTGCACCGCCTAAAGGAAGAAAATTGATCATAAAATTATAATAATAGTAACTGAAATTTAATTAACCTCATCGGTTTCTTCTTCATCTTCCCAATCATATTTTTTATAGGCGTCGGATTTTCTAAAGATGATTGCACAGAATATCCCTGTAAGCGAGCCGAAAAGATGATATTCCCATGAGATGCCGTCATTTTGAGGAAATATTCCCCAGATTAAACTGCCGTAAAGAAGAGTTACGATAAGTGCAAGCGCAATAGAACGGGTGTCACGCCTGATTAATCCGCTAAAAAACAAAAATGTTACTAAGCCGTAATCTATTCCGCTCGCTCCAACGTGGTAAGCAGGTCTGCCCGTAAACCAAACGAAAACTCCGGGAATTAAATATATGCTAATGAAAATTTTATTCGCAGAAGCCGGATAAAAATATGAGACGCCTACCCCGACAAGCAGTAGAGGGATTGAATTGGAAATTAAATGGGCATAACTTACGTGCAATAATGGAGCGGCTAATATTCCTATTAGCCCAGACATTTTACGTGGGTATAAGCCGTAAATAATAAGATTCATTCCCGTGAGCTTTTGAAATACTTCTATAGCAAATAGTATAAAAATAAAGATAGAAGGAATAACCAGACTTTTTAGTAGTTTCTTTTTTTCTTCATTCATAAATTTTATTTCAATAATCTAAGATTAATTTAAGATAAAGATTCATCAGATAAAATTCTGAACAAGTTTTTCATAGAAATACATTTAAGAGATTATTTTCTTTAAAGTTTAGAATGAATTGATTATTTTAATTATAACTAAACAACGAAAACATTCAAAAATTAGAAGGAGATTCCTATGCAAGCTTACATTAAGAAAAGAAACTTGCTCGCTCAGGTTCTGCTTACAATCATAACTTTAGGAATTTATGCTTTGTACTGGTTTCTATCGAAACATCGGGGGATGTTTTAATTGGTAACCCGTTGCATCCTGATATGCTTTTGCTACTTCAAGGATTTTACCTTCGTCAAATAATCTTCCCACAAAAGTTATACTTGCAGGATGATTATTATTTATAAATCCATTTGGGACTACCACCAACGGGTGGCCGGTTAAATTCGTTACAAGGGAATTGTCTCCCTCATCGGAAGGTGCCAGGTAAAGGTCAATTTTGTTTTCATCAAACATCTTTTCCATCTCTTGAATTAACAAATAACGAATGCGGTTTGCATTTATATATTCAACCGCCGGAATGAAACGAGAAGCCCGGAAAATATTTGGCCAGTTATCTTTTCCCTGCCGTGCAAGCAAATCGACTTTTCCACTTCTTGTTAGAACATCGAACGCAGCACCCGCTTCGGCATCAAGAATAAATGAAATATCATTTACCGGAAGATTAGGCAGTTTAACCGGAATTAGTTTTGCGCCGAGTTTTCTCATCTCAACAATTGTTAAAGAGTCAGTTGATTTAAATTCATATTTGTGATTGAAGTCGTCGGCAAGATAACCTATTCTCATCCCCTTCAAACTAATTTTGGGAGTATAATTGAAAGGATAATTATAAACCGTTTGATCGATTCCGTCAGGACCATATATGGCTTTGAATACAATTGCACAATCCTCAACATTGCGGCAAATGGGACCGATTTTATCCATCGACCAGCTAAGCGCCATTGCCCCATGGCGACTAACTCGTCCGTAAGTAGGTCTTAACCCGGTATCGCCGCATCTTGTAGAAGGTGAAACGATGGATCCCCATGTTTCTGTACCGATTGCAAATGGAACAAGTCCAGCAGAAACAGCGGCAGCAGAACCCGCAGACGAGCCGCTTGAGCCTTGAGTGGTATCCCATGGATTCCTTGTTAAACCGCCGAACCAAACATCATCCATTGCCAATTCGCCCATTGATAATTTTGCTATCAAAACTGCTCCTGCCGCTTCAAGTTTTTTGACTACAGTAGCATTAACATCAATTGTCTGATCTTTGTATGGAGCCGCGCCCCAGGTTGTTTTATAGCCTTTTACTGCTAATAAATCTTTTACGCCGAAAGGGATACCCATCAAAGGACTTTTATATTTTCCTGCTGCGATTTCTTCGTCGGCTTTCTTTGCCTGTTTCATAGCAAGATCATCGGTAAAAGTAATTACACAGTGAAGCCCTGGTCCGTATTTTTTTAATCTGTTAAGAAAGAATTCGGTCAATTTAACTGAAGAAATCTTTCTTGTCTTTAATAAATAACCTAGTTCACCTACCGAATAATATGCAAGATCATTAATGTCTTTCGGCATCTTAACAGAGGAGTAATTACTCAACTTGAAAGGCAATTGCTTTGTGTTAAACTTTGCGCCTTCCGGGATAGGGTTAAACAAAATAGCTGGCGGTATACTGTTATTAAGATCAATCTTCCTTATACTCTGATAGCTTTCCAATCGTTGATTAAGTAGGTCAAGCATAGAGTCCTGTTGAGCTTCAGAGAAGGTAATGCCGAAAACCTTTTCCGCGCTGGTAATAACTTCTTTTGTTACCGGCTTATCTGCGGTTTCATAGATTATAAAAGCTCCAAGCAAGAAGGAAGAAAGTGCTACTATTATGAACGGAAACATTTTTGTAGATAACTTTTTCATAAGAACTCCTATTTGTAATAAATAATTCCAAACTATTTTTCAAAGAAATCTAAAATTGCTTTCATAAGTTCATCCCTTGCTGTAATTGTCGTGAGCGTTTCAAAAGGGAAACCAATGGCAACAACGCCATACTTTTTCTTGTAAGCTATCCCGGCTGGATATTGATTTTCATTATAACGAAGGATTACCTTGCTGCCTCCAAAATTTTTAACTGCGTCTGGTGCCCAGACATCATAAACTTTTGAACTTATTTTCTGATTAAACCTTAAAGAGAAATATTTTGATAAAAAGGGCTCGTCAACAGAATATGCTCTACCAGTTTTAGCCGCATGATCAGCATCTAAAGTGAATTTTAAGACATTGTGAGCAAAGGAAATATCTTGCTTATTTACTAAACTGCCTTCAAATAAATCTGAAGCTATATAAGATCCGCTAACAAAAATGTTACCCCCTCTTTTGCAGTAATCTTTAATTACTAGCTGAAGCTTGATAGGGAAAGCAGCAAATCTAATCCCATGTAAAGAATCCTCTATTGCTTTTTCCCAATGTGTCTTCTTCTGTTCACCTAAAATAAGATCAACGATTTTATATCTGTTTAAATTAATTGTGCCATCTAGTATTGCATCTTCACTTGCTGAGACAAATGAGTAATCATTAGCTTTTATTGCAAGTCCATGAATAAATGGATAATCGAATGAATTTCCGGCAACAACATCATTTGAGTAATTATCATAACTAGCGCCCCAGCCGGGATCGTCATTTGATTTATATGGTGAAGAAGGGTCAAAATTATATTGCTTCCCTGTGAAACTTAGATCATATTTATCTGGCACACCTCCATCAATGCGATCCATGAACCCTAAGAAACCTATTTTATTCACTGATGCTGGTGCTGAAACACGATAAAAACCATTAACTATTAAAACTGTTTTCTTAGTACCCGGCATTTTACACACCGATAATATCTCGGAAGGAAAACTCTCACCGCCGCTATTTATCGCAGTAACCTTAAAGCTGTAAATATTTTTAGGTCTAATATTCTTTATTAGAGCAAAAGGTTTCTCGACTAACATTCCGTTATCAAAATCACCATTATTTATTCTAGTATATACAATAAATTTCTTCGCCTTAGCAGTCGGCTCAAGAGGGTCTTTGACGGGATGCCATCTGAGTAAGACATTACCGGCTTTGTCAAATACTGCAGAAAATCTATTAACTGGCAGCGGTTCTACGACATATTTAAAATCATTTTGAACAGATAAGAATTTCAAAATACCTTTATACATTGATCTGGCAGCGTCAAATCTGAATTCAGGATCCTGAGCAAATTTCATATCAAGGAAATTCTGATGGGCAAGGAGCTCGATTAAGACCGAAGGTACATTTGGGCGAACAACTTCACTATACCGTCCATCCTCGAGCATTCTCCGATTCCAAATAGGGTCATATTTCGCTTTAATATCGTTAACAATCTGGGTTTGCATAATATCTGCAAGGTCACGGTTAGCTAGTCTTGAAACTCCATTAGGAAAAACTCTTTGCGAGTCTAAATCTGTTGAGCTATAAATTGCAAGAGTGCCGATTGTAGTATCGCTTAGTGAGTTGCCCGCATCTGTATGAAATGCTAAGGATAAATCTATCGGAATCCCCAGACCCTTTGCGTTTCGATCATTATTCGGACCGAAGGGAGCTCCGCATAGGTAATTTACATATTCTCCGCGGCTTTTATAATCATCAATATAATCATTCTTATCGTCATTTAAATTGTAAACAAGCGAGTCAGGCATTCCAAGATATTGTAAATAGTAGCGTGCTGCTTCCAGGTATTTGGGACGTCCGCTAGTAGTGCCGCCTCGTTCAACCACGCCCATACCTCCGCCAAATCTTACTGCGTCTGCCGTAACAACCTTCCCGGATTCAGCACTTTGGTTTGTTAAAACAACCTTGTCTTTTTCAGGATTATAGCCTTTGTCAAATTTAAATTCTCCTAAATACTCCCATGTTCCTCCGCCGATTTGCTGGTTAACCAAGAAATCTGTTTTGATTCCCTCATGATAAACTGAATAATGTGCATCACTAATGTTTCTACGGGATGAAGAATAAGAAACATAAACAGAATATACTCCCTCTTCGGGAACCCTTGGAATCCAACTAATCGAAGACGTCCCGGTAGTATCAGAAATAGTTTCCTTATACGTCCCATGAGTAAAAGGATTATAGTCGACACGATATGGAAGTGTGCCGACTTCAAAACCTTTCCCTTTTCCAATATTCCATTTTGGCTTTTCTATGTAATATCTTGAGCTAATATCCAAATGAGAATCATTATCAACAACAACTTCATTTATTTGAAAATCCCTTTCACGCGGATCAAAAACATTTGCACCTGCTTTCTCGAGCATCGGGATTAAATATGGTACAACAAAAGAAAGCGGAAGTTTATCTTCGACTGTTTGAAACACATTTGGGCGCTGCCACTCCCATCGATTAATCTCATTATTGTAATACCAACCGTGGCTTTGCCAAACTGCAATATTCCTGTTAAATAATCCATTCGCAGGAATAAATTTCCTGCTTATATTCTCTACCACAGGCTTAGGTCGAATTTCCTTTGGCGGTATTCTAGATCTATCATATTCCGTTTGGCTGCTTCTATAGAAATTCGGAATCAGTTTCTCTATAGGAAAGCCTATTGTCTTTATTGAAAAAGTATAATCTTTAAATTTGTAGCCATAATTTTTCCTCACCTCTGAATAAAGTTCTTCAACATTACCTTCGCGGAAAGGAATGAAGGATAGTTCTTTGCTGTAGTTTATAGTAATTTTCTTTTTTACGGAGTCGATAACGACAGATTCAATTTTCGCTTTATCTGGAAATTCAAACGGTAAGATTTCCTTTCTAAATTCCGTTTTCTCAGGTTTTGGTTTTTCACGGATAGTGATTGTGGGTTTTACTTTCGGTGTTTCGCGTTGCACTTTAGATGATGAGCATCCATAGAATAATGCCGAAGCAATAAAGATGAAATAAAAGAGCCGGTAAGATGATTTCATTATTTCTCTGACGTCATTAAAGAAATTTCTACTTTAAAGATAAAAAATTAAATGAATGTTAGCATGATATGGTGTAAAACTTTTTATTATAAACTTTTGTAATATAGTATTATTGTTTACAGCATTTCAATATACGTTAATGCAGAGTTTAGTTATTTATTAAGTCACCTTACGCAAAAGCTTATTATTACATAGTGAGAAACCTCCGAGGTTTTCCTAAACCTCGGAGGTTTTGCACTTCACTTCCTTTATATTTGAAATTGTCTGCGTAACATGAGTTATTAATATCTTTTGTTGGAAAATCAAATGAGTAAAAAGTCTATAAACCCTTTAGAAGAATCGATTCAAGATGAACCTCTGAAAAGAGATATAAGAGAACTTGGCGTAATGCTTGGGAAAATTTTAATTGAGCAGGAAGATTATGTCATTTATGAAACAGTTGAGAAGCTTCGCGCTTTAACGAAAAAATTGCGTACCTCATATAGCAAGACAACAAGGGGAGAAATTGTCGATTTAATCAGTAGACTCGACTCAAGCAAAGCTTACAAAGTTGTTAGAGCATTTTCCATTTATTTTATTTTAGTAAACGCTGCCGATGAAGTGCATAGAATAAGAAGGCAGCGCTCAAATCTTTTGGAAGCGGTAATTAACGAAAACGGCTCAATTGCTGAGGCTTTTGAAGAGCTGAAAAAGGAAAAATATACTGAGAAGATGGTAGATGAGATTCTAAATTCTATTGAAATTATCCCGGTTTTTACTGCTCATCCAACCGAAGCAACCAGACAAACAACACTAAGAAAAATACTGAAAATAAGTCAGCTGCTTCTTAAACGAGAGTTGATGATTTTGACTCTTGATGAGATAAACGAAATTAAACGGGAGTTGCAGACCGAGATAACGCTGTTATGGCAATCGAATGAAATACGGTTTCATAAGGTCACGGTAAAAGATGAAATCCAGAGCGGCATGTTTTTCTTTAAGGAAGTTTTATATGATATAATCCCGGGTTTTTATTTATCGATTAATTTAAAACTAAAAACAATCTTGAATTTTGATTTACGTTCGCCGTCACTGATAAAATTTGGATCTTGGATGGGAGGCGACAGAGACGGGCATCCTTTTATAACCGTAGATATAACTAAAGAAACTTTGCTAAATAACAAAAGACAAATTATTAATCTTTATCAAAATGACCTTGACTTGCTATATACTTCTTTAAGCTCATCCTTGAATATTTCCACGGCAAGCAGATCGTTGGAACAATCGATTAATTCGGATATTTCTCTCTTCGATAAAGATTTTTCCGATAATATTTTGCGTGACCCTTCTGAAATCTATCGGGCTAAAATATTCCAAATTTCTTATAAGCTTAAAAGAACCGTTAACAGCGAGGAATTCGGGTACCAGAAATCTTCTGAGTTTGTAGATGACCTGGAAACAATTTATGAAAGTCTTTCAAAGAATAAAGGGGAAATTATTGCGGATACTGTTGTACTCCCCTTAATTTATAAAGTAAAAACCTACGGCTTCAGATTGGTTGCATTAGATATTCGCCAAAATGCATCTTTGATAAAAGAAGCGGTTTCTGAATTATTTTCCTATTCGGAAGTTGTTGAAAATTATTCTTTATTACCTGAAGTACAAAAGGTAAATCTTCTGACAAAAGAAATTCTTAGCTCGAGACCGTTAAAAAATAATTTTAGCGAATTAAGCAAGTCAACAAGGCAGATAATCGAAGAACTATCCGTCATAAAATGGGGCAAGGTAAATATTGCTCCTAATGCCTGCAACGATTATATAATTAGCAATTGTTCCTCCGTTAGCGATGTCCTGAATGTTCTTCTTCTTGCAAAGGAAGCAGGTTTAGTCAAATTACAAAATCACAAAATAATTCGATCTGATTTTGACATCCTCCCGCTTTTTGAAACTATAGAAGATTTGAGAAGATCGGATTCCGTTATGAAAGAATTATTTTCCAACAAAGCTTATATGCAGCATTTGCTACTCCGAGAGAAGATCCAAAAAATTATGATTGGTTATTCCGACAGCAATAAAGACGGAGGAATTGTTACTTCGAACTATGAGCTATATAAGGCACAGATCAATCTTAAAAAATTATGTGATGCCGGAAGTATTGAATTAACTCTTTTTCATGGGCGAGGCGGAAGCATTTCAAGAGGCGGCGGTCCTGTTAACCAATCTATCCTTGCACAGCCTTACGGCACCATAGAAGGAAAAATTAAAATTACCGAACAAGGTGAAATGATTTCGTCAAAATACCTTCTGCCACAAATTGCCGGGAAAAGCTTGGAACTAATGACCGCAGCAATTATAACAGCTACCGCTCGAACAAAATTTAAATCCGGAGTCGATAAATTTGAATTATACAGAGACATTTTTGAGAATATTTCCCAATCTGCATTTGAACATTATCGGCTATTAGTCAATCACCCCAATTTCTTTTCCTACTTTCGAAGCGCAACGCCGATAGATATAATAGAGCAGATTGAAATCGGCTCCCGCCCGTCATCAAGAAAAAAGAGCAAAGATATTCGCTTGCTTCGGGCAATACCGTGGGTGTTTACTTGGACGCAAAATCGCCAGACAATCTCTGGCTGGTACGGCTTTGGTACTGCTATCCACAAATCCATAAATGAAAATAAAACTGGATGGGGATCAATGCGTAAAATGTATGAGGAGTGGGAGTTCTTTAAAACGCTTGTCGATAATATTGAAATGGTGCTTCTTAAGACCGATATGATAATCGGTAGGGAATATCTAACTTTATGCGAAAACTATAAAATTGCAAATCAAATTTTTAATCTAATTAATAATGAGTATGACCTTTCATGCAGTGCGATTCTAAAAATTACTGGCGAGAATAATTTACTTGATGCTAATAAATCTCTTCAAAGATCTATTTTACTGAGGAATCCTTACATCGATCCAATTAGCTTTATCCAGGTAAAATTTGTCAAGCAATTCAGGAAGAAAAATATTTCAAAGAATCAAAGAGAAAATCTTTTAATGTTATTAAGATCAACTGTAAACGGAATTGCCTCCGGCGTTAGAAACACAGGCTAATTAAAAATACTAATTGCTTTTTTGGCGATTGTATTTCCTATACTTAAAGAAGCGGTTGCTGCTGGCGAAGGAGCATTTAACACGTGAATCATTTTTTCAGCCTCGATAATTCTAAAATCATCGACTAATTTTCCATCCGGATCAAGCGCTTGAGCGCGCACCCCCGCACCTTCACGGTAGACATCATCAAACCCAATGGATGGAACCAATTTTTGAAGCGATTTTACAAATAGCTCTTTGCTTAATGATCTGCGAAATTCATTAATGCCCATTTTGTAATGATGAGACGCCATTCTCCAAAAACCGGGATAAGAAATCATTTGTGAAACATCCTTAAATGAAAAATCTTTTTGATTATAACCTTCACGATTAAATGCTAGCACAGCATTGGGGCCAGCTTCTATTCCACCGTTAATCATTCTTGTAAAATGAACTCCAAGAAATGGAAATTTAGGATCGGGTACAGGATAGATTAAGTTTTTAACTAAATATTCCTTTTTCTTTTTTAATTTGTAGTATTCTCCGCGAAAGGGAATAATTTGTAAATTCGGGTTAACGCCGCAAATCCGGGCAACTCTGTCGGCTTGAAGCCCCCCGCAATTAATTAGAAACTTAGCTCGTACTTCGCCGGATAAGGTCTGCAGAATTAAATCTTTTCCATCCCTAACCAGCGAAATAAATTTGCTGTTAGTAGTAATTTCACCGCCGTTATTCGAGATAATTTTTGCATAAGCTTCGGTAGCTTCAGTGTAATCAACAATTCCGGTTTCAGACACAAACAATCCCGCAATACCTTCGGCGTATGGTTCATAATCTTTAATCTCTTCTTTGGCTAATCTGGTAACTCCATTCAATCCGTTTGCAATTCCCCGTTTTTCAAGTTCATCAAGCGCCGGCAATTCTTCTTTTGAAGAGGCAAGTACAATTTTTCCGCAGTGCTGGTGGTTAATATTATTTTCTTCACAAAAACGGTACATCATTTCTCTTCCTGTAACACAGTTTAATGCTTTCAAAGAGCCAGGCTTATAATAGAGACCAGAATGAATTACGCCGCTATTATTTCCTGTTTGATGCGGAGCTATTCTGTTTTCTTTTTCAAGTACGACAACCGAATAATTACCTAACCTTTGAAGCGATAATGCTGTCGCTGTTCCGACAATACCGCCACCTACAACGGCGAAATCATAAGTTCGTGAATTGCTCATAAAAACATTTTCCAGTCTGATATTTGAGGGACAATTTTTCGACCCGAAAAATAACAATAAGTATGCGGTAAATCATTTTTACCCTTAACTTAATTTTGTTAATTAACCAACGTCTTTAGCGGATTTATTACGAAAAACTTATTAACTAAATTTAATGAACAAAAAACAAAAGATAACAATATTCAGCGGACTTGCGGCGATAACAATTTCATTTGCAATCTGGGCTTTACAGGGTTTCCATTTGTTTACTCATCAAAAAATTGAGATACAACTTCCTCAGTCTGATGTTGATAAGTTACTCGGGCAACCTCCGCGATATGAGTGGATCAATCATTTTACCCTCGGACTTGAATATACACTCGCCTTTACTGCAATAGTTATTAGTATTTCTATTGTTATGTTCTTTCTTTTCAAAAACAAAAGGAAAATAAATTAATGAAAACTTCAATCAAGGTAATTTCTCTTTCAATTTTGTTTGCTGTTGCTATTTTCCCGCAAGGGTTGCCTAGCGGACAAGCCGGATTCGATGTGAAGGCATCCGGCGTTCAAACTTTTTCTTTTAAGGATGCCAAAGGCAGAAACCAAACTACTTTTACAAGTATAACAGCTCTAGATGAAGTCGACGGTACTTCAAACGAAGTCGATGGGAAAATTTCATTTGATGTGAAAAATGTCGCTGCTACATTAAAAGGTGAAATATCAATCGCTACTGCATCGATCAATACAGGGATCTCAATGAGGGATAAAGACCTGCGAGCGCCTAAATGGTTAGATGCCGAACAATTTCCTAAAATTTCTTTTACTATCAAAAAGGTCACCGGGGTGAAAAGACTTGCCGCCAATAAGCTTGAACTAAATTTGCTCGGAATATTTTTTCTTCACGGTATTAAAAATGAAATTCCAATTTCCGCTACTTTAACATATCTCGATGAAAGTCCGGTAACAGAAACACGTGAACCGGGTGATTTACTTGGCGTTACAGCCAAATTTCAAATTATGCTTTCTAAGTTCGGGGTAAAAAATATGGTTCTCGGAAGTCGTGTCGCCGACAAAATCGATATAGGCGTAAATATTGTCGGGACGAATAAATTTTAACTAAATTTATCAATTTTTCATCAACTTTTTAGAAAGCATATCAAGCTTACCGGCGACTTCACTTTTCTGTTCGCTGTCTAATTTTAGCGAGCCGATTTGTTTGAAATCATCATAAGCTTCTTCATTTAAGTTTAGGTCTGCAAGAAGATTTGCAAAATAAATCCGGAAGTTTGACATCTTGCTTGTTTCAGGATATTTTCTAAAGGTTTCTTTTGCATCGATAATGGCTGACTCCTTAAAACCGCTTTCTGCAAGCTGAACTGCTCCGTTAAGTCGCTGTACTCCAAAGTTGGAAGAAACAACAAAAGGCTCTTTGATGCCGTTGATTTCAGCACCGTAGACGGCAGTGTTTTTTGAGTTCGCTTCTTCTTTTTTCCTAGGTGCGTTAATCATGTCTTGCATTGCAAGCGCAAGTATAAGTTGATCAAGGGACATCTTCTTTAAATTAGTCAACGGTAATGCGGAAGACCCTTTAAGCACAAAATGGATATTATTTCCGTCGAGCGATACGGAAGATTTTTCGCTGGTAGAAATAGTTGAATTGGCGATTAATATTTCGCCCGGTTTTATCTGGCTCCAGTTTTCACTTGCCCCTATTTGAGCTTTGACATTTCCAATCACCTTTTCAACCTTAAAATTTTGGGCAGAAATAATTCCGGCGCAAAAGAATAAAATTACAATTAATGTACTTTTCATAATAAACCTCTAAAATTTTTGGCATATCTTTAGTTATCACCAATAAACAAGATCAATATACATCAACAATTTCAACGATTCCCTTTGCAAGCCCTAAGTTATCAAGAGCATCCCGGTTAAATTTTTCCGAACCTAGCTGCCAGGCATTATCAAAGTTAGTAAGCGAAGTAGTCTCAACCGGAATCCAAACCTCATCAACACCGGATTCGTTTTTTCTGATAAAATATTTACTGTCATTGTCCGTAATTAATCTGGCTTGATCGGGTGATAGTTGTGTATCTATTAAAATATTAACATGTCCGATTCCATTCTGTGGCTTGTAATCGACGAGTGCTGTTTGGATCCCAACACTTTCAAGCAATGAGCTGTAAAGTACGCTAAGATCGTCGCAATTGCCCCCTTTTAATTTTAAGGTTTCATTTGGGAACTGAACATAATCTTGAGCGGTAGTCGGATTGGCTGAGTAAACCAACTCTTTTACAAAGTTATTAAATAAAATTTTTGCTTTGTAAAAGATAGACATTGAATAAGCCATGGAATCGAGCTCGCTTTTGTATCGACTCAAAATTTTCTTTGAGTAATCCATCGAGAATTGATAATCGCGTTTAATAAAGTAGCGTAGGTTTATTACCTTGCCGTCCCATGAATTTATTCCATTAATCAAAATAGGTTTTTGAATTTGGTCGTCGGGTTGACTGTTATCCGCAGTTATAAAGAAATCTACGAAAGATATTCCGGTCTTTTTCTTATCGTAAGATTGGGGAATGATTGTATAGAAGGAAACCTCTGCTGTATCTTTTGGCCCTATCTTAACGACAGGGGAAACAATTCTATCTTCATTAATGCCTTCAATTTTACTTGATGGCTTTATGGTGATTGTTCTGTGAGTAAGATTAATTACTTTTGCCGTTGCAAAAGGACGGTTAAGATAATTATCAGACATAGTTGGATAAATATCTCTTACAATATTTGCATCTAAAAATTGAACTTCTTTTTCCGCAATGGTATTTAGCGCAAATGTAAAAGTAAGAATAGCTTTATCATAGCTGTAACGGTTATTTATAATATTATCTAAGCCTTCGTTAGTAAATTCGCTGAAAGTATGCTGTATGTTTCTATTTGAAAAATATTTTACTCCGCTTAAAGAAACTCCCAAAAATTTTGTGTTGAAGGAAATCGCCGGAATGATTCCGGCAATAAAAGGGGACTGGTAGTTATCGTGAAACCCAGTTACTCCAATTCGAGCTTTGCCGTTGAATATGTTGAAGGAAATATCGAATCCAGTCTGGAGTGCGTTTGTAGTTTCATAAATAAAATTATAATCAAAATTTTCCGCAGGTGAAACCGACAGCCCGAACGCAACGCCTTTATATTTTTTAATTTCGTATGGAATAAGGGTCGTATCAACTGCGGACTCATTAATGTTAAATAAATTTATGGTAGATAAGGAAAAAGAGAAATATTTTGACGGTAGATAGTTAAAACCAAAATCAGCACGCCAAAAATTTATGTTATCTATTTTGCTAAAACGATTTAAATAAAGCGTATCTGAAAAAACAGGTTCCACTGATTCCTGATCAAATTCTTGTTTGAAATAGCGGAGAGAAAATCCTGCGCTAAACTGTCCGGAAAATTTATATGAATATCCGAATCCGAATAATTCCTTGTAAGTATATTTTGAGTCAAGCGCCTGGGATGTTGAATCATGTATCAAAATTGATTGACCATTATTAAAAATAAAATCCTTTTGATAACCCGGTGTATATCTAACTGAAACAAAATGCCTCCCGATTTGCTTTGATAGTGAAATCAGATATAAGCTCGAGGTAGGAGTATTAGAAAACTCACCTCCGTATGAAAAAGACAGTCCCCAGTCTTTCAGTGAAGAAAAATTTTCCGGATTTGCTTCATAGCTATTCATAAGCGTGCTGTTCTCCTCAAGAGGTGCCCAGTAGCCAGAAAGTCCGAATGAGCTCTGCGCCGATATTTTAACTGTCCCTATCATAATAAAAAATATGATGGAGATGATGTATCTGTTTTTCAAGGGATATTTAATATTATACTGTGAATGCTTTGAGAATAAACAGTTAAATCATTTCCTTGTTCGTTGTGATGAATTATAAATTGTCTAATAAAAGTAAAGACGAATCTGTCATATTTATTAAACGGTATTTCGTTTAGCAGTTTTGGTGGAACCGACAACTTACCATTGTCATTAGTACTTAGCTTGTAGAGCGGATATGAAGTATTTGTGCCTTTTACCATGACGCCTAAAATAATCTCTACAACTTTGGTATTTGAAAGAGTCGATGCATTCCATTCAAGTAAGGCATTTAAATTTCCGTTTACCTTCTTGCCTGTCAGATTCACCCTGCCTGTTATTTCTTCTGGTGTTGGAATATTAAAACTATACTGCATTCCTCCGTTCATTTGGTCTAACTGGAATGAGATGGCAGAACCATAATCAAAATTGAATGGAATTGCAGAATTTTGGCTTAATATGTATTGGTACCCTAGAACAGTATCCCTGTGGATACCGTGGTCGTTAAATCTAAGATGGTAAAGAATTTTGGCCGCTCTCTGATTATTAAATTTAACGATACCGGGCGCTATGGTAAGATAACCCATAACACCGCCATTTGAAGAATGAACAGCGTGACTCTTATCAAAAAAGACTGCTTGAGCTAAAGAGCTACTCGTTGTAATATTATTGACAGTAACTTTTACGCCGCTTATCGTAACAACATCAGAAGTACCGGAATAAGTAGTAGCAACTCCGGTTGTATCAAAACCGTTGCTGTAATATTCATTACTGGTATCCTTTGTTAATACCTGAACTTGAACAGGGCTTTCCTGTGCGGAATTATCCTGTACAAGCTCGGTTGGCGCCGGATTATCGCAACCAAAAATGAAAAGCAACAACCCGAAAAAAAACACCACAATATATAATTTAACTATTTTCATTGGTTTCTAACATAACATTGTGGTGTATTTTTTTCAATCTAAATATTATTATTTAATAAAATAAGGAATACCCCAGGTACTTATTTCAACCGGAGAGGAGTCATCGAAAATTACCTGTTTCGGGAAAGCATTGATAATTGCTTGATGGTATCCAGGCCAGTTATGAGTCAAATAAGTTCCCTTGTAAATTTTTAAATATCCGTTGCCAGAAGGAGTTGAAGATACTAATTCTAATTTTAATTTTTCTCTATGCAATCCACTAAAATCACCGCCGTGAGTAAGTGTAACAAAATCGGTATCCGTATAAGCGCTGTTCAAAGTGACTTGAATAGTTACCGGTTTATTTCTGCCAATCTCCGGAAGCTGCCTTTTCCAGCCTTTTCCTCTTGCAACGTAATAATCATTGGGAGAATTTACGGACAGAGTATCGCCGTTCGGCAAAAATACAGTAACATTTTGTATAGATACATTTGAAGTTAAAGTGCCGCCTTCAGGTAATGAAACTGCAGCCAATCTCCAGTTAAATGTTGGGTTATTTGAATTTCCCACCCTTGTGTAAATTAAATTTAATGAAATTGTTGATGTGAAAGGTTTTGATGTTACTGTATCATGCCCGGAAAAATTTGAAACCGCAACTATGTATAATACACCTTCAAATGTTCTTGTGAATGTCGCGTACGATGTATCTCCGACCACATTATAAGTAAAGCTCTTATTGACTACGCGAACGATTTGTCCGACTTTAACCGGGTTAATTTGAGCAATTGTTTTTCCCATAAAACTCATTGCCTGTCCCTCATTATAGTTAGGATCAAATGAAGTGACGGAAGAATCCGACTCGGCAATTTTTTGCATTGCTGCTCCGTCTGTTGAAGTACTAAGTGAAGGTGCGGTGGGGGAATTGTTACAGCCCATAAATAATGAAAAAATAAAAAATACGCCGAATAATAATAATTCTTTTAGAATTAAGTTTCGTTTAATTAGGAAGTATTTCATGATATAACTCCGGAAAATATTGATTAAAAAACAATTTTCACTTTCGAATCACTCGATATAACTCCAAAAGTATGCCACTATCGAAAAGATTGAAAAGGTGCTCCTAATAGTAATTTTTCTGTTATTCCGGCGATATCTGTATGCCTGGAAAACTTCTCTGTTTGCATGGATGCGGATTATCAGGCAGAGATATTAACTTACCTTACACAAAAGGTTATTATTACATAGTGAGAAACCTCCGAGGTTTTCCTAAACCTCGGAAGGTTTTGTACTTCACTTCCATTATATTGGAAATTGTATGCGTAACATGAGATATTAATTCAAGTAACACAATTATTGAAAAATTGTAGTTGATGGATAATAGAATTGAGGGGAAAATTGCATCGTCAGAAGGTACGTTTATTCGTAACCTTCTATTAAATATTAAAAATAATATTGTTTCGTGCAACTATGATTAGTTATTTTTAAATTTAACGAAGAAATACTTAATTCATTTTAATTTACTTTCAAAAATTTGAGGAGATTAAATTATGTTAAAGGAATTCAGAGAATTTGCGATAAAGGGGAATGTGCTCGACATGGCTGTTGGTATCATTATCGGTGCGGCTTTTGGAACAATTGTAAAATCACTTGTCTCAGATATTATTATGCCACCAATTGGACTGATCCTGGGAAATGTGGATTTTTCAGAATTGTTCGTAGTTCTTAAATCAGGAGCAAAATTAGCCGGCCCTTACGCTACATTAAAAGACGCAAGCGCAGCCGGTGCTGTTACAATCAACTATGGCTTATTCATAAACACAGTTATTAGCTTTTTGATTGTTGCTTTTTCTGTTTTTTTATTAGTTAAAGCCGTAAATACTATGAAGAGAAAAAGTGAATCAGCTGTTCCGCAAGCCCCGGTAACAAAAGATTGTCCTTTTTGTTTTTCAAAAATTCCTCTTCAAGCAACCCGTTGTGCTCATTGCTCATCGGATTTAGTTTAATAAACAAAAATTATTTTGAAATATATATCAACCCTTTTTGTTTTCTTTTTAGTTTTCTTCTCTTTAACTGGAAAGTTATTTCCGCAGGTTAACTATGGGACAGTCTTCCAATCCGCTCCGATTGTTTCCCTTATGAGCGGAGTTATGAACGGTAATTTCACAGTATCTAAAATGAAAAAAATGGGCGACTTTGGTTTGGGTACTTTTAACGGTGTAGACGGAGAAATGATTTATCTAAACGGCGTTGTTTATCGCGTAAATGCTGCTGGTAAAGTCAATGTCCCGCCGAATTCTGAAAAGACCCCCTTTGTCACCGAAATATTTTTTCGCGCAGACACAGTAATTGACTTAAAAGACACTTTAAATTTTATTAACCTTGAAAAGTTTATCGATAAAGCCTTACTGTCAAAAAATATTATATGCGCAGTTAAGGTTAAAGGAAAATTTCTATCCGTCAAAGCTAGAAGCGAAGAAAAACAAACTAAACCATATTCAAGTTTATCCGAAGTGCTCGAACATCAATCTATTTTTAATTTCAAAAATATTAAAGGAACAATGGTTGGATTTCGTTTTCCTTCATATATGAAAGAACTGAATGCCCCCGGTTTTCATTTCCATTTTATTTCAGAAAATAAAAATCAGGGGGGGCATGTACTTAATTTAATGACGGAACATGTAAAAATTGAAATTGAATTTGTAAAAAACTTTAAGATGAGAATTCCTTCAAGCACAGATTTTCGGAACAATAATTTTGAAGTACAGAAACAAAACTAACTTAAAAGTTCTGTGATTTCTTCAGGCGTAAGTGGTCGTATTTCACCTGGTTTCAAATCTTTTAGTAGAATATTTTTGATTCTTACTCTAATCAATCGTAAAGTTGGATGACCGATGGCTGCTGTCATCTTTCTAACTTGCCTGTTCCGCCCTTCTACTAGAACCAAGCTTATCCATGATGACGGAATATTGTCCCTAACTCTTATAGGCGGAATCCTATCCCAAATTTTAGGAGGCTCAATCATTTTTACTTTTGCAGGTAGTGTAATTCGCTTTTCTATTATTACTCCTTCTTCTAATGTTTTTAATTCAGAATCGGAAGGGATCCCTTCCACTTGAGAAAAATATTCCCGATCATGTTTGTTTCCCGGGCTTAATAGATAGTCGGTAAGTTTTTTGTCGTTTGCCAGTAACAGCAATCCTTCGCTGTCCATGTCCAACCTTCCGACGGGATAAACGTTTTTTGGGATCTTGAAAAAATCTGCCAAAGTTTTTCTCCCGAATCCATCAGAAAATTGTGAAAGGACTCCGTATGGTTTGTTTATTGCAAAGTATAAATAATTATTCTGGTTCATAACTGTTAGTAATGCTGTCGGGTAAATCCCGGTAATATTTATAAGTTTTGAAGTTTACTTTTTGTATTCTGAAAATTTCTTCTGCGCGTTCAAGAAATTCGGAATCTTCGCTGTACTTTATATTTTTAAATCCTTTCAGGTCAAGGAAAACGTTTCGTTTTGCGAAAAAGGTTCCGCCGATTGTACATTCTGCAAGATGGATTAATTTATGAGGATCATTTTTATCTTTGACATATTCGTCTCCGATAATTATTACCCCGCCATGAATTAAATCTATCTCTGGATTTTCTTCCATAAAATCCACATGTTTTTGAAGATGGTCAATTTCATATTCGTCGTCGCTGTCTAAGAATGTAATATATTTTCCGGAAGAAGATTTGATCCCCCTGTTTCGGCTTCGAGCAAGCTTTTTGTTCGTCTGCCGTATTACTTTGATATTTTTATAAGCGCTTTCGTATTCGCTTAGGATATTAAATGTATCGTCCTCGCTTCCGTCGTCGATAGCAATCAGCTCCCAATTTTTAAAGGATTGATTTATTAGTGATCCAACGCATCTACTTAAATAATTTGCCCTGTTATAAACAGCCATAATTACCGAAACTTCCGGATGAACGATTTCATTATTATTTAGCACTATTTGCCTTTCAAATAAAAATGAGTTTAGAACTTGTTCTATGAAATCAATGCAAATTTACAATTTGAAATCTTAATAGAAAATGCAATATCTCAATAAAAAATTCTCAACCATTTTAATTGTCGGGTTGTTTAATTATTTTAGGGCTGAGATCGTTTTGCTCTTTGTTTATATAATTTGAAAAGTTAGATTGAACTCGATTTTAAAATCTAAAATTGGAAGGAGTATGGAAAATGTCTTTCCGCGATCAACAAAAATATTTAGATGCTTTAAAGAAGTATGAAAAGAAATTTGAGAGAAAAGAATTGGAAGATTATAAAACTTTTGTAAAAATGCAGAAGGATGAAGAGGATTTTGATTCGCTTTCGCTTGAAAGACTGGAGGAACTTTACGGCAAGTACTATCAACCTGTTGATAAAAATAAATATGATTCCTTCTTCAAGAAAAAGCAAGAATAATTTATTTGATGAATAAATTTCTTATTCTGGCTTTATCCGGTATCGGCGACGCCTTAATGTTTACTCCCGCCTTAAAGCTCCTTAAAGAAGCTCTCCCCGAAGCTAAAATTGATGCGCTAACGATGTTCAAAGGCGCTAAAGAAATGTATGAGCGAAATTCTAATCTTGATGATGTAATATATTTTGACTTCTTAAACAAAAGCAAAATCGAATCACTAAAGTTTGTTCTTTCCCTCCGTCACAAATATGATGCATCCATAAACATTTATCCTTCCAATAGAAAGGAATATAACACAATAAATTTTTTAATTGGTGCCGGAAAAAGAGCTGGTGTAAAATACCTCCGTAAAGATTTTGAAAACTTAGGATTTCTAAATAATGTCAGAATAGTCGAGGATGATTCCCGTCATAATGTTCTGACTAATATTATGCTTGTCGAAGGTTTGCTAAATAAAAAATTTGATTACCTGCCGGGTCTTGATTTTCCGCTAAACAATGAAGACATAAATTTTGCCGTTAATTTTTTAGAAGGCGTCGACATCAAAGAAGACGACTTCGTGATAGGTTTTCATCCGGGTTCTGCGACATTGAAAGATCATATTAATCGCCGCTGGGAACCTGAAAAATTTGCAGAGCTTGGCAAGCGTTTGATAAATGAAATGGGTGTTTCGATTTTTATTTTTGGCGGTCCTGAAGAAGATGAATTGAAATCATCGATAAAAAAGATGATCGGACTTCCTTCTGTGTATGAAATTAAAACAGCATCTTTACCTCAAAGCTTGGGCTTAATTAAACGCTGTAATGTTTTTGTTTCTAATGATTCCAGTATGATGCACATTGCTTCGGCGCTCGAGAGAAATGTTGTCGCACTAATTGGACCTACAAATGTAAATTATATACATCCATGGAAAACAAATTATAAAATAGTTTCTTTGAATCTTGAATGCTCACCCTGTTTTTTTTATTCGCCGAGACCGCTTATTTGCACAAGAACAGATGTTAAATATAAATGTATAAAGGAATTGGATGTCAACTCCGCCTATCACGCCGTTATCGAATTGATGAAAGCAGAGTAGAAATAAAAATGTCAATCTAAATTACTTCTAAAGTAATCTACAATCTCTTCGACGTTGTCAAAGGATTTGATTAAACCTGTAGATCTATTTTCATGTTCAATCTGCTTATCCATAACAGCTATAATATCACTCCACATTGATGAATGACATGCCGCAGGCTTATTCTGTATTAAATTTTTATTCATCAACTCCCAAACAACAGCTAATTCTAAAAGAGTTCCTGTTCCGCCTTGGAGAATAATATAACCATCACCCGTTTCAATTAGTTTGGTAATCCTTTCAAAAAGATTTTCGCACTTTATTTCTTTTGTAAGGAATTCGCTTGGAATAGAACCCCATAAATCAACGGTTATTCCAGTTACTTCCGCACCGTTTTCTTTAGCGCCTTTAGATGCGGCATGCATAATGCCCCGGTAGCCGCCGGTACATATATTAAAGTTATTTTTTGCGAGAAGACTTCCGAGTTGATAGGCATAGTCAAATTCTTTGTCTCCCTCTTTAGGTAACGAGCTGCCGAATATTGTAATTGTTTTTTTCAAACGATTGCTGAAGGTTGTTAAAATTATATATAGAAATTCTTATCCCACCGGTGAACTTTTAACTGTTCCAAAAGTTCTTGAGAAAGGGGTCCCTTCTCAACACTTTTTAAATTCGCCAGGAGATTTTTTTCCTTTCTCATGCCCGGTATTACAGATGTAACTGCCTCAAAGCTTATAATATATCTTAAAGCAGCTTCCGCCACCGATGCAGTCTCTGATTTTACATCACTCCATATTTTATCTACCCGTAGTTTTACGTCTACTTTTCGCTTGTCTCTGAAATAACTGTTTCGAAAATCTCCTACCGGAAATTCTGTAGCCGGATCAATATTTCCGGTTAATGCACCTTCATCAAAAGGAACTCTTGCAAGAATGCTGATTTTATTTTCAAGACAGAATGGGAAAAGTTTTTCTACTGGTTTCTGGTCAAAAATATTAAAGATAACCTGAAAACTGTCTATTAACCCTGTTTTACCAGCTTCAATACCGTTGCTTGGTTGATGATCATTTATGGAAATTCCCCAAAAACGGACTTTACCGTCTTTCTTTAATTTATGAATTGCTTCTTTCCAATCATCCTCCTTTGCCCACTTATCATTCCACACATGGAATTGCATTAAATCGATATATTCTCTTTTCAAATTTCTAAGGCTCTCTTCTGTTTTTTTTATTATATATTCTTTTGTAAAAGATTCTTTCAACGTCGAACTATCTGAGGCAGGCCATTCTAACTTTTTTGACGGTACTTTTGAGGCAATGAATAATTCCTCATTACATTCTTTTTCAACCTCTCCGACAAGCTGCTCGCTATGCCCGTTTCCATATACAAGTGCAGTATCGAAAAAATTTATCCCTTTGTCTATCGCTTTATGAAGAGTTTTTTTAGATTCAATATCATCTGCCCCGATCCACATTGATTTTCCAATCCCCCAGCAGCCAAAACCAAGCTGCGAAATTTTGTATTTTGATTTGCTAAATTGTTTCATCATCATAAATTGTCTCTCTTTCTTATTTTATTAAGAATGAATAATAATACGGTAATAAAGTCAAAATTAAAATAATACTTTAAAAGAATTTTGCAAACAGGATTCCTTTAGCATTTCAGTGTAAAAGGCAGTATTAGAAATTATCCTTTTATCTTCAATACTATTTTGCCTTGACCAGCTTAAGAGACGGTTTGTTTAAAGAGGGTGTCCCAATCTTAAAACAGCAAACTTTTCCAATTCTGTTAGGTTTGGAATTCTAACAATATTATTTTTACAATATGATAATTTGTGGTTTTAATGTTATTGGATTAAATTTTTTAAGTTAATTTATCAATGGATAAATAGTTCATCATAAACAAAATGCACGTAAACCGCATAGAACATATTGCAATTGCAGTTAAGAACCTAGATGAATCAATTAAATTTTATGAAAGTATTTTCGGACTCAAATGTTATTTAATTGAAGAAGTAGAAGATCAGAAAGTTAGAACTGCATTTTTCAAAGCAGGTGAAACTAAAATTGAACTGCTTGAAACTACCGATCCTCAAGGCGCTATCGGAAAGTTTATCGAAAAACATGGAGAAGGAATTCATCATATTGCCTTTGCCGTTGATGATGTCGATCTTTCATTAAAAGAAATAGAATCTAAAGGAATAAAATTGATCGATAAAAAACCACGCCCGGGCGCGGAAAGTTTTGATATTGCATTTCTTCATCCCAAATCAACTCTTGGCGTTCTAACTGAACTATGCCAAAAAAAAATCTAAAGGTAAATAAATTAAAATGAACTGGTCGGAGTTTATTAAAAATAAAAAATTATTTATCGAATTTATTCTTTCGGCTATACTTCTTGTTTTTGTATTAGCCTCCATGTCAAATTTTCTTGAATTTGTCGAACATCGGCAAGGCGTCGTTTTACTCGATCCGCTACTTAAAACTTTTCAACCTGTAAATTTAACCTGGCTTATCTTCACCCTAATTTATCTCTCTTTGATTATTACGATAGCCCTTATCGTTAAACATCCGCAAAAGTTATTATTTGCAATTCAGTCTTACTCCCTTATGCTAGTGTTTCGAATAATTGCAATGTTCCTTCTGCCGCTAAACCCTCCAGTACGAATGATTTTGTTAAATGATCCATTTATACAATTTTTCGGAAGCGGCAGGATTCTAACAAAGGATTTGTTTTTTTCGGGGCATACCGCTACTCTTTTCTTTTTTTTCCTTATTGCCGATAGTAAGCCATTTAAATATATGCTGCTTGCCTTTACGATTATTGTTGCAGCCGCTGTTCTTTTACAGCATGTTCATTATTCCATAGACGTTTTTGCCGCCCCATTCTTTTCTTATTCGGCATACCGCTTAATTAAAATAAAGAACAATAGACAATAATTTTCTAAAACCTTTTCGAAGATAGATTAATGGAAGAATTGATTAACGTTAAAGAAGTTTCTAAATTAATTTCCGGTACCTTAAAAAGTAACGGGTTTGAACTTGAAACTACCGGCGAAAACCTCAAAACGATTAATGAATTCAGAATTTACCTTACAAAAAAACTTTCCAAAATGTTAGATGATGACTACAATGGAGTAATAAATTTATTATACCGCATAGATGTGAATGAAAAAGAATTGTCTAAATTATTTTCATCGTCAAACAAAGATTTTATACCCGCTGCTTTAGCAGACCTGATAATCAACCGCCAAATCGAAAAAATAAAATGGAGATTAAAAATTAAAAACGGCGAAATCTAATCGCACTTTAAGTTATTAAAGACGATTTTGCCTCTCCAAAAACATCACCAAAATTTATTATGATTGAAAATTACCTAACTAATAATTAAGTTAAACTACTAATTAATAAGGCAAGTTTAATATTTGTTTTAGAACCGGAGAAATGTCTATGGGATTATTTAAAAATAAAGAATTAGAACAATTGCGCGACGAGAATGAAGAGTTGAAAACCCAGCTCCATTTTATAGCCGAAAAACAGGAAAATGCAAGATATCTCGAAGAGCTTTTGAAAAAACTCCGAAAGGAAGTTTCTCAATTAAATAATGAAAAAAATATTGTTCAAGAAAAGATTAACTTCCTGAATGCCGAAGAACATCAAAAACAGGAACAACTTTCAGAGTTCCAACGCCGCATCGAAAGTCTCGGCGATATGAAGGATGAACTTCAGAATACAATTCTTTCTTATTCCGGTAAGGTTGAAGGCTTGGAAAATCTTTTAAATAGCGAACAGCAAATTGAAGACAACAGCGATAGTGATGACCAATCATCCTCCTCTGAACCCAATGCTGAAAGTGAAAAATATATCCTTGAAGCAAATGAAAGAATTAAGGCATTAAACGAACAGGAATCGGAGCTTCTGAATCTTATTGAATTAAGGAAAGAAGAGTTAAATAAAATTGAAGAAGAACAAATTAAATTTTCGTCAAAGCAGAATGAGGTTAATAAAAACTTAAATGAAGATGAAGAAAAAATTCATTCATACAAAGAGACTAAAAGTAATCTCGAAAAAGAAATTGAGATTAAAGAATTTCAAATAAAAGAGCACTCACAAAAATTAAATTCAATTAAAAGCGAATATAATTCCACCATAAAAAATCTTGCTGAACTTCATGAAAAAGAAAAGAACATTCGCATCCGCCTTGAAAAACTCCTGGAGGAGGAAAAGGAAAAAAGCGGCTTGATTAAAGAACTTGAAGAGTTTAAGCTTGAGATTGAATCTAAGCAGGGACTTGTAGAAGAGATGGAGGAAAAGTTTAAAAAGCTTTCGGAGGAAAGCAGGTTTAAGGAAAAAGAACTTTACGCTATCGATCAATCACTCTCTATAAAAGCAACGCGGCTTTCAAAATTAAATTTGGAAATCCTTTCGCTTGAGAAGAAATCTGTGGAATTAAAAGAGGAAACGAAAAAGTATGAAGATTTGAAAAGTGATATTCAACAAAAATTTTCACAGGAAAAGGAAATAATAGACAAGCTTTCCGGTCAAAAGATTAAGCTGCATGAATTAGTACCTCTGCTTGAAAAAAGAAAAAAGGAAATCGAACAAAGCAACTTTGAGCTTGAAGAACGATTTACAAAGATGTTTCAGAAATTTAACTCTGAGATGAACGAGATAAATAAAAAAAGAAATGTCCTTGAGCAAATTGTCTTGAAAAAAGAAAAAGATATTGACGAAAAAGATCTGATGTTGTTTGAGAAGATTGCCGCGCTTGAAGAAAGTGAAAAAATATTAAACATGCGCCAGGCGGAAGCTGAATCGCTCTCTGAAATTGTTAAGAAAATTGAAGAACAAAGAGAGAATGCAAAAAATGAACTGTTGAAACTGGAGGAAGAATCACTTGAAAAGAAAAGTTTCAACTCCGATTTGCGTTTTGAATCCGAACTTCTTTTAAAGAAAAAAATTGTCCTTGAAAAAAGTTTGCAGGAGCTTTTAAATATCTTTAAAGACAGCTTTTCAAAAATGGAAGAAAAAAAGAATAAGCAGTTCAATGAAATGAAGGAGTACGAAGAGAAACTTCAAAGCTACAGGGAGCAAATAACAGAAACTTTGAAAGAGCTTGAACAACTTCAGATAAGTATAGGCGCTGTTAAAGTTGAGCATGAAGAATATAAAGGCAGCATTTCTAAAATGGTCGGTATGAAAAAAAGGTTGTATGAAGAAATACTCAAACAACAATCAATTTTGCAAAAATACCAGAAAGTAAGAGAAAAATTGAAGGTTGAGCAGTCTCTCGAAAACAATAAGAAGATCGGTGGACCGTATCAAGGAGAAGAATCGAGAGTAGGTGAAGTAAAAGGAATTGATCAGAAAAAGGCGAATATTTTTAAGTTGTAAACAAATCACCTGGGGAAATATTTTAATTTAATTTCCAATAATTATTTAAATAGACAAGCAAATTATGTCATCAATTATTAATAGATTTATTCAAGCTGCAATCTTAATTTTTTTTATTGCTTTCATATTAAGCAATACGTTTCTTAAAACTTATGCTCAGCCCAAATCCTATGTTAAGCACCCGGTATGGAGCTATAACCAAACAATCTATGAAGTAAATTTGCGCCAATATTCTGAAAGCGGAAGCTTTGCAGATTTTGCCAAGCATCTTCCCGAATTGAAAAAGATGGGAGCCGGTATTCTTTGGTTTATGCCGATAAATCCTATCGGTGTAAAAAACCGCAAAGGTAAACTCGGCAGCTATTATTCTGTTCGAAATTATGAAACGGTAAATCCCGAATTCGGAACTTTAAAAGAATTTAAGTCTCTTGTAGCAAAAATTCATAAAATGGGAATGTATGTAATTCTCGATTGGGTTGCAGATCATACTTCATGGGATAATGTTTGGACGAAGGAACACCCCGGTTTTTACAAAAAAGATTCTGCAGGAAATTTTATACCCCCTGTTAAAGATTGGACTGATGTTATTGCTCTTGATTATTCAAATAAAAAGCTTTGGACTGCAATGATCAAGGCAATGGAATTTTGGGTGAAGGATTGCAATATTGACGGCTTCCGATGCGACGTAGCAGATATGGTTCCTACTCCTTTCTGGGATGAAGCCCGGGCTCAATTAGAAAAAATAAAACCAATCTTTATGCTTGCCGAAGCCGAAAAACCGCAGCTGCAAGTAAAAGCATTCGATATGACTTACTCGTGGACACTTTATGATTTGATGCATGAAATTTATATAGGGAAAAAGAATGCCCGTGATGTGATAAAGTTTTTTGATAACGAACAAAAAAAATTCCCGGAAAATTCTTTTAGAATGAGATTCACTTCAAACCACGATGAGAATAGCTGGAACGGAACAGAGTTTGAAAAATTCGGAGATGCAGCAAAAACATTTGCCGCTTTTACCGTGGTAATTCCCGGGATGCCGCTATGCTATAATGGACAAGAAATCGGAATGCACAAACGCTTAAAATTTTTTGAGAAAGATCCGATTAATTGGAAACCTTCTCCTTATCGTGAATTTTATACAAAGCTTTTCAATTTAAGATTGAAGGACAAAGCGTTGCTTGCAGGAGATGAAGGAGGAAAGGTTCAGCTTGTTTCGTCACCGGAAGATAAATCAGTTTATTCGTTCGTTAGAGAGAAAGACGGCGACAAGGTTTTTGCTGTGTTTAATTTATCCGGTAAAACTGTTAGCAGAAATATTAACAGTAAGTTGATTGAAGGAAGCTATACAAACTTGTTCACGGGAGAAAAAGTTTCTTTTGACAATTCACAAAAATTTGAATTAAATCCTTGGGAGTACAAGATTTATTTTAAGTTTTCAAAATAGACTATTTATGTGTGCTGGGAAGATGAATTAAGAATTTTACGAATAAATTTTGGTAAATTGTCTGAACATATTCAAAGAGTATTTCAAAGTTTAATAAGGCAAATATCTTCGTACTTTTCTCCTTTAAATTTTGTTTATATATAAAAGAAATATTCTGTTTTTCTCCATTCTAAAACCAAATTTTCAACCATTATTACGAAAATTTGAATGCACTGTGAATGCACTATAAAAAGCTATATCTATGCTTATTATCCCTGTGTAACTCTATCTTCCCCGGTCTGTCGTTTTTCTTAAAGATAATTCCCGATAATGGTTTATTAAAACTTTTGTTACCCAAAATCTAATGATTCGGGAAGATTGATAGTATTAAATCACAATTGAATAGTCTTACTGACACATCTTACTCAGAAACAGCCCTTCGGAACATTGGAATAATGAAAGGTATCGCTCAATTCCATTATTCCATTATTCCACTACTCCAATTTTCCAAGAGTTGCGTAACATCAGTTACTAAATTCTTTTGTTTTTAATATATTTAAACATTTAGAATATCAATTTTTTTAGATGGAGAATAGAATGCCCGATAATAATCAACAATTGGAACAACTTGCAATAAACACAATAAGATTTCTTTCCGTGGATGCAGTGCAAAAAGCAAACTCAGGTCATCCCGGAATGCCGATGGGATGCGCTCCGATTGGATACACGCTTTATGCAAAATATATGAGACACAACCCTGCTAACCCAAAATGGTTAAACAGAGATAGATTTATTTTATCTGCCGGGCATGGAAGTATGCTTCTTTATTCTCTTCTCCATTTGTGCGGATATGATCTGCCGCTCGAACAGTTAAAGCAATTTCGACAGTGGGGAAGCATTACCCCCGGTCATCCCGAATACGGACTTACACCCGGCGTGGAAACTACAACCGGTCCACTTGGACAAGGATTTGCAAACGCTATTGGAATGGCAATTGCTCAAGCACATCTTGGGTCTTTGTTTAATAAGGAAGACATAAAAATTCTCGATCATTTTATATATGGAATTTGCAGCGACGGCGAAATGATGGAGGGAATATCGCACGAAGCGGCTTCTTTAGCCGGTCATCTTAAACTTGGAAAAATTATCTTCTTTTATGATGATAATAAAATTACTATCGACGGCTCAACTTCTCTTGCTTTTTCCGAAGATGTTGGTAAACGCTTCGAAGCATACAATTGGCATGTCCAGCATGTTGAAGATGTAAATGATTTATCTTCGCTTGAAGCTGCACTAAAGAATGCACAATCGGAAACATCGAAACCTTCTTTAATTATTACGAGAACTCATATTGGATTCGGAAGCCCGAACAAACATGACTCTGCATCTTCCCACGGCTCTCCGCTCGGCGTTGAAGAAGTAAAACTTACCAAAAAAAATCTTGGCTGGCCCGAAGAACCAGATTTCTTAATTCCTTCTGAAGTTGCAAATTATTTTAAGACTGTTAAAGAAAAAGGAATTCTACTTGAAAAGGAATGGAACGATTTATTCAAACAGTATGAAAATAAATACCCTGATGATGCAAGGTATTTCAAGAAAATTATGAGTGGAGATTTCGGCGAAGAATGGAAAACGAAACTGCCGGTATTCCCGGATGAAGGAAAGAAAATAGCAACCCGCACTTCTTCGGGAAAAGTATTAAACACTATCGCACCATACCTTACAACGCTAATCGGAGGTTCGGCTGATCTTCATCCTTCGACTGATACTTTCTTAAAAGAATTCGGAAGCTTTAGCGCGGATAACTATAGAGCACGTACAATTCATTACGGTATCCGCGAACATGCTATGGGTGCAATCTTAAACGGTATGGCAATTTACGGCGGAGTAATTCCGTTCGGCGCGACATTCTTTATTTTCTCCGACTATCTTCGGCCGGTAATAAGGCTTGCATCTATTTCAAAAATAAAACCGATTTATGTTTTTACTCACGATAGCATTGGCGTGGGCGAAGACGGACCAACGCATCAGCCCGTGGAACAAACTGCCTCGCTTCGCGCTATTCCTAAAGTTATTGTAATTCGTCCTGCCGATGCAAATGAATCTGCTTACGCATGGCGCTATGCAATCGAACATAAGGGAAGCCCTGTTGCACTTCTATTAACACGCCAAGGCTTACCTGTGCTTGATCAAAATAAATATCCCTCTGCAGAAGGACTTCTACGCGGTGCTTATGTTTTATTAGATTGTGCCGGAGCTCCTGAAATAATTCTAATGGCTTCGGGTTCTGAGGTGTCCATTTCCTTGCAAGCTGCGAATAAATTAAAAGCCGAAGGAATAAAAGTTCGCGTGGTTAGCTTCCCAAGCTGGGAATTATTTGAGCAGCAACCTGAAGAGTATAAAGAAAACATTCTCCCTTCAAATGTGAAAGCAAGAGTTTCCGTCGAAGCCGGTGTAAAAATGGGATGGGAAAAATATGTCGGTGACCTTGGAGAATGCATCAGCGTGGAAAAATTTGGTGCCTCCGCGCCTGTTGAAGTGGTTATGGAAAAATATGGTTTTACCCCAGCGCATGTTTATGAAATCGCTAAAAAGACTCTTGCAAAAATAAGGAAGTGAAATTATCTTAAATATTTAGGAGCAAAATTATGAAGAATATTTTTATCCGACTTTCGTTTATCGTTATTCTATCGTTTCTTTTTACCGGAATAAATTTTGGCTACCAGAAAAAAAATATAGGTAAAGATAGCTCTTCCGGAAAATTTAAGATCAAAACTTCAACGATAACATATTTAAGCGGGATTGATACAGTAAGCGCTTATTTAGCTGTTCCGGTAGGAAAAGAAAAGTTTCCGGCATTAATTTTAGTCCATGAATGGTGGGGGTTAACTCCCTGGATGAAAGAAAACGCGGATAACTTCGCGAAGCGCGGTATAGTTGCTCTTGCTGTTGACCTTTACCGCGGGAAAGTTACTTCTAATTATAAGGAAGCTGCCGAGTTAAGCAGCACTCTTCCAAAAGCAAGAGCCATAACTGACTTAAAATCTGCTTTTCAATATCTCGATAAAATGCCTCAAGTAAACAAAAGTAAGATAGGCTCGATTGGCTGGTGTTTTGGAGGAGGTTATTCATTTCAGGCAGCGTTAAATATTCCTAAACTAAAAACTTGCGTAGTTTGTTACGGCAGTCTGAATTATTCCGGGAATTCATTAAAAGAAATTCACTGCCCAATCCTTTGTGCCTTTGGCGATAGCGATAAAGTATTTACACCTAAAGTTGTAAATGATTTTGAGAAGTCAGCAAAAGAAAATTCGCTAAACACCACGGTGAAATTTTATCCCGGTGGTCAACATGCTTTTATGAATCCTTATAACAAGACCGGATATAACAAATCTGATGCTGAAAAAGCGTGGACTGATATTTATTCTTTTCTCAACAAAAATCTTTTAAGATAAAATATTTCCCATGAAATAAAATTATAGAAAGCGGCTCTTCAACAGAGCCGTTTTTTATTTCGTTTAATCATTCCTATTTTTTGTTACTAAAAAAATGAGGTTAAAAATGAGATTTGAACGCGCTGCCGGAATATTACTCCACCCAACTTCTTTACCGGGAAAATATGGAATCGGAGATCTAGGAAATGAAGCATATAATTTCGTTAATTTTTTAGAAGCGGCGGGACAAAAGCTATGGCAAGTCTTTCCGCTTGGACCTACGGGTTACGGGGACTCGCCTTATCAATGCTTTTCGGCATTTGCAGGAAATCCGATTTTAGTCAGCCCGGAGAAGCTTTCTGAAGCCGGCTTCCTTGAGGAACATGACATTGAAAATATTCCTTATCAAAAAGATCATCAAATCGATTACGGCGATGTAATCAATTATAAAAGATTCATTTTGAAGAAGGCGTTTGAATCGTTTAAGAAAAATCCTAACGGTCAGGAAAATGAATTTAAGATCTTTTGTGAGTCCAACTCCGAATGGCTTGAAGATTTTTCTTTATTCATGGCGGCTAAAGATTTTCACGGGGGACGGATATGGACAAGCTGGGATAAGGGCTTGGTTAAACGCGATGCCCGCTCTCTTAATTTATGGAAAGAAAAATTATCTGACGATATTCTTTACCACAAATTTGTACAGTTCAATTTTTTCAGACAGTGGCTTAGCTTAAAAGAATACGCGAATGAAAAAGGAATAAAAATTATCGGCGACATGCCGATCTTCATTGCCTATGACAGTGTCGATCTTTGGGCAAATAGAAATCTTTTTACAGTTGATGAAGACGGAAACCTTGAAACTGTCGCTGGTGTTCCTCCTGATTATTTTAGTGCAACAGGACAGCTTTGGGGAAACCCGCTTTATCGTTGGAACGAAATGAGGAAAGATGATTTCCTCTGGTGGCGCAATAGAATGAAAAGTCTTTTAACATTAGTCGATATTGTTCGCATCGATCACTTCCGGGGCTTCGAGGCTTACTGGGAAATTCCCGGCGATGCACTTACGGCAGAAACCGGAAAGTGGGTCAAAGCTCCGGGTGAAAAGCTCTTTAGCTCTCTAAAAAAATATTTGGGTGAACTTCCTATCATTGCCGAAGACCTTGGTGTCATTACGGATGCGGTTGTTGCTTTAAGAGATAAATTCGATTTCCCCGGTATTAAAATCCTCCAGTTTGCTTTTGGTACTGATATGGAAAGGAAATTCCTTCCTCATAATTTTAATTCTAATTGTGTGGTTCATACCGGCTCGCATGATAATGATACTACTCGTGCCTATTTTGAAAAAGCAAAGAATGAAGATAATGATATTTATTCTCACACACAGAAATATTTGAACTACTACGGAGACGATATTACTTTTCATTTAATAAGGCTTGCGTATGCTTCGGTTGCCGATATGGCTATCATTCCCATGCAAGATATCCTTAACCTTGGAGGCAATGCAAGAATGAATTTCCCCGGTACGCTTGGTGGTAACTGGACGTGGCGCTTTTCCTGGGATCAAGTCCCGTCAAACTTAGCCCAAACTTACAAAGAAATGGCTAAGCTTTTCGATAGACCGCTAAAGAAAAAACTGGTCTCCTGATTTTATGTTCGGGAAAAACAATATAAGAAATACTGCTGCAGTAATACTTATTGCTTTCGTAAGCGGGTTATATTTTTTTAAGTACTCTGCTATTTATCTAAAATATCCTGTATTGTTAACCGGTTTATATTTGATAATCTTTTCCGCCGTATTGTTTTTCCTTAACAGGCTGAATGACAAAAGTTATGTTTTCCTTAATCAGAAATTTATTGTAGTATTTTCAAGTATAGTAGTATTCATCTCATTTCTTTTTGTCACATTTCTTCCCCGCTTTGGAGAAGTCGGAAGGCTTCCGGCAATAGAGGATTGGATCAAAAGATTATTTAATGGAAGTTTTCCCTACAACTCACCCTTTACACCATCGGGATTTCCTGTTTTGTTTTTTTTATCAATCCCATTTTACCTTCTGAAAAACATCGGATACCTTGAAGTTGTAGGACTCTCTTTGTTTTTAATCTCGGTTATTTATTTTTCAAATACTTTGAAGGAAAATCTATTCCGCATAATAATTTTACTATTGAGTCCGGTACTTTATTATGGATTTGTCGTTCGCGATGAGCTTTTCTTTAACATGATGATTCCGGTAGTCTTAATCTTCCTCATGGAAAAATTCTATGATCGCGATAATTACAATTACAAATTTGATTTGTTCGGGATCTTATTCGGACTTGCTCTTTCAACAAGGTCAGTCGTTGCTATTATTTATGCTGTTTACCTTGTATATCTCTTTAAATCCAACATTCCTAAAGGGATCACATTCATTTTCCTTTTAGCTCTTGTTTTTTGGTTTACTTTATTACCGTTTTTTTTATGGGATCAAAATTCTTTTCTTACAAACGGACCATTTGCAGTCCAATCCTATCTTTCATTCCTGCCGTTTTGGAACGTCATTATCATTTTAGGAATAGCCATTTATCTTGGCTGGATTGCCTCAAATCTGTATGAAGTCTTTTTTGCAGCCGGAATAATGCTTTTCCTTCCGGTCTTTCTTTCCATGCTTTATAAAATATTTGAGGTTGGTTTTTATCAAGCCGTAGTATATGATGTTTTTGATCTTTCCTATTTTATTTTCTGCATACCGTTTTTACTCTTATCGATACAAGAACAAAAGACGGTAAAATCTATAGGGAAAATACTCTCTTAATGTATTTTGGAAAACTAAATCTACTTATCGATAACAGGTGACCAGTTTATCAACCTTAGAAGAATGGCATTTAATTACGAACAGTTACTATATTTTACTTGATTTCTAATTGCAATCGTAATAGTTTTTTTGCACATATCACATGATTTACATAGCGGATGGTAAACGTTAGCCGGAGAGCCATTTCCGGTGAAGCGGTTTTTTTCATGTTTGTTGTTTGGTTAATTAATTTGTAAGCCTCTGGCTTAAAATATTTTTAAACAACTTATTATGGGAGTTTATATGAAAAATTCTATCCGCCTCTTGATCTTCTTTTTTATCTTTATTTTAGAAAGCTGCTCTTCAATCTATACGGTTAAAGATTTTCCTTCCAAAGAGAAATTATATCAGGACTTTAATAATTCTGTTAAAGATAAAAGTATTAACGTCAAATTTATAAACGACAGTTCTTTAACAATTAATAACGGAGCCGTAATTAAGAACGATACACTTTATTCAATAGGATACCGTTTAGATAAAAATTACAGAAAAGTTGCCTTGTCAGAAATCAAAAAGATAAATTACACCGGTATTGATTATAAGTCAGCAAATCTTCAACTTAAAAACGATGAACAAATAAATGCCGGTGATATTAATATTGCTAACGACACAATGGAATATTCAGTAACAAAAAAAATATTAACACAGTCTGAAGTCGCGCCTTTAGATAAAATAAAGGAAGCGAGTTATAAAAACCATTGGCTTGGAATACCTGGATGGTTTCTTGCCGGAACGGGATTAGGGATTATTGTAGGGGCTATAATATTTGTTTCAAGAAATAATGGTTCACCTGATAATGCATATATGACATTGAATAGTTTTCTTACAATCCCCTTTGGTTCATTTGTGGGCATCATTTGGGGCTGGATAGATGGCTATAGCTATATATATCAATTTAATCCGTAGGGATAATTTTAGAATAAATGGTGTCTTCTCAAAAAAGATACCATCTATTCCAAACTATGTTTTATTTATATGAATTTTATAATTTCAAATTGAATTTAATTTTCGGACTAATTTAAAAGCTGGATAACTAACTGCAAAAAATACTGCAGCTAATAAAGCATTAAGCGGGTCACTAAATACATCTCCAATTAAAAATATCAATGAGCCGGTGATAAAAATTAGTGGAGTCCAGGGATAGCCCCAAGCCTTAACGGGTCGCGGTAATTCGGGTTCCTTTTTCCTTAAATAAAATAAAGAAGAAAATCCGGCAAAATAATTTACCACATAAAAAAAGGCTGACACTGCAATTAAAATTTCTAAAGTGCCTGAAGCGATAAGTAAAATTACAAATGCCGTGCTAACTAAAAGAGCAAAACGAGGTGAGCCATCTTTGCTGACAGTAGTAATTTTTGTAGTGAAAAGTTTATTCCTTCCTAAACCGAAAATTATCCTTGTTGCAATTAGAAGAGCGGCATTTAAAATACTTATTAATGCTGCGATAGAAAGAATGGTTATTATTTTTCCGCCATTGTTTCCGAACATCTTTATGGCTGCTGTGGTTGCGGGCGCTGTCGAAGAACCAAGCTCTGATACCGGGAGAACGTATAACAAGCCTAAATTAACCAGGAGATAAATAGCGATGATTGCCAGAACTCCGCTTATAGCTGAACGTGAAAGGTTTTTGCCGGGGTCACGGTCCTCTTCCGTGAAATAAATAGCGCTGTACCAACCATCGTATGTGAAAATTATTGACTGTAATGCAATAACAAATGCTGCAAATAAACCTGTCGGCAAATTTAATTTTGCAATATCGCCGTTAATGCTTGAAACCGCTGCAACATGCTTTCCGAAATAAAAGCAAGTAAACACTAAAGCCAGGAATGCGGTTACTTTTATTATGCTTGTAATTTCCTGGGTTAGACTTCCGGATTTTAGTCCAAACCATTGAAGTGAAGTTAAAAGAAGAATGGATATAATTGCTATTTCTTTTATGCCTAAAAAACCGGAAGGAAAAAGAGAGATTGAAAATTCTCCGATTGCGATAGCGAAAGAAGCTACTGAAGCGGAAGTTGCTATCCAGTCACTCCAGCCTATTACAAAACCGGCGTAATCTCCAAAAGCCCGCCTGACAAAAACATACCATCCTCCTGCTTTTGGGATCATCGCCCCTAATTCAATTACGGAAACAGTTCCCAGAAGCGCATAGACTCCGCCTATAACCCAAGCAGCCATAATCAAATAAGAATTTCGTAACTGTGCAGCGACCATTCCCGGTGTTCTTAAAATACCGACGCCGATGGTACCGCCAATAGTAATGGCTATTCCAAAGCCAACCCCTAAAATTTTTCTTAAGCTGCCTTTTTCGGGGTAAATATTTTCTTTTATTCTATTTGAAGATTGCATTGAGAAATAGATTTAAAATAAAATTGGATATGTCCGCTTCCAAATTTTCTGATCGTGAAGTTAACATATCCAAAAAGTTTTAGTAAGTCAATCTTGAAAGTTAATAAGTGAGTTAGCTCATCAAAATTGCAAATGCTGCAGTGTTTACAATATCATCAGCGCTGCAGCCGCGGCTAAGGTCAAAATATGGCTTTTTTAATCCCTGGATAAGGGGCCCAATTGCTTCACATCCGCCTAAACGCTGCGCAATTTTATAGCCAATATTCCCGGCGTTTAGATCCGGGAAGATGAGTACATTTGCGTGCCCGGCGACTTCACTGCCGGGAGCTTTCTTTTTTCCGATTGATTCTACAATTGCCGCATCAAACTGAAGCTCACCGTCAATCATTAAATCTGTGCGTTTATTTTTTGCAATCTTGGTTGCTTCAATAACTTTCTCCACAGATTCATGTTGTGCGCTTCCTTTTGTTGAAAAAGAAAGCATCGCAACTACCGGGATTTCGCCGGTTAATTTATGATGATTATCAGCAGCAGATATGGCAATGTCGGCAAGTTGTTCTGCATTAGGATCTGGCACGACTCCGCAGTCACTAAAAGTATAAGTTTTTTCCGGAAAAACCATTAAGAAAAAGCTTGATACAATAGAAATTCCATCAGCCATTCCTATGCATTGAATCCCAGCGCGCAAAACATCTGCTGTGGATGCAGTTGAACCGGCGACGCTGCCGTCTGCTATTCCCTCTTTTACCATCATGGCGCCAAAAAACAAATCACGTCTCATTATTTCTCTGGCTTGCTCAATTGTTAATCCCTTTTTCTTTCTTAATTCGTAAAAAGTATTTGTATAAGAATCAAACCTATCAGACTTTTCGGGATCGATAATTCTTACATTGCTAAGATCGATATTAAGCTTTTTGACATCATCAAAAATTTTTTCTTCATTTCCAAGTGTAATTATTGAAGCTATATTTTGTTTTGTCAAGGTTTCGGCTGCTTTTAGCACCCGCTCGTCATGAGATTCCGGCAGGACAATAGTTTTTTTCTTTTGTGATGCTTTTGATTTAATTGTAGTTAAAAAGTCATTTCCCATTTTTTAATCCATAATTTGTAAAAAATTCTTTCCCAAACTTACGAAAAATCGAAATAATTTTTTAACTTGAAATCAATTATTTAAATTAAAATTAGACCTTTTAGTTTATTTTTATTCAATAAACAGCTAATATTATGGGAAGATGCTTTAGAAATGATGTATCTTACAGTTCATTTTACGTTGATTATTGATTCAAAAACCTATAAATTCACACTCTTAATTTTGTTATGATTTCAGAAAAATTAAAGATTGTCCAAGAAAAAATTTCAGAAAAATGTAAGGAAGCAAATAGAGAAACTTCTGAAATCAAGCTTATTGCCGTTTCAAAAAATTTCGGCTTAGATGATATTCAAGCGGCTTACAATGAAGGCATAAGAGACTTCGGAGAAAATAAAGCTCAGGAGCTTGATGCTAAATTTGCAAGTTTTGGAGATAAGATAATATGGCATTTTATAGGCAATCTACAGCGTAATAAGGTGCGTTTTGTTGTAAATTCTGCAGAATATATACATTCGGTTGATTCACTTTTGCTTGCATCCGAAATAAATAAATACGCCGGTAAAATAAATAAGATGCAAAAAATTCTTTTACAGGTTAAAACGTCGAACGAGGAAACTAAATCAGGAATAATAGGAGAGAGTGAAGTAAGGGATATTGCTTTTTATTGTAGGGAATTTCACAATATAGAACTTACAGGTTTAATGACCATCGCTCCTTTTACTGAAAATAGAGATCTGATTAAAAAAAGTTTTAGGACTTTGTATAAACTAAAAAACAAATTAAATGCCGAGGGATTGAATCTAAAAGAGCTTTCTATGGGAATGACATCGGACTTTGACTTAGCTATTGAAGAAGGCGCCACAATGCTCAGGATTGGTTCGGCAATTTTTGGCGAAAGAGATTATTCAAAAGATTGGAAGGAGAAGCTATGAAAGTTTCCCCCATAAGCATTAAAAAACAGGAATTTAATAAATCGTTTCGCGGATTTGATAAAGAAGAAGTTCAAGCTTTTTTAGATAGACTTGCCGATGAAGTTGAAAATGTCTTGAAAGAAAATGATTCTTTGAAAAAGGAACTTGATCAAGCAACTGCTAAACTGACAGAATTTAGAAAGATTGAAAAAAATCTTCAGGATACTTTATTAAAGGCACATGAGTCAACTTCAAAATCAATTGAATCAACAAAAAAACAAGCTAGCCTGATGATAAAAGAAGCGGAAATAAAAGCTTCGCAGATTTTGGAGAAAGCAAGAGAAAACGCAAACGAAATCCGGAATTCGGTGATTAACTTGAGAGAAGAAAGAGATTTAATAATTGCGAATCTAAAATCAATTATATACTCCCAGGCTCATCTTCTTGAAATGAAAATTGAAGATGCTGGCGAGGAAACCCCGGTAGCTAATAAAAAAGTTGAACAGTCAAAAAAAATTGATCTGGATGTAGATGAGATTGTAAATAAATTATTGTAATAAATGGAAAATTTAAAAGAAAAAATCCAGGAAACCCTTAAAGTTATTCGACAAAAAAACGGGGATGAATATCCGGTAGGAATTATTTTGGGCACCGGACTTGGCGGATTAGTCAAAGAAATTAAAATTGATCACGAAATTGATTATTCGGACTTGCCCCATTTCCCTTTGTCTACGGTCGAATCGCACAGGGGAAAATTAATATTCGGAACTATAGGTAATAAAAAAGTTGTAGCCATGCAGGGACGCTTTCACTATTATGAAGGCTATACGATGAAGCAAATTACTTATCCGGTACGAGTTATGAAATTTTTAGGCGTAAAAACTTTGCTTGTGTCTAATGCGTGTGGTGGTATGAATCCGCACTTTAAGCGGGGTGATATTATGCTTATGACCGATCATATAAATCTTCTTGGAGATAATCCACTTATCGGTAAAAATGAAGATGAACTGGGACCAAGGTTCCCTGATATGAGCGAACCTTACAGCCACGAATTAATTAAAATTGCAGAAGAAGTTGCACTGGAAAATAAAATTAAAGTTCAAAAAGGAGTTTATATTGCGGTGCCAGGTCCCAATCTTGAAACAAGAGCCGAATATAGATTTCTAAGAGCTACCGGAGCCGATGTTGTCGGAATGTCAACCATCCCTGAAAATATTGTTGCGAACCACATGGGAATGAAAGTTTTAGGTATCAGTATTATTACCGATGAATGTTTTCCCGATTCTCTCAAATCCATAGATGTGAATGAAATTATTTCTACTGCAATGAAAGCAGAACCTAAAATGACTTTAATAATGAAAGAAGTTATTAAGAGGATATGATGGAAAAAAAACCGGTTTCTCATTATTTAACACCGACTTTGTTGATGATTTTAATTTTCGCTTCCAACTTCATCAACACTAATTTGTTTAAATTCGGAGATAATAACTTTGCTGTTTGGTTTGTGCTTTCATTCTTGTGTTTTGCTTGCGGATGGTTTATCAATAAAACTCTCGGCTGGCGTTTTGGCGGAAAAGTTGTTTTTGCAATAATTATTGCGACAACTATAATAAGCGTTTTAATGATATCTTTTTTTAGAGATTACTTTGCTGCTAATGAATTACTTATTGAAAATTTAATTCTTTACAGCCTAAGAAATGTCACTCTCGGAGCAATGGCAATCTTCGGCATGTCTGTTGTAGAAAATCTCACTCTGCAAAGAGATCTCCTCCTTCTTCAAGAAAGACTAAAAATTTTTGAAGGTAATTTTATCGACTCAAAAAAGGAAGCAGAGCTTGAAATAAGAGAAGCAAAGCTTAAAGCACAAAAAATTACTAACGATGCAGACCTTTATGCTAAGAATACTGTGTTGAAAAAAGAAAGAATAGAAAAAGAGTTGAAAGAATTTATTCAGGCGGAAAAAGAATTAATTAAAAAATATGAAAATGTTGGTTAAGAAACAGCACACCAAAATTATTAAATAATCAAAAAAATATTTTAGTCGATGTTCAAACAAAATTTAGAAAAAATAAATTATCCTGAAATAGAAGAGAAAATCTTAAAGTTCTGGGAAGAAAATAAAATATTTGATAAGAGTATTTCTACAAGAAATAAATCAAAGTCATTTACTTTTTATGAAGGTCCTCCGACTGCTAACGGGAAACCAGGGATTCATCATGTAATGGCAAGGACGTTGAAAGATCTAGTTTGCCGTTATAAGACTTTACAGGGATTTAGAGTCGAAAGGAAAGCAGGATGGGATACCCACGGTTTGCCGGTGGAAATAGAAGTTGAAAAGAAAATTGGTATAAAACAAAAAAGCGAAGTCTTCGATTATGGGGTTGAAAAATATAATCAAGCATGCCGCGATTCTGTATTTACGTATCTTGACCTTTGGGAAAAAATGACAACCCGTATGGGTTATTGGGTCGATCTCGACCACGCCTATGTTACTTTGACTAATGATTATATCGAATCAGTTTGGTGGGCTCTTAAAACCCTGTTTGATAAAGGATTGATTTATAAAGATTATAAAATTGTTCCGCAAGATCCAAAATCGGAAACGGTTTTGTCTTCGCACGAGTTGGCGCTTGGTTACCGCGAAACAAAAGATCCTTCGGTTTATGTCTTCTTTAAAATAAAAAATTCTGATGAAAGCTTTTTGGTTTGGACTACAACTCCATGGACGCTGATTTCAAACGTTGCACTTGCGGTCGGTAAAGATGTTGATTATGTGAAAATTAATTTTAATGGAAAGAAAATTATTCTTGCGAAAGAAAGGCTTTCCGTAATCGATGGTGAATATGAAATCCTTTCGGAACTGAAAGGTAAAGACCTTGAAGGAATTGAATATGAACAATTGTTTAATTATGTAAAAACAGAAAAGAAAGCATTTTACGTTACGCTCGGAGATTTTGTTAGCACTGAAGATGGCTCGGGAATAGTTCACATTGCGCCGGCATTTGGAGCCGACGACTATGAGCTTTCAAAAAAATATAATTTGCCGATGCTGCAGCCGGTTACGCGCGGCGGTTTGTTTACTGCAGAGATTACTGACTTTGCCGGTCAATTTGTTAAAGATGCCGACAAGGGAATTATTCAAAAACTGAAAGAAGAAGGAAAACTTTTCAGAAAGGAAACAATAACTCACTCATATCCTTTTAGCTGGCGTCATGAAAATGTACCGGTAATTTATTATGCTCGCGAATCTTGGTTCATCAAAACAACTTCTGTTGCCGAACGGATGGTGGAACTGAATAAAACTATTAATTGGCAACCCCCGGAAGTAGGCTCGGGAAGATTTGGAAACTGGCTTGAGGATAATAAAGATTGGGCCCTTTCGCGTGATCGATTTTGGGCCACGCCTCTTCCGATTTGGGTAAGCGATGATGGGGATATGATTGCCGTCGGCAGTATAGCTGAATTAAAGGAAGGTTTTATCCTCGAAGATGGTAAAAGAATTTCTGCAAAGAATATTGAAAAGATAGACCTTCATAAGCCGTTTGTTGATAAAATATTTTTTGAGCGGGAAGGAAAAATCTATAAAAGAACTCCGGAACTAATTGACGTTTGGTTTGATTCCGGGTCGATGCCGTTTGCCCAATATCATTATCCGTTTGAAAATAAGGAATTATTTGAAAAAAATTTCTTTCCGGCTGATTTTATTTGCGAAGGAATTGACCAGACCAGAGGTTGGTTTTATACTCTTCATGCAATTGCAACAATGCTGTTTGATAGCGTGGCTTTTAAGAATATAATTGTGAACGAATTAATCCTTGACAAGAACGGCTTGAAAATGTCCAAATCAAAGGGAAACTCAGTTGACCCGTTCGTTTTATTTGATAAATACGGCGCGGATGCAACCCGTTGGTATTTAGTTACGAACAGTCCGCCGTGGCGCCCGACTTTATTTGATGAAGAAGGTTTAGTCGAAGTCCAAAGAAAATTTTTTGGAACCTTACTGAATACATATTCTTTCTTTGCACTCTATGCTAATATTGATAAATTTAACTTTGCAGAGGAATTAGTTTCATACACCGTCCGCCCCGAAATTGATCGATGGATAATATCAAAATTAAATAGCCTGGTTAATGAATATCAACTGCTAATGGATAATTATGATGTTACCCGCGCAGCCCGTGCTGTCTCTGATTTTACAATTGATCATCTTTCAAACTGGTATGTACGCCGTTGCCGAAGACGTTTCTGGAAATCGGAAATGAATGAAAATAAACTATCTGCTTATCAAACTCTATATGAATGTTTGATTACAATATCTAAATTAACGGCACCGTTCGCTCCGTTTATTTCTGAAGAGCTTTATCAGAATTTAAACTCGGTTACCGGAAAAGAAAAATTTGAATCTGTTCATCTTACAGAATTTCCTAAATCAACTTATATTGAAAAGGAATTGGAAAGCAAGATGGAAATTGCGCAGAAGGTCGTTTATATTACAAGATCAATGCGCGCAAAAAATAATTTGAAGGTTCGGCAGCCACTAAAAAAAATAATGGTAGTTGTGGAAAATTCAAAACGCGAAGACCTTTCTAAAATGAAAGATGTAATTTTAGACGAGGTTAATATTAAAAAATTGATTATCTTAAATGATGATTCTGAAATTGTCAATAAATCAGCTAAAGCAAATTTTAAGGTAATAGGACCGAAATTTGGGAAGAAAGTAAATCCGGTCGCTAACGCTATTAAAGAATTCGGAAAGTCTGAAATTGTAAAACTTGAATCTGGGCAAAATGTGACTATTAATATTGGCGGCGAAGATATTTCGATTTCAAAAGAAGATGTTGAAATACTTGGCTCTGAAATCAAAGGATGGGTTGTAGAAAGCGCGGAAGGCGTGACAGTTGCAATTGATGCAGAACTAACACCAGAATTAATTGATGAAGGCCTAGCCCGAGAATTTGTAAATAGAATTCAAAACATGCGTAAAGACGCAGGATTTGAAGTAATTGACAGAATTAAAATTAAATATAGCGGAAATGCTCAACTTTTAGAAGCAGTTAGTGCATTTAAAGATTATATTGCAAACGAAACACTCGCCGAAAAACTTGTAAATAAGAATGAGTTTGAAGGCGGCTATAAACAAGAATGGAAAATTGGTGATTATGATTGTTCCATTCAAATTGAAAAGGTTAATCCGTAAGAAAAGGAGACCCAAATGGCAAAAAAAATAGCTACTAAAAAAGCTGTCGCAAAAAAAACAGTTGTTAAAAAAAGCGGCAAAGATTTAAAGAAATTAAAAAAGAAAACTATGCCAGACCCTAAGCCAGTTGTTAAAAAACAGGTAAAAAAGATTGCTTCAAGTTCTTCTAAACTAAAGAAACCCGTTAAACAAAAAACTGTTAATAAGAAAGTGATAATTAAAGCATCTATGGCTAAAACTAAGGAAAAAAAGAAAGTTGAGCTCGTAATTGAAAAAAAATCTCCTTCTGCTTCCGAAATAAGGCAAAAGGCAATCGAAAAAATAAAAGGCTATAGTAAAAAAGATCTTGACCATTTCAGAACGGTAATTTTAGCAAAACGTGATGAAATAATTGAACAGCTACAGAATCTTAAAGATCAAATGCTCGACCCAACTACCGGTGAATATATAAATGAAAATTCTCCTTATTCCCTCCACATGGCTGAGCAAGGAACTGATGCAATGGAAAGAGAAAAAACTTTTTTATATGCACAAAGAGAAAACAAATTTTTGGGGTATCTTGAAGATGCACTGAAAAGAATTGACGCAGGCACTTATGGTATATGTATTGACTGTATTGACGAACCGCAACATCTCTGCCCAACTTGTCCTTTAATTCCCAGGGCAAGATTGGAAGCCGTACCGCATAGCCAGCTTTGTTTGCCCATTAAGCAAAAACAAGAAAAGAAATAATTATAATTTGTTGAATTGCAATTAAGTTAAAATGGCTATTAGACTGTAAATTCTTTTGGAAATTTAGGTGAAAGTTTGAAGGTTTTGTTCGTTTCTTTATTCGTAGTTATTATTGACCAGGTTAGTAAGTTGATGGTAAAGGGACTTTCAATTCCATTTATCAAATTAAATATTCAAGGTTTAGAACGGTGGCAAAAAATCCCGGTTTTGGGCGGAATATTCAACATTACGCTTGTTGAAAATCCCGGAATAGCTTTTGGTATAGACTTAGGTAGTAATTTTAAGCTGATGGTCTCAGTATTCACTTTGGTAGCCAGCATGGGTCTGCTTTATTATATTTTTAGGAATAAAGAAAAAAAATTTGGCTTCCGCCTTTCTCTTGCTTTAATTTTGGGTGGAGCCGTAGGAAATTTAATAGACAGAATTTTTTACGGGATACTGTACGATTATGCTCCTCTATTTCACGGCAGAGTAGTGGATTTTCTCGACTTCAGGATCTTTAACTTATTTATTTTTAATAGAACATTCGGTAATTATGTATTTAACTTTGCCGATGTTTCAGTAACTGCGGGAGTAATACTGCTCTTGTTTATTCTGAATAAACAGAAGATTACCGGTGATAATTTTAATTCAAACCTTGAAAAAGCTTTATCCGAAAAATAAGGATTCGATTGAAAATCTTTTTTATTTCACTTGCCGTTATACTCGTAGATCAAATTTCAAAGATGATTATCAAAGGATTTACGATTCCGTTTCTCAAGATATTTCACGTTGGAATGTTCCAGGGAGAAAGCATTCCGATTTTGGGAAATTTTTTTCGTATTACTTTTATTGAAAATCCTGGAATGGCTTTTGGATTTGATCCAGGATTTAATATGAAACTTTGGCTATCAATATTTTCTCTTATAGCAAGCCTCGGGCTGGCAATTTATTTGTATTTTATACGTGAAAAGAATTTTACTCTTCGGCTGTCTATCGCTCTTATTCTTGGTGGTGCAATAGGTAATTTGATTGACAGGATGTTTTATGGGGTTTTTTATGGCTATGCCCCTTTGTTTTACGGTAAAGTTGTCGATTTCCTTGATTTTGATTTCTTTAAATTTTCTTTATTCGGAAAAATCTTTGACCGCTGGCCTATTTTTAATTTTGCTGATGCCTCCGTTACAATAGGTGTCTTAATTTTGATTATCTTTTACCGGGGCGCTGAAAAAGAAAGTAAGGATAACCCGGATGATATTCCTTCTGAATCGAATTCTACCGAACAAAATGAAAATAACGCTTAATATTTTTTAATTCCGGTTCAACCGCTCTACCCAAAAAATTAGCTTTTTAATAACGCCCGCTCAATCTTACGCATTAAGAGGATTTTATGTCAAAGATAATTAACGAAAAAAATTACCGCATCGAAGTCCCCGATGGGAAAAGAAAAGAGCGATTGGATATTTTTCTTACCAATTGTATCGAGAACGCTACCCGCTCAAAAATCCAAAAATTAATCGAAGGGATGCTTGTTAAAGTTAACGGGGAATCTGTAAAGCCAAGTTATCAAGTTCAACCTAATGACTTAATTGAAGCATCTATCCCGATTGCACCGCGCCCTGATGAAATCGAACCAGAAGAAATTCCGCTTAACATTGTGTATGAAGATAAGTTTCTAATAGTTGTTAATAAGCCTGCGGGAATGGTTGCGCATCCGGCTTATGCAAATTATACTGGAACTTTAGTAAATGCTCTTCTTCATCATTCACAAAAATTAAGTAGAGTAAATTTACCCGGCAGGCCGGGTATTGTTCACCGGATTGATAAAGATACTAGTGGTTTACTCGTGGTTGCAAAGGATGAATGGACGCATGCAAAGCTTGCCGAACAATTTTCAAAACATTCTATTGAACGGGAGTATTGGGCGGTTGCTTGGGGACGATTCAAAGAGAAAAAAGGAGAAATTAATTCGAATATTGCAAGAAGCAAATCTGATAGAAAAAAATTCACGGCTGTAAAATCAGATGGTAAGACGGCCGTAACATTTTTTGAAGTTCTAAAAGAATTTGATTTTACTTCGCTGGTAAAAATCAATTTGAAGACCGGTAGAACTCACCAAATTAGAGTTCACCTATCAAGCATTGGGCACCCAATTTTTGGTGATCCTACTTACGGCGGTAGAAATGTTCTTTTTGGCTCGACCCTACCCAAAATTAAAAGTAGAGTCGAAAATCTTTTAAATATTATGCCCCGGCAAGCTCTTCATGCTAAAACTCTCGGATTTATCCATCCGAATACAAAAGAATTTTTAAGGTTCGATTCCGAATTGCCCGAAGATATGAACATATTACTTAAAAAATTATGATTCCTCTTGCGGTTAAAAAATATCTTCAAAAATATTCATTTTCAAATTGGCGTATTGAGCTAAGTGAATTTGAAGGCATAGAAAATGCTGTTGTGATTCCGGCAATTTGTGAGTACGGAAATTTAATGATACTTCTGTCATCCTTTGTCGAAATGGACCCTAAATATTTCAATTCGACATTAGTTGTTTTTGTGGTGAATAACCTTGCTTCTTCAAGCATGGAAGTAAAGAAAGAAAATGAAAAAACTCTCTCAGTTATTAGGTCAATATTAAATAAAGACTTAAAAACGGGGATTGAAACAGTCGACAATGTAATTTTATCAGGACTAAAAGTCGGGCTGGTTGATGCTGCCTCAGAGGGGAAGGAATTGCCTGAAAAAGATGGCGGAGTAGGGTTGGCTAGAAAACTTGGAATGGATTTAGCCCTTAGTATTTTTGATTTTAAAAGTAATAATAAGAAAATATTAATTTGTCTCGATGCCGATTGCACTGTTGAGAAAAATTATTTAACGGAGATAGTCCAAAATTTTAACCGGCGAAATCTTTCTGCTTCAGTTGTAAACTACGAACATAGATTAAATGAGGATAAAGAGACTACTGCAGCAATAGTTTGCTACGAAATATTTTTACGTTTCTATGTTCTGGGGCTCAAATATGCTAAGTCCCCATATGCGCTTCATACTGTTGGTTCTACTATGATATGTGATTTTGAGTCTTATATAAAAGTCGAAGGTATGAATAAGAAAAAAGCCGCTGAGGATTTTTATTTTTTAGAAAAGCTTGCTAAGAATATTACGGTTGAAAAAATTAGCGGAACAACAGTTTATCCTGCAAGCAGAAAATCGTGGAGGGTGCCATTTGGTACCGGGCAAAGAGTCAGTCGCTTCCTGTCAAATATTCAAGATGAATATCTTCTTTACGATCCAAAATCTTTTTATATTTTAAGAGATTGGTTGAAAGTGTTTCATTCTATGAAAAATGTTAATGCAAAAATTTATCTTAAGTCTGCTGAGAAAATCGATAAAAATTTATTTAATTTTCTTACAGTGCAAGATTTTGAAATGAATTGGAATAAAATTGTTAAGAATTCATCCGGGGAGAAACAATTAAGTGTTCAAAAGATGAGGTGGTTTGATGGCTTTAGGACGCTGAAGCTAATCCATTTTTTGCGAGACAGCGAATATCCATTGATAAACATGTTTGATGCACTGGATGAAATGTTTAAACATCAGGGAATAACTTCTTTACCGGATAGGAATAATATTTTGTTACCATCTATCAATGTTCAAATGGAATATCTAAAAACGTTAAGAGAATTAACATAAAAATATTTAGATGATATATTATGATAAATAAAACTAATCAGGATGAAATTCAAAAATATCTAAGCGATGCTTCTAATTATCACGGCAGTTGCCAGTCTGTATATTTCCCGGAAAATGCCAACGATGTATCATCAATTTTAAAAGAAGCAAATGCAAAAAAAATATTGGTAACTATTGCCGGCGGCGGCACCGGCTTAACAGGGGCGTGCGTTCCTCAAGGTGGAATTGTAATCTCCACGGAAAGGATGGATAAAATTATTGAAGTTAACGAAACCGAAAAATTTGCTATAACCGAACCAGGAGTAATTTTATCTGATTTATTAAGGATTATTTCCGAAAAAAATCTTTTGTATCCACCCGATCCGACTGAAAAAAAATGCTTCATTGGAGGTACAGTTGCAACAAATGCTTCAGGCGAAAAAACTTTTAAATATGGTCCGACAAGGAATTATGTTTTAGAGCTTGAAATTGTTTTACCTACTGGAGAATTATTAAACCTTAAGCGTAATGAACAAACAGCAGAGCTTTATTCACTCGACCTTCATACTACCGGAGGTAAAAGAATTAGCGTGGAAATTCCTGAATATCAAATGCCGGATACGAAAAATGCTTCGGGATATTTTTGCAAACGCAATATGGATGCAATTGATCTGTTTGTAGGGTCGGAAGGAACACTTGGAGTAATTACTAAAATTAAATTGAAGATTCTCCCGGCACCGGAAAAGATTATTTCGTGTCTTGTGTTTTTTAATCAAGAAAAAAATGCGCTCGCATTTGTCCGGCAAGCAAGAAATATTTCATTCGATACAAGGCTACGAAATGATTTAAGAGCGATTGACGCTCTTGCACTGGAATATTTTGATGAGCAAGCTCTAAGATTTCTATCGGAAGATTACCCGCAAATACCGGGAGATTCAAAAGCCGCCGTTTGGTTTGAGCAGGAAGTTACTCATTCAAACGAAGAATCATTTTTCGATAATTGGATTAATTTGATTAGAAGGTTCAATGGTGATGAAGAAAGCGCATGGTTTGCCGTAACAGATTCCGACAAAATTAAATTACAGGAGTTCCGGCACGCAATTTCTTTGAAGGTCAATGAATTTATTTCTAAGAATAATTTCAGAAAATTGGGGACAGACGTTGCAGTACCTGATCTAAATTTTGAAGAGTTGTATTATTATTCTAAAAATGAAGTAGAACAAACTGGACTGGATTATGTTATCTATGGGCATTTTGGTGACTCACATATGCATTTGAACATGCTTCCAAAAAATAATACGGAGTTTGAAAATGGTAAATTACTATACAAAAACATTTGTCTAAAAGCTATTGAGTTAAAAGGGACAATTTCTGCTGAGCATGGAATTGGAAAAATGAAAAGGGAACTGTTGCTTGCAATGTATGGTGAAGAAAATATTAAAAAGATGATGTCTCTAAAAAACCAGTTTGATCCGAATCTGATTCTGAATAAAGGAAATCTATTTTATGAATCACTTTTATAGAAAATGATGTGTCCGTTCTAAAAATTGTTTTTCCCTTTTAATTCCTTTCTTAAAATATTAAAACCGGGACAAAATTTTTCTACCAGCGCCCAGAAATATTTAGAATGATTCATCTCTTTAAGATGGCATAGTTCATGAATGATTACGTAGTCAATTATTTCTTTCCTATACTTCAATAACATGTAGTTAAATGAAATATTGCCCCTTGCGGAACAGCTTCCCCAGCGCGTTTTCTGCCCTCGTACGGTAACTTTATTTATTCTAAAACCAAATTGATGCGCTAATTCTGATGTCCTCTCCTGTAAATAATTTTTCGCATGATTTTTTAGCCATGCATTGTATAATATTTCCAATTCGATTGTACTGTCTTCAGGACTTATTATTTTTAACGTATTTCTCTCAAAATGAATGTTATGCTTTTTAATAAAAAGTGCAAACTCCTGTTCGACTTTAATCTCACTTCCGAAATAATAATAGTTCTTTTCTTTAACAGATCGGGAATGCAAATGCTTTTTTATCCAATCTGATTTCGCTAAAATGAAATTTTCAGCTTCTTTCAATTCATAACCGCGTGGTAGAATAATCTCTAATTCATTTCCCCGGCTTATCTGTAGACGTAAGTGAATTGCTCTGCGGCTGTATCTATACTTGTAAGAGATTTCTTCCTGGCTGATTTTAATTGAGCTGGAGTAAATTCTGTCTGTTGACTTCAATAATTTTTTAATTCAAGTATTTAAGTTGATATTTTCTTGTAACTCGTTTTATCTTTACTGTCTTGCAAAGTAATACCAAGTTCTTTAAGTCCATCTCTTATTTTATCCGAAAGTAAAAAGTTCTTTTCTTTTTTTGCTTCTATTCGCAGATTGATAAGAAAATCTATTAAAGAATTCTCCAACTCACCGCTGCTTGAAGTCTTTTCTTCTGAAAAATCTAAAATGCCTAGTACACCTACTGCCGTCTTTTCGAGAAATCCTTTCACTTGGATAAAAAAGTCGTTGCTAATATTGTTATTCTCGGCAATTGTTTTATTAACGTCCCGGACAAAATCAAAAATAACCGCTGCTGCTTGTGGCGAATTAAAATCATCATCCATTGCGGAAGTAAAATTGTCTTCATAACGTTTAAATTCAAAATCCGGTGTAATCCCGCCTTCCTTATTTATAAGTGATTCTTCATTAATTCTACTAGCAAGATTTTTAAGTTTCTCCAATCCTTTTCCCGAGGAAGAAAGGAGTTCTTCGCTAAAGTTTAACGGACCGGCATAGTGTGTTTGAATAAACGACATTCTGATAGCTTCCGCAGAATATTTTTTTAAAATATCGCGTGCAGTGAAAAAATTTCCAAGGGACTTGGACATTTTTTCATCGTTGATATTTAAGAAACCGAAATGAATCCAATAATTTACAAACTTCTTGCCGCTCGCAGCCTCGCTTTGAGCAATTTCGTTTTCATGGTGCGGAAAAATTAAATCATTGCCGCCTGCGTGGATATCAAAAGTTTTTCCCAAATGTTTGCAGCTCATTGCGGAGCATTCAATGTGCCACCCGGGTCGGCCTTCTCCCCAAGGACTATTCCATGATGGCTCTCCCGGTTTTGCCTTTTTCCACAAGGAAAAATCCAGAGGATTATTTTTCTCTTCATTAATTTCAATTCTTGAGCCTGACTCAAGTTCGTCAATTTTTTTCCCGCTCAACTTTCCGTAATTCTTAAATTTAGAAACATCATAAAAAACATTCCCGCCAACATTGTATGCAAAATGCTTTTCTTCCAACTCCTCTATCAACTTAACAATGTCTTCCATGTGCTCAGTCGCTTTTGGATATATATCTGCCTGCTTTATCTTTAACTTTTTTATGTCTTCAAAAAATGCATTAATATAATTTTCTGAAACAACTTTAGCTTCCTTATTCTCCTGAATAGACTTTTTGATTATTTTATCGTCTACATCGGTAAGATTCATTACATATTTTACTTTGTATCCTTTTAATTCTAAGTAGCGCCTAATAACATCCGCCATTATGAAAGACCGTGCATTACCAATGTGAAAATAATCGTATACAGTTGGTCCGCAAACGTACATGTTTACAAATGGTGGGTTGATCGGTCTAAATTCTTCTTTTTGTTTTGTTAATGTGTTGTAGATCGAAAGCATTTTATCTCTTTAGTGATTAAAATAATTCTTCGCAATTTTTATACAGCAAATTTAAGAATTAAAAAGGAAAATAGTCTAAGCGAATCGTTAAAAACCTAACCCTCATAAGAAAATGAAAATAATTACTTCAGCTCCGGCTGGTTATCGGTTCTTAATAATTATTTCTTTTGCTTCTTCAAAATCATTTCCTTGAATCCAATGAATTTGCGTACCTTCCTTTTCCATTTTTCGGAACCAGGTCATCTGACGTTTTGCAAAATTATGAATGGCGCTATTAAGCTTTTGAAACATCTCCGCGTAGCTTAATTCACCCTTCAAATACATCCCGGCAAATTTATATTCGAGCCCAAAGTAATTCAATTTTTCAAAGGAAATTCCATTTTCTACCAGCATTTTAATTTCATCTATCATGCCCTCGTCTAATCTTTTCTTCAACCTTTCGGTAATACGTTTTTTTACTTCAGGACGTTCTAAATTTATTCCGATTATGAGCGAACTTATATTCCTGTTTAATTTATTTTCCATTGCCTTTGCCACAAGAATAGCTTTGATAACCCTTTCTTTATCTGTTAAATCAGTTATGTTGTGCAATGGACTTTTAACTTTTAGGAGGATTTTTTTTAATTCATCAAAATTAAGCGAATTTAGCTTAGCATATTCGTCAGCTTCGAAGTTAATTTGTTTTAACTGATAATTATTGATTATTGCGCTCAAGTACATTCCAGTGCCGCCGACAAGGAATGGATTTTTTCCTCTTGATAAAATATCGTCATAAGCTTGAAGGAAATTTTCCTTAAAGCTGTAAAGATTGTACTCTTCTTCCGGTTCAAGAACGTCAATCAGATGATAAGGTGCTTTTTTCCCGTTCACAACATAATCATCTAAATCCTTTCCCGTTCCTATATTCATTCCTTTATAAACCTGACGGGAGTCCGCAGAAATAATTTCTCCGTCAAATTCAATGGCAAGCCTCGCTGCCAAATTAGTCTTCCCGGTGGCAGTTGGTCCAAGTATTACAATTAGTTTACTCATTAAATTCTTGAATAGATGTGTTTAAAAGAAAAAGTAATTTGGTAAAAAGAATTAATTTATAACCGGAAGCGAAATAGAAAAAATAGATCCCGATCCCTCGCTTTTAGATACAGAAATATTTCCGCCGTGGTTGCGAATAATTTTCTCTGCTATCGCTAACCCTAAACCGGTTTTATTGCTTTTCCCGAATGAAAAAAATGGTTCAAAAATTTTCGATTGTAACTCTTCAGAAATACCGGCGCCAGTATCCCTAAATTCAATTGAAGCAAAATCTCCGGTAGTTTTCGTAATTATAAATATCTCTCCTCCATCCGGCATTGCATCACATGCATTTTTTGTAATTTGATAACAAGCCTGGTAAAATTCTTTTCTGTCAATCATTACATTAGTGCTTCCACTGAATTTTTTATAAAGCTTTACTTTTCTCAGCTCTACATATTCTGCAAGCATCGAAACTATGTCATTCATTATGCCGTTGATGTTTTCTTTTCGCATAGTAAGTGTATTTTCATCCGAAATAAAATTCATCATACTAATAAGGGAATTATTTATCAGTTCGGCTTGGTTGTATATCATTGCAAGGAAAGGATTAATTTCGCTTGAAATATTTTTCTTCCTTATAATATCCGCATAATACTTGATAAGCATAATTGAAGGATCTAAATCTCCTATTAAAAAATTCGCTATTTTGTTTACTGTCGGAAGTTGTTTTTCTTGAGTAGATACTGTCCTTGTACTCGCATTTTCAATTGCCTGACCAATTATTGGCGATAATCGGGAAAGCAAATTTATTTTCTCTTCGCTAAAAATCTCTTTGGGTGAATTAAATAATTCAAGAATTGCAATTACTTCTCCCTGCTCATTGGATATTGGAAAAGAAAGCAAGTTCTCCAAGTTATCATCACCAGGATTATCAAATGGACCATAATATCTAATATCTTCTGTGGGATTTTTAATGTTAATTATTTTATTTTCTGCCGCCGAAGTTCCTGTAATCCCTTCATTAATTTTAATCCTAATCTCATTCTTTTCATTCGTCCCCGGCACTAATCCATAAAATTCATTGTCATTTTTATCCTTAAAGTAAATCCTTCCGCTTTCCGCGCCGGTCAAATAAATTGTTTCTTTTATCGTTTGCTCCGATACATTTCCTATCTGTAAATTCGTGTTAATTCTTTTTATTGCTTCTAAGATTTCATAAAATTGCAACTCACTTATTTTCGGAATCTCTTCGAACTTCTCCGGTGCTTCGTCTTCACGGAAAGAATTATCTTCAGAAAAATTCCAATTTACCGGTACTTCATTCGGTTCTTGAAAGTAATCCTTAGCTTGTAATGAATTATCTTCTTCCAAAGGTAGAGTACTAAAATCCCACTCTAAATTTGTCTCATCTTTCTCTTCTTTTGTTTCAATCAAATCTTCAACCGGGAAATCATCAATATTTTTCCCGGCAATAAAAACCTCTTCATCTTTTTTCTTTTCCGGAGTAGCAGTTGACGGTGTTTCTGGTTCAATAACTTTTTCTGCTTTATTTTTCAATGCTTCATCATCTTTGTGTTCCATTATATTAACCTCCGGTTCAATTATCCATTGCCTTCTTGAATTATTTCTTGACAAATTATCCGAAATATTTTTTTGATATAATTCACTTGAATTTTCTAAAGGAAGGTTATTTTTGACAACAGGGTTCTGTGCTATTATTTCAAGGTACTCGCTGCGATTTATCGCAAATATCAAACAATTAGTCTCGGCGACTGCAGATGATCTCCTTGGCGTTTTTTCTATAAATTCATTTTCACCAAAAAAATCATTTTTAGTTTTAGTCCCAATAATTGGTGCGCCGGCAGGATTTGGGAATTTTATTTTTACTTCTCCGTCCACTAATAGATAAATTTCTTCACTACTGCCACCATTTTGAAAAATTACTTCACCTTCTTTTATAGCAGTAAGGTTTTTTGAACTGAAATTAATTTTTAATTCCGCTTCACTAATCCCGGCAAAAAGCTTATTGCCGGTAATCAATACGGAATCTTTGTTTTGAGACATAAGATTGATTTATATTTGTCTTCAACATTAATATTATTAAACAATATAATTATAATGAATTCCGTAGAAATAGAAAACGGCATTATCCATATTTATGAAAACGATGACCGCCTTGCAAAAGTTATTGATGCCTCGGAGAAATGCCGGCTGAAACCGAAAAAAGATTATTTTAACTCTCTGCTTAAAGCTATTGTACAACAGCAGCTTTCAATTGCCGCCGCTTCATCCATATATTCAAAATTTATTTCTTACTTTGATGGTAAGTTTGATCCGCGGGAAATATTACTTGCGCCCGATACGGAATTAAGAAAACTTGGTCTGTCAAATGCTAAAGCTAAATATGTGAAAAACCTTTCTATTAAAGTATTAAACGGTGAGCTTATTCTAAAGGGAATTTCTGCTAAGCCGGACGAAGAAATCATCAAAGAACTCACGGTCGTAAAAGGAATTGGTGTTTGGTCATCCCATATGTTCCTGATTTTTACTCTCGGTCGATTAAATGTTCTTCCGGTCGGTGACCTCGGTATTCGTCGCGCGGCGATGAATACTTATAATTTGAGGAAACTCCCCGATGAGGAAAAATTATTAAAGCTATCCGAAAAATTTAATTGGGCGCCGTATAATTCTATTGCTAGCTGGTATTTATGGAAAAGTCTTGAACTTTAAGATTATTTTTATGAATTATTATTTTCCTGAATTTCAATTTGCATTAAACTAAATTTGTATGAATCCTTAAATAAAAAATTGCATCACATGAACGAAGAAGAAATAATCGAATCGGCAAAAACCGGCGACCGTAAGGCAATGGCTCTGCTTGTCAAAAGTTACGAAAAAACAATTTATAACTTTGCCTTTAAAATTTGCCGCGACCCCGAACGAGCCGAAAATATAATGCAGGAAACTTTCCTAAGCATGGTTAAATCTCTTAACCAGTTTGACGGAAATTCAAAACTTTCTACGTGGCTTTACCGTATTGTTGCCAACCATTGCTTGATGGAAGTTAGAAAAAACAAACATCAATTTGTTTCTACCGATGATAATGAAGATGGATTTTATGAAAATAATTTTGCGGGTGATTGGAATCTTGAACCACAAAATATACTTGAGAATAATGAACTGAAAAAAATTCTCGATGATGCAATTACTAAACTCTCTCCGGATTATAGAATAGTCTTTTTGCTTCGTGATGTTCAAGGCTTATCTACCGAAGAAACCGGCGAAATTACTGAGCTTTCGGTTCCAGCTGTTAAATCAAGACTTCATAGAGCTCGGGCATTTTTAAGAAAAGAATTAAACGAGGCGTTTAAAAGATGAATGAAAATAATGTTACTTGTAAAGAGGTAATGAGCCATATTTGCGATAGTCTTGGCGAAGAGCTTGATTCTCCCAAATGCGTTGCAATAAAGAATCATCTTGATGAATGCCCGGACTGCCGCCAATATTTTAACTCGGTTGAAAAGACTATCGAATTTTATAAATTATACAACCTGGAATTTAATCCCGATGCACACAACCGCCTAATGAATATTCTCGGACTCGAAGATTGAAAGATTTATAAAAACACGGATTTTACAGTATTTCATACTACATGAATCTATGTAAAACCCGTGTTCTGTCTTTCTAAAACTCGTCTGTTACGCATCCCTCTGTAGCAGATGAAACATTCTTTATATACTTCAACAAAATTCCACTGGTAGCTTTGAATGGTGGTTGCTTCCATTTATTCTTTCGATCCGCTAAGACTTTTTCATTCACTTCAACATTCAAACTATTTTTTTCGGCATCTATCGTAATAATGTCTCCGTTTTCAACCAAAGCAATATTGCCTCCGGTCTGTGCTTCCGGCGTTATATGTCCAACGACAAATCCATGAGTCCCGCCCGAAAACCTCCCGTCGGTAATCAACGCTACACTTTTGCCGAGTCCAACACCCATTAATGCTGCTGTTACTTCGAGCATCTCACGCATTCCGGGTCCCCCTTTCGGTCCTTCATAACGAATAACAATTACATCTCCTGAAGCTATCTCTCTATTCTCAATTGCGAGCAAAGTTTCTTCCTCAGAATTATAAACCTTTGCCGGACCTGAAAAACGCAGTCCTTCCTTACCTGTAATTTTTGCAACCGCTCCTTCTGTTGCTAAGTTTCCGTATAGTACTTGTAGGTGTCCGGTCTTCTTAATCGGTTCTTTTATCGAGAATATTATTTTCTGTCCTTCTTTTAAATCCGGTACCGATTCAATATTTTCTGCAAGAGTTTTACCGGTGACGGTTATACAATCTCCCTGCAAAAATCCTTCCTTCAATAAAAGCTTTTGCACTGCAGGAACGCCGCCGATTTCATACAAGTCTTCCATAACAAATTTTCCGCTCGGTTTTAAGTCGGCTATGTAAGGAGTCCGGTTCGAAATCTCTTGAAAATCCGTTAACGTAAGTTTTACTCCTGCAGCTTTTGCTATTGCAACCAAATGAAGCGCTGCATTCGTAGAACCGCCCAGGGCAATTACAACGGTTATAGCATTCTCAAATGCTTTTTTTGTCATAATATCGCGTGGCTTTAAATCCAATTCCATTAGATTTAGTATCGCTTTTCCGGAATCATAACATTCTTTTGCTTTTTGATCGCTGTTTGCCGGGCAAGATGAACTGTATGGAAGGCTCATACCTAAAGTTTCTATTGCCGATGCCATCGTATTTGCAGTATACATACCACCGCAAGCTCCTGCGCCGGGACATGCATGATGAAGAACGTTTTCAAGATCATTTTCCGAAAATTCTTTTGATAGATATTGCCCATAAGCCTCAAAGGCTGATACAATATCTAATTTCTTTCCTTTATAAAATCCGGCTCTTATTGTTCCGCCGTAAATCATGATGCTTGGTCTATTCAGCCGAGCCATTGCCATAACTGAGCCGGGCATATTTTTATCACAGCCGGGTAATGCAATTAAGGCATCATACCATTGCGCACCCATAACAGTTTCAATTGAATCGGCAATAATATCTCTTGAAGGTAGTGAGTATTTCATACCTTCCGTTCCCATAGCAATACCGTCGCTTACTCCGATAGTGTGAAAAATTAATCCGATCAATTCGCTATCAATTACACCTTTTTTTACAAGCTTCGCCAAATCATTTAGGTGCATATTGCACGTATTGCCTTCCCATCCCATACTGGCAATACCTACTTGAGCTTTCTTAAAGTCTTTATCAGTTAACCCAATTCCGTGTAGCATAGCTTGAGATCCAACCTGTGACCGCGATTCAGTTAATCTTTTACTGTATTTGTTTAAGCCTTCTTTCATCTTTACCTCTATAGTATTGGAAATAAAATTTTTGTTTTTTATGTCAAAATATTTTTTGTGTTAAATTTTCTCAATTTCATTGTGTTTCATTCAAAACCTGCCTGCCGGCAGGCAAGGTTCAACATTCATAATTCAAAATTGCGGCTTGCCGCGCTATGATTTGCTATTGTTATAAAATAAAATCCAACCTATCAATTTCTTAAACTTAAACTTGATCTTAAACTTATACAGACATAGTTCATATTCATATTCAAGCGTTCAAACTCAAACGTAAGCTCAAGTATCCTTTGTTTTTTAATCACAAATGTACGAAATAAAAAAAAATATTGATAGAGAATGTTGAAAAAATATGAGAAATCCCCTGTTTAGTTCAAGTGCACGAGTTGAACGTGGGATATCTCAGTCGAGTCCGCCGCGGCGGATCCTTCGATATGACAGTCAAGTTTTGTCACACCAAAGTCTTTTTTTTCTATATTTTTTGCCTAAATTTTCCCCATTTCTACCAGGCTTCTAACAAGCCTATGACAAGCCTCCACCAAGCCTATAATTCTTATGCAAATATTGCAGAAAAAATAGTGTGACAAAAATGGCACAGTCTCATTTAAGAGCAACTCAAATAACTCCTCTGCCAAACCAGGTAGAATAATGGAATGTTGGAGAATTTTCCACTTTTCCATTCTTCCACTATTCCATCATCCCAGTTTTTAGAGATTCCTTTTAGTAATTTTTTTTATTATTGATGATATTATCGTTGCAGATTTTTCTTTGACTTCATTAAAAATAATCTCGTTTGTCTTAAGAAATTCCCCGGCGGTTACTTGGTTGGAAAGGCTTGAACAATTTATAAGTACATTTAAATAAGCTCCTTCCGCAGATGCCGAAATTAATGAAGCCGCTACACCGGCATCAGAAAGGGAATTTTGATTTCCTCTCTCTGAAATAATTTTTATCAACGGCAGAACTTCATTACACTTTCTTATAACTTCTGCGGGAACTATCGCGGCTTCCCACGTAGCATTTTGAATTTTTTCATTCCTGAAATTAATCTGTGCCACGTTATCCTTGGATAGCTTAAATGCTTCCATTACCCGGTCGAACGCTTCATTATCTCTCTTTGCGAACTTTAAGAAGTCATTTTTGAATGAAGATAAGCTTTCTTTAATTCTAATTGCTTCAGGTTCAAAATCTAAATATTTCTTTTTACCAATAGTCAAATTGCATACCATAACCCCAAGGCTGCTTGCCAAAACTCCACAAAGCGCAGCAACATTACCTCCTCCGGGAGTAGGGGAGTTTGAAGAAAGTTCATCTAAATAATTCTGTATGGATTTTTCTAAATTCATTGGCGTCCTCTATTTTTTGTCAAATCATGTAATCGATAATCTTTTCGTTCTTGATAAAATAATTGATTGAGCTAAGCCCGAGTTTCTCTATTGCTAAATCCACTAAAGATTTTTCGTCCATGCTTCTTCCTTCTGCATAATATTTCCCTGTCTGAATTAATGCTTCCAAAGGAACAAGTCCGACAATTTCGCTACCGCCAATTTCAACTCCAAGCCTGCTTGCTTCTTTCTTTGCTTCTTCAAACGCAACATGAAGAGGCGTAACATTATAGTTTGTCAAATTCATAGAAACCTGCGTTATGTGAAATTTTTCTAAGGATACACCCATTGCCTTTACTGACTTTAGCCTCCCTGGTTCTTTAATGACTTCTCCTTTTATCTTTATTACTTTTCCGTTTTCGTCGCGCTTAGCATGTCCGGATTCTCTTAAAAGTTCCCCAATTTCTTTTGCAAATTTTACATCTTGCGATTTAATATTTACATTAAAGGCAATTAAAAAAAATCTTGCGCCGGTAACAATTGCCCCAAGCTTTGGGTTAAACTTGCTTGTTCCGTAATCGGGAAGCCAATCGGGATTTTTTAATTTTTCTTCTAAACCTTCGTATTCTCCTTTGCGAATTTCAGAAAGATTTTTTCTCTCCTTAATTCGTGCCGCTGCTTCATATAAATAAACCGGGATATCTAATTTCTCTGATATTATTTCGGCGTAAGACTCGGAGATTTTTACGCAATCTTCCATTGTTACATTTTTTACGGGGACGAAGGGGACGACATCAATGGCACCTAACCTCGGGTGTTCACCTTTGTGAGTTCTCATATCAATGTTTCTTGCTGCAGCCATGCTTAATGCCACAGCTCCATTTAAAATTCCTTTTTCATTTCCGGCTATTGTAACCACTACTCTATTGTAATCGCCGTCCGGTTCAAGACTAAGCAGGCTACAATTTTTAATGCCTTCTAAAGAATGCTTTATTTCATCAATGGTTTCTTCATTTCTTCCTTCACTAAAATTCGGAACACATTCAATAATCTTCATTTGACTTTCCTTTATCTTTTTCCAGTTCTAAATATTTAGTTTTACGCCGGCCTCTTACCGAAAAATTATTTTACTGCAAGATAAATAATATTTACTAAATCAGGAATAACAATTGCAGCCTTTGTCTATATTTTAGTCCAGTATCTCAAATTCAAAAGATGATTTAATCCATTTTCCCGAAACAGTGTTCAATGAATTTTCGGCAAAGGTTACATGATTATCTATGTCAATAAAAATGACCGTTGAGGAGCGGGTTCCATAATAAGGTGTTGCTACAAAGACCGGCGAAACCGCTCTCTCTATTTTCAATCCTACACCGGTATCAGGCAGCATATCATCGGCAGGATAGGACCTATCTGATAGAATTTCAAAAAGATCCCGATAATCTATATCTTGCTTCGCTAAAATTTTCGAAAATGATTTTTTGCTCTTCTCGACCTTATACCAAGGCGTGTCTAGAAGGTGATTACTCAAACCGTATATCCCGGGTGTAAGTTCAATCGATTTCTTAGTTTGATTTGAAAAATAATTCATTTCCTTTATATCCCCGAAAATTAAATTATAACCATTGTACAAATCTGATTTTTCTTCTAATTCTTTTATATAATCAACCGGCGAAAAATTATTGGACAAAAAATCTGTAACAAGTTTTCCTCGTGTCGGTGCATCTTTCTTCAGATTTTTTATGTCTCTATAATTTGTAATTGCAGAAAATTTCCCGGAAGAGGTTAAACCGAGCCACGTTCCCCCTGCTTCAAAGTCTTTTCCTGCTAATAATTCCGGTTTATCTTCCCAGAAATGAGCAGGCGATGCCGGACGATTATAAAATTCATCACGGTTGGCGGCAACTATCAATTTGTAACGGGGATGATTTTTATAAGAAATCAAAAGCAGGCACATTGTCAAATCCCTAAAGTTTTTTCCCAGTTAATAAAATTATTTCCAGGTCAACATAATTAAAGCGGTTTTAATTTTCAAACCTTTGACAAAATAATTTCTTTCCCGGTTTGCTAAGTAATTAACAAATATTTTATCTTTTGTATAGCCTTTTACAAAGAGTAATTTTGTGGTTGAATTTGAACAATAGTTATAGCAATTTTCATTATAATTGATTATAAATTTCAATATAGTAAATTAAATTGTTTTTATGACAAGGAATATTATCGTTTTAAGATTTTTGAGAAAACATTTAAGTTTCGACCTAAAGTTGATGTTTTTGCTCTTAGTAATTTTTATCCTGCCGGTTAATCTTACCGGACAGGTTCGCGACGTAAATTTTGATTTTATTTCTGCCGACAAAGGGCTTTCTCAAAACACAATTCATAGTATTCTTCAGGATAAGCAAGGCTTTATGTGGTTCGCCACAGAAGATGGCCTTGATAGATTTAACGGTTACAGTTTTACTGCTTTCAAAAATGATCCGCGTGATAAAAATTCCATTTCGGATAATTTTATCTGGACGATTTATGAAGACCACGAAGGAACTCTTTGGGTTGGCACAAACAACGGCGGCTTATGCAAATTTAACCGGGACCGGCAAAACTTTACAATCTATAAAAATGATCCTGCTAACTCTACAAGCTTAAGTAATAATAATGTAAGAGCAATTTATGAAGATCATGAGGGTACCCTTTGGGTCGGTACAAATAATGAAGGCTTATGTAAATTTAACCGGAGCCGGCAAAACTTTACGATCTATAAAAATGATCCTGCTAATTCCTCAAGCCTAAGCAATAATAATATTAGAGCAATTATCGAAGATGAAGAAGGCAATCTATGGATTGGTACTGAAGGCGGAGGCTTAAATAAGTTTGATAGAAAAACCGGAAAATTTTTTCGTTATAATTACGCTCAAAACGATCCGCATAGCCTAAGTAACGATGAAGTCCTTTCACTTTTTAATGATAAAAAAGGTGACCTTTGGGTTGGGACTCTTTCCGGTCTTTGTAAATTCAACCGGCAAAAAAATGATTTTACCAGAATTTTAGAAAATAAAGCTGCACTGAATAGTCATAGCTACAGTATGATAAATTCAATCATCGAAGATAAATCAGGAAAAATTTGGATAGGAACAGGAGGTGGAATATTTCTTATAAATAAACAGGAGGAAAAGTTTATTAATATTGATCTGTCGTCGCTTAATTTCAATAATATTAGTAATAATATACTTTCCTTATTTGAAGATAGAACGGGAATTATTTGGATAGGCACCGCCGAAAGAGGAATCGCTAAATATGATCGGGAGCGGATGAGATTTTTGCTATTCAAGCACGATCCTTCCGATCCGAATAGTTTAAGCTATAACACTATTCGTTCTTTTTACCAGGATGACCCAGGCACACTCTGGGTTGGAACTTTGGGCGGCGGCTTAAATAGGTTAGATTTTTCTACAAATAAGTTTATCCATTACTTTAATCAACCTGGAAATAAATTTAGTTTGAGCGATAATTCCGTGTCTTCAATTTTTAGAGATAGGCAGGGATCTCTTTGGGTTGGAACATGGCGCGGCGGTTTGGATAAAATGATTAGCTCCGGAAAATCTACTTCTGCTAAATTCATCCGCTATGTCCATAAGTCCGGCGATTCAAATAGCCTCAGCAGCAACATTGTTCAAGCAATTTTTGAAGATAATTCTAGTAGAATGTGGATAGGCACCGAATCCGGTCTTGATTTATATGATAAAAAAAATAATAAATTTATTCATTTCATTAACAATCCCCAAGACTCAAACAGTTTAAGCAATAACCAGGTCCAATCATGTATTTATCAGGATAGAAACGGGTTCATTTGGGTCGGAACTTGGGGCGGTCTGAATAAAATTTCTTTACCGAAAAATCCAAATGATTATTCTCCGGCTGCATATAAATTTTCGTTGTACAGACATTTTCACAATGATTCTCTTAGCCTTAGCGATGACCGCGTAATTTCTATCTACCAGGATATAAAAGGAAATCTTTGGATCGGAACTTACGGCGGCGGTTTAAATATGCTTCCTGCAAACCAGCAAAATTTATCTAGCACCAAGGCGAGGTTTATTCGCTATTCAACAAAAGATGGACTTGCCAGTAATATCATCTATGGAATTCTTGAGGATGACAACGGGAATCTTTGGCTTAGTACAGATAACGGTCTGTCAAAATTTAACCCCACAAAACAAACATTTAGAAATTATTACGAAAGCGACGGACTTCAGGGTAACCAATTTTTCTGGGGTGCGTACTGGAAAAGTAAGAGCGGCGAACTATTCTTCGGTGGCATAAACGGCTTTAATGCTTTTTTCCCCGAAAAATTAAAAGACAATCCAAACGTACCACCGGTTTTTATTACAGACTTTAACGTTTTTAATAAACCCGTTCCTTTTAACAAAAGTGGTTCTCCACTAAAAAAATATATTACCGAAACAAAGAAGATTATTTTATCATACTACCAAAATGTTTTTTCATTTGAATTTGCTGCACTCGATTACACTGCGCCGAATAAAAATCAATACGCTTATATGATGGAAGGATTTGATAAAGGTTGGGTAAAATCTGGCAACCGCCATTTTGTTACTTACACAAACCTTGACCCCGGCGAATATACCTTCCGCGTAAGAGGCTCTAACAATGACGGTGTCTGGAATACCAAAGGCGCTTCAATTAAAATTATTATCCTTCCCCCGTTTTGGAGAACCTGGTGGTTTATTTTCTCCTCCTTCATTGCTTTTAGCTTTATTATAATTTTCTTTATCTCTTACCGGGTAAGACATCTATTAAATATTGAAAGGTTCAGAACTAAATTAGCTGCTGACTTGCACGACAACATCGGGTCAAGCCTAACTGAAATTTCAATCATCAGCGAGGTAATATCAAGAAAGTTAGAACCGGTTAACGCAGAGGGTGATGTACTTAAAAGTTTAAGAATGATTAGCGAGAAATCAAGGAATTTGATAGACAGTATGAGCGATATAGTTTGGCTGGTAAATCCTAAACGCGACTCACTCTATGATTTAATTTTGCGCCTCCGGGATACTTACACCGAACTTTCATCCTATAAAAGTATTTCATTCAAATCGGAAAATCTTAAATCTCTTGAAAAAGTTTCTTTATCGATGGAACACCGTCAACATCTTTACCTTATATTCAAAGAAGGAATAAATAATTGTATCACACACAGCGGCTGTAGCGAAATTTCTTTGGATGCCTTTGTCCGCGGTAAACGGTTGGAGATGGTTCTGAAGGATAACGGAAACGGATTTAATTTTGAAGGGTCGTCTTCCGGCAATGGACTTGATAATATAAAAAGCAGAGCAAAAAAGATCGGTGGCGTTCTAAATATTTATTCCGAGAAAAATAAAGGCACTACGTTGCAATTTATTGGTAACATTTCATAAAATAAAAAGCTAAATTTAATAAAGAGTAAAAAGAAAAGTTTTTGAAAAATTTCAACATGATTAGAGTTGTAGTTGTAGAAGATAATGACGCCATACGTGAAGGCTTAAAGATGCTGATAGATGGTACGGAAGGCTATTCATGCATAGGTGCTTATCTAAAGTGTGAGTTGATGTTAAAGAACATCGAACGCCTTAAGCCCGACGTATTGTTAATGGATATAGGATTGCCGGGCATGAATGGAATCGAGGGAATAAAAGAAGTAAAGAAATTACTGCCGGACTTGACGATATTAGTATTAACTGTATACGAAGAGAATGATTTGATATTTGAAGCGTTATGTGCCGGAGCAAGCGGATATTTAGTAAAGAAAACTCCACCGTCAAAACTACTTGAGGCAATACGCGAAGCGAACGAAGGTGGCGCCCCGATGAGTTCTCACATTGCAAGAAAGGTAATAGACTTTTTTTCGAGAAAAGATGTTAGGGGACTCTCGCAACAGAAGAAACAAGCATCTCAGGAAAAGACCGAAAGTATATTAACGCCGAGAGAAAAAGAAATTCTTAGCGGATTAGTGGAAGGAAATAGTTTCAAAGCAATAGCAGACTCTCTTTTCATAAGCATAGAGACAGTGAGATTTCACTTCAGGAATATATACAAAAAGCTGCACGTACACTCACAATCAGAAGCTGTAGCCAAAGCCATTAGAGAAGGCATTGTGTGATTTGTCTAACCATTCTATTTTAACTCTACCCATTTAGGTAGCTTTATAATCATTTTATTTGATTATTTTTTAAAAAACCTCTGTTTGTGTAGTAGACTCGATATCTGAATAATCATAGATTCACAAAAGATAAAAAGTAATATGTGGTCTTAGTACAGACCTGCCTGTCGAGACTGTTGCACAACTCTAAAATGTCATTTCGACCGGAGGGAGAAATCCCATTTTAGACAGTTTTGAGACCTCTCTTTACGTTCGAGACTAAATAGGAGAGTTCTGCAACGCTCTCTGTCGGCAGACAAGTATAATGGAGAATAAAACGATCAAGGTAATAGTAGTTGAAGATAACGATACCATACGCGAAGGCTTAAAGATGCTGATAGATGGCACAGAAGGCTATTCATGCATAGGTGCTTATCTAAAGTGTGAGCTGATGTTAAAGAACATAGAACGCCTAAAGCCCGACGTATTGTTGATGGATATAGGATTGCCGGGCATGAATGGAATCGAGGGAATAAAAGAAGTAAAGAAATTACTGCCGGACTTGACGATATTAGTATTAACTGTATACGAAGAGAATGATTTGATATTTGAAGCGTTATGTGCCGGAGCAAGCGGATATTTAGTAAAGAAAACTCCACCGTCAAAACTACTTGAGGCAATACGCGAAGCGAACGAAGGTGGCGCCCCGATGAGTTCTCACATTGCAAGAAAGGTAATAGACTTTTTTTCGAGAAAAGATGTTAGGGGACTCTCGCAACAGAAGAAACAAGCATCTCAGGAAAAGACCGAAAGTATATTAACGCCGAGAGAAAAAGAAATTCTTAGCGGATTAGTGGAAGGAAATAGTTTCAAAGCAATAGCAGACTCTCTTTTCATAAGCATAGAGACAGTGAGATTTCACTTCAGGAATATATACAAAAAGCTACACGTACACTCGCAATCAGAAGCTGTAGCCAAAGCCATTAGAGAAAGCATTGTCTGATTTGTTTGAGTGTTTCATTAAGAGAGTTAAAATCGATATAAAGTACCTATCTAATTAGGTGGTTAAAATTAGCATTTCAGATTAAATTCTTACAAAAAACCTCTGTTTATGTAGTGGTAAGAACAATGCTAAATTTATAGTTTAACTGTGTTATTATTTTTAGATTAACCATAAAAGACAAATTGATACGTCAACTAAAAAATACAAGTGACAACAATAGAAAAACAGAATACATCCTTATTGTTCGGAGGCATGAATGAGATTTTCGCTACAACTTTATTTTACCACCATATTAACCATATTATTTACTACCATTGGATTATCACAAACTGGAAAGATAGCGGGCCGCGTAATGGACGGCTCCGGTAAGGAACCACTTCCGTTTGTGAACGTAATTGTCCAGGGCACTAGCTTAGGCGCAGCCTCTGATATAAATGGTTATTATTCTATTATCGGACTTGCTCCCGGCACCTACAC
>JAKAFW010000036.1:0-36533 GCA_021817845.1 Bacteroidota bacterium
CTGGAAAAAGATTAATTTATTTTTTTTACTATATAAGGAATAAATCATCTACACAATTCTACTTTAATCTTTTGTAACGATTCTGGCCTACTTACAATATTTTAGATAGGAGTGTATGGTATGACTTTAACTGACCTGGATAAAAGTAATTATTTGCGGGGGCTCATTATTTTAGTTGGAATAGACAAACAGAACAACGAAAATAAACGAAAAATAATTAAAGAGGTGGCTAAGATATTGGGGTTCAATCAAGATTTTGTAGAAAATTCTCTGAATGAAATTTATGAAAACAAATATATCAATAAAGACCCCCCTAAATTCTCCACCCAGCAGATAACAGAGATTTTTATAAAAGATGGAATTAGACTAGCCTCTGTTAATAAGGTATTACATTTAAATGATATTAAATGGCTTTTAAATACTGCGTTGAATAATAATTTATCCGAACAATTTTTCTTTATTGAATTAGAATATTTTATTGAAAAATATGATTATGAAAATCCATTTGTTTTCAAAAGTAATTTGAAATCATTTATTAATTAAAGTTAAACTTTAAAAGATGCTTTTCTTACTTTTGTTTCACCGAAAAAAGCCGGAAGAAATGGTTCTTGGAATACAAATATCTCAAAAAGTTTATAATATAACAGAAGTCGAATTATCCTCAGGTGGAAATAATGCAGCGATTTTATATTAAGGGTAGCGCTAAAAATTTCAATACTCGCTTGACGTTGCGCATTCTTTTCGAACTCTGCGTCAAATTTTTATAAAAGATAAATTTTCAAATTGACCTTAAAGATATGCCTAAATAAAATTATTTAGGAGAATCGTTTTTCATCTTCATTTCATCTTTAGTTCTTAAGTTTTATTTGTCAATAAATAATTATAAGAGGTTTTATATGAAAGTTACAAAAGTTTTAGCCGTGTCTTCTTTGATTGTGGCTGCAATATTATTCTTATCGTGCACAAGTATGTATGCGCAAGAGAAGAAGATTAGCCAAAAAGAAGTTCCCGTCGCAGTGATGAGTGCGTTTCATAAAGCATATCCAAAAGCTGAAATAAAAGGCACAAGCACTGAAACAGAAAAAGGGAAAAAGTATTTTGAAATTGAGAGCATGGAAGGAACAAAGCACATTGATTTGCTTATCACTAAGTCTGGAGTAATTACCGAGGTTGAAGAAACTATTCCAGTTGATCAGTTACCTTCTAATGTAATGAAAACTCTTGAGGCTAAGTTTAAAGGATTGAAAATTGAGAAAGCTGAAAAAGTTTCCCACGGTTCTGTATCCAATTATGAACTCGTAATTGAAAGCAAGACAGGCAAACACGAAGTAAAGCTGAATGAAGCCGGCAAACTATTAAAAACCGAAAAGGTTGGTAAAGAATCAGATCCCGCTGACTAAACTTCTTTCAAAAATTGCGCTGCATTTCAAGTTGTCGTAAATTTAAATGCAGCGTTTTTTTTATATCCCTAATAATTTTTTTCTTAATGGCGAAACCTTAATGCGAAAACTAATATTACTTAACTTAATCATTTGCTTATTTCAACTAAAACCCTATGCTCAAACAGATAGTTTATCTTTAAGCAAAGCAATTGAGCTTGCGCTAAAGCATAATCAAAACATTACGCTGGCAAATCAGGAAATAGAAAAGAGTAAATATGCTCTTAAAGAAGTAAAATCGAATTTGTTACCTTCGATTTACGGATTAAGTCATTACATTTACACCCCCGAAAATGGATACGATCCTGTTGTAACAAACGGCGGAGAATACGGACTGCAAGTTTCTGCCAATTACACTTTGTTCGACGGCGGCATTCGCGGCGCATTGATAAATAAGGCTAATGTAAATGTTAAAGGAAGAAATCTCAGTCTTCAGCAAACAAAATCCGAAATTAGATATTTGGTTAGAGTTGTTTATTTTGAAATCTCTGTGGCAAAAAATGAACTTAACGCCCAAAGAAATGGAGTAACAGAATTAACCAATTATCTTCAATTGCTTGAACAGTTAAAAGCCGGCGGCGTTGCAACCGAAAGCGATGTATTAAAAGCAAAAGTTGATTTAAATAATCTTATTATTACACTTGAAACTTCAAAACAAAAAATTGAAAAGTTGAAATTTGATATGAATAATTTACTCGGCAGGCGGATTGATGAGCCGTTTGAAATTTATGAAAGCGCAGCCACCGATACAACGACCGGACTAAACTCTGAATTGAATAAAATGATCGATTTGGAGCTTGCTAAAAACCAGGCTAAAGCCAGCAGCTATGATGTAAATATTGCAAAAGGCGAAAAGCTGCCCCGGCTTTCTATTAATGGAGATGCCGGGGTTTTGGGTGTTAAGCCGAACAACATCAAACAAGATGCAGGTTACTCCCTTTTCCTTTCTTTTAGTGTGCCTCTTTATACTTGGGGCGGGATAGACAGCAGAATTCAACAAGCGGAAATTTCACAGAAGCAAGCTTTGACTAACGTTGATTTAACAGATAGAGCGCTTCAAACTCAGCGGCTTTCAATATTAAGCGAGATTGAACTTGCAAAAAAGAATATGATAAACTATCAATCATCTATTAAAACGGCTGAAGAAAATTTTCTCTCTTCCGAAGCGCGCTTTAAAGGCGGCAGCGGCACTAACCTTGATGTTCTTGACGCCCACCGTTTGGTAATTCAAGCCGAATTAAATTATAACAATTCTGTTTTGCAATATCAAACTGCAAGAGCAAGTTTGTTGAGATTGTATGGTCTTTAGTACTTTTTTTTCACTAAACATTTTACAAAATAATGAAATCACGATATAAAAATTTTATTGCTGCAATTTTCATTTTAGCTGTTTATGTCAGCGGGTGTGCCAACGATGCAAAAGAAACACCCGCGCCTACTGTTGTGGTTCAAGTGAAAACTGATTTAGTTCAAACGGGAACTATTGATCAAACTGTTACTGCGACCGGTCAAACTTCCGTTCAAAAGGTATTCCAAATTACTTCTCCTCTTACCGGTGTAATTGTAAAGTTTAAATATTTTAACGGTGATATAATCCACAAAGGCGATGAAATTTGTTTGATAAGGACAAAAGAATCTCAAGCTGTAATTACGGGCGCAGAATTGCTGTTGAGAAACGCAGTTACTTCGCAGCAGAAGAGCCAGGCTGAGTCGGCTTTAATGTCTGCCAGAAAAAATTCTAACGAAATAAAAATAATTGCGCCGTTTACCGGAATACTAACCAAGAAGATAAAAAACGAAGGCGAGGTTGTTGTCGAGGGCGCTCAGATAGGCGCGCTGATAAATGACGCTTCAATTATTTTTATTGCTAATGTTCCCGCATCGTCTATTTCAAAAATTAAGAGAGGTGAGACTGGCTATCTTAAATTTGCTTCCTTCGAAGGAAAAGAATTTTACGGAACGGTTAAGCGAATTGAACCCTCTGTTAATGTAAGTGATCAAACCATCCCGGTTCAAATTGAATTTAACGGCGAGCATAAAATTTTTGAAGATGCACTTTTCGGCGAGGCGTCAATTTTGATAGGTAAACTTCCCAATCAATTAATTGTTCCGGTTAAATCTGTTCTTCATAATGATGAAAATAATACGAACTCCGTTTATTTGATTAATCCCGATTCAATCGCCTACAGCGTTAGCGTTGATATAGTCCAGCGTGGCGATTCCACTATTGCTATTTCTTCTTCTCAAATTAAAAAGGGAATGGCGGTTATAGTAGAAGGAAGTTACGGCTTACCTGATTCAACAAAGGTTAGGGCTGCCAGATGAACATATATTCCTTTGCAGAACGTCATGCTAAAGCAGTAATCTTTGGTGTCGCACTTTTATTTATTGCGGGTATTTATGCTTCAATTAACTTACCTGTTGCTATTTTCCCTAACATTGATTTTCCAAGAATAGTCGTCCTTATTAATAACGGTGAGCAGCCCGCTCAACAAGTAATGATCACTTTAACCAAGCCGCTTGAAGAAGCCATAAGAGCAGTGCCGGGGGTCCGTGATGTTCGATCTACAACAGCAAGAGGATCTGCGGAAATATCAATTAACTTTGATTGGGGAACAGATATCATTCAAGCGCAGCAGCTTTTGCTTGCTCAAATATCTTCAATAAGAAATCAGCTTCCCCCATCCGCCAATATAGTGGTGGAGCGAATGAACGCTACTTTCTTTCCGATTATGGGATATGAAATTACATCTGACACGCACAGCCAGGTTGAGCTAAAAGACTTAGCCCTATATACAATTCGGCCCATCTTAAGCAGAATAAAAGGGATCTCTCAGGTGGTGGTGGTGGGTGGAAGAACAAGAGAATTCTTGGTTACCGTTGATCCCATAAAAATTGCTTCCTATCATTTAAGCATTCAGCAAGTATCGGACGCAATAAAAAACACTAACATTGTTAGCTCTGTAGGATACATGGATGAGAACTATCATCTCTATCTTACGCTTGTCGATGACATGTATAAATCTATCGATGATATAAATAGCACCGTAATTGCTACACAAAATTCTACTCCTGTTTATCTGCGGGATGTTGCTTCTGTTACGCCATCATTGAAGGATGAGTATATTAGGGTAACCGGCAACGGCAAGCAGGCTGTTTTGGTAAATATTATAAGACAGCCAAACGGCAACACGGTGCAGATAGCCAAAGATGTAAAGAAAGCCCTGAACGATTTAAAATCTCAAATTCCTTCCGGCATAACCATCCGTAATTATTATGATCAATCCGATCTTGTTCTCGGTTCATTCGGAAGCGTAAGGGACAGCATCGGAATCGGAATATTGTTCGCAATAATTGTGCTTTTAATTTTCTTAAAAAATTGGCGGGTTACTTTTGTGGCGGCAATTATTATTCCTGCCACGGTATCAATTACTGCTGCACTTTTAATGGTTACAAATCAAACGCTTAATATGATGACCCTGGGCGGAATAGCAGCAGCGATAGGATTAATAATTGACGATACGATAGTCATAATCGAAAATGTTTTCAGACATTTCGGACATGGACACGAAAAAATATCTCAAGCAATTTCGGCATCAATTAAAGAAATGCTTCCTGCTGTTATTGGTTCAAGTTCAAGCACGATAATTATTTTTCTTCCCTTTGCATTTTTAAGCGGAGTTACGGGAGCGTTCTTTAAATCACTTTCGCTAACGATGGCATTGGCATTAATTGTTTCTCTTGTGCTGTCACTATTATTTGCGCCGTTGCTGGCTTCTAAAATAATTCATGTTAAAGATTTTCAAAAGGAAGTTGAAAATGAAAGCTCCGGAAGGATACTTTTGCTTTATAAAAGATTTCTCAGCTTTCTTGTTGAAAGAAGGTGGGTTGTTCTTCCGGTTATACTTTTGCTTGCTGTATTTAGCTATTATACTTATTCTCATCTTGGCAGCGAATTTATGCCAAAGATGGATGAGGGAGCTTTTGTAATGGACTATGTGGCGCCATTCGGAACTTCGCTGAATGAAACAAACAGAATGCTGATGCATGTTGAAAAAATAATTATGAGCATACCCGAAGTTGATACTTATTCCAGAAGAACCGGAACTCAAATGGGATTCTTTATTACCGAACCAAACTCTGGAGACTATCTGATTAAGTTGAAAAAAAATCGAAGCAAAAGTAGTGACGATATAATGAATGAACTCCGCTTAAAAGTAGAAGCTTCCGAGCCGGCATTACAAATTGATTTCGGACAGGCAATGCAGGATTTAATCGGCGACCTAACCAGCGTGCCTTCGCCTATCGAAATAAAAGTCTTCGGTGATAATAAGGAATTGATTCAATCAGAAGCTAAAAGAATTGCCGGACTTATAAAGAATGTTCGGGGCGTTGTTGATGTATATAACGGCGTTACTATTAGCGGGCCTGCTTTTATTATTAAAGTGAATCAGCAAGCTGCCGGTAGAGCCGGATTTACTGTTTCCGACCTTCAGCAAGTTATTTATAATTATGTTCATGGTGATATACCGACCAGCGTTCAAAGCGGTGAAAAATTAATCGGTATAAGAATTAGATATCCGGATAAATACAGGGACAACATCGAGAAACTGAAAACAATTCGAATCGTTTCTCCTAACGGAGGAAGTTATTTGTTGGGGTCGCTTGCCGATATTTCAGTAGACCCGGGGCAGTCGGAAATTAACAGGGAAAATCTTAAACAAATGGTTGCAGTTACAGCAAGAATTTCCGGAAGAGATCTTGGCAGTACAATCGGGGCGATTAAAAGTGAATTAAAGAAAAATTTAGTTCTGCCTCAAGGTTTAACGATTAGTTACGGCGGAATTTATAAAACTCAGCAGGAATCTTTTTACGGACTTCTAATGGTCTTATTAGCCGCTTCATTACTCGTTATCCTTGTGCTTATAATTGAGTTTGAATCTTTCTTCTTACCGCTGGCAATTTATTTTGTTGCGCTGCTTTCCCTGTTTGGCGTGTTCTTTGCTTTGTGGATAACAAATATTTCGTTTAACATTACCAGTTTTATGGGGGCAATAATGATGGTCGGTATTGTTGCCGAGAACAGTATTTTTCTAGTACATTATTTTCTTAAATTTCAGAAAGAAGGAATGCCTTTGAAGGATGCGATTGTTGAAGCCGGGGCAGTTAGATTTCGTCCGATTATAATGACAGCGCTCGCTGCAATATTAGCTTTAATGCCTCTGGCATTAGGAATAGGTGCAGGCGCGCAGATGCAACAGCCGCTTGCCGTCGCGGTTATCGGCGGATTTTCTTTATCAAGCTTACTTTTACTTTTTGTTCTTCCGGTATTAATTGCAAAATATAAAAGATAAATAAACAGGATTAATAATTTCGCCATATTAAAACAAATAAAAACGGAGAGGTCATTATGAAACATTAAACCGTTAAACGTTACCTGATAAAAATAAATCCAAGAAGAAAGATCAAGCTTCGAAGCATCAAAACTAACGCTATACTGGCCCTGGCCTTTTTCCCCGTTCATCAGAGGAGCTACTTCTTTTCCCAGGACATTATAAACTTTAATGTTTACAAAACCATTTTTCGGTATTTGAAACTCAATGTTAGTGGAAGGATTAAATGGATTAGGATAATTTTGCTGAACTTCAAATGACTTTACAATTTTCTTGTCTTCTTTAACCCCCTCACCTTTGCAAAGTCTATATAATAATTTTTTATCTGATCTTTTTAATTAGAATGTGACGGCATCAACCAAAATTTCATGAAGTTTGAAAGAAGAATTACTAAATTGCAGTTAATAATTTAAATTTACTTGAATGAAACGATTTGATGTTCCGCAATTTTATAAAAGTTCTTTTATCTCAAGGATAAAGGATTCTCGAAAGTTAAACGATCCGCGTAAAAGGGATTTCTCTCCGACTTTATTGGATTTTGGTCCGGCAAGATTTTTTATTGCACGTCATTTCGGATTTTGCTACGGTGTTGAAAACGCGATTGAAATTTCATATAAAACTCTTGAACAAAATCCCGGAAAAAGGGTTTTTCTACTAAGCGAAATGATCCACAATCCAGGTGTAAACTCCGATCTTACCGATCGAGGAGTTCAATTTATCATGGATACCTCAGGTAGACAACTCATTGACTGGAACAATCTTCAGCCGGAAGACATTGTCATCATTCCAGCCTTTGGAACTACGATTGAAATCCAAAACATGCTTAGGGAAAAAGGAATTGATCCTTACCGTTATAACACAACCTGTCCGTTTGTAGAAAAGGTTTGGAACCGTTCGGAGCAATTAGGAAATGAGAATTACACGATAATAATCCACGGCAAGCATAATCACGAAGAAACACGCGCCACTTTTTCGCATAGTATTCAAAACTCGCCAGCTTTAATCTTAAGAGATATTGAAGAGGCAAAAATTCTTTCTTCAATTATTTTGGGTAATAGAGATAAAAATGATTTTTACAAACTCTTTGCCGGAAAATTTTCGAAGGAATTTGCTATAGAAAACGATTTGGATAAAATCGGAGTAGTGAACCAGACTACCATGCTTGCCAGTGAAACAGATGCAATAGCGAATCTCTTAAAGGAAACCGTAATAAAGAGATATGGAATTAAAAACCTGAAGGATCATTTTGCCGATACTCGTGATACTTTGTGCTATGCAACTTATGATAATCAAGAAGCAACTTACGGTTTATTGAATTATAAAGCTGATTTTGCAATTGTCGTGGGAGGTTACAACAGCAGCAATACCAGCCACATTGTCGAGCTATGTGAAGAAAAGTTAGAAACCTATTTTATTTCCTCAGAAGAAAAAATCATCTCACCAACACAAATTAGTCATTTTAATTTTCATACCAAGCAAGAAATTGTGACTGAAAACTATTTGCTGGATAAAAATCCGGTGGATATTATATTAACTAGCGGCGCTTCCTGCCCAGATGCTGTAGTCGATAGAGTTCTCCAAAAAATCTTATCTTTTTTTGAAAATACAAGGAGTATTGAAGAAGTTATAAAGGAAGCAATTTTAAGTGACGGTAAGTAAGATTACTAACTAATGGGCACTTCTAAAAACTTCAATATTCTCTGCGAACGTTGCGTATTCTTTGCGTTCTTTGCGTTAAATTTTTATAAAAGATAGTATTTAGAAGTGCCCTAATGTTATACAAATCTTGGAAAGTAATGGAATTGAGCGGTTTTTTCCATTATTCCCATATTCCATCTCCGAAAGGCTGTTTTTGCTTAAAGAGAATTAATAATTAACCTTTTTCATTCGTACTTCAGTATTGAGAATGATTTACTACAGGGGCATAAAGCCGGTTCAAAAATTATTCTAAAATAAAGTTAAAAGGTTTTGAACTTGGGAATAAGCATGTTTCATCATTGCACGGCTGATAATTAACTTCGCCTTTGACCTGAATTTTTCCTTTAACAACTTTCATAATTGGTTTTAATTCAACCTTTATTGTTGTTTCATTTTCAAATAAAGCTAATTCGGATTCGGAAAAGCTAAGTTTTTTTAGCAAAGGAGGGGGGAAATTTATTTTAATAACTTTGAAGTTGGGGTTGTCCTTAAATTTTATTGATGTCGGAGATAGATTGCTATCAAGCGGTTTGTCGGAATTTATATGCCATCCTTGCTTTATTTTTAGGATGAGATAAACATCAATAATGCCCTCTTTTTTCAATCGAATTGTCGATGTCTTCACCTTGACATCGACAATTTTTTCAGGCGAAATATCCTGAGGATGTAACTCGTTCAAGAAAATGCAGAGTAAGAAAAAATTCAAAATATAAAATATCTTTAGTTTCATACAGATTCCTTTTTATGCTATCTCTTATTTGGTGATTGTTGTCGATGACTGAGCAGGAACATTAACATAAAAAGATTGAAATATTTTTTTTGTAGAGTTATTCTGAACCCATACAACAACAGCTAGATTATTCCCATCTATTTTATTAGTCTTTGCGCGCCAGCCTGTAAAGCGTACATTGGGTCGCCAAGAGGGATCTTTCGTCGGGTCATTCAGATATTTTGTTAAGCCTTCTTCGATTTTATTAAGATCAAAAACTTCTTTGAATTTTTCGAAGTTCTTCTTTATATTCAATTCAATTTCATTTCCCGAGCCGATAAGATTTCGTACAACAAAAATTTGTTTGTCCACCCCATTACCGCCCAAATAGTCAATTGATTTCTCCACAAGAGCCAAATGAAGTGAAGCATCTTTAACAGGCTTTCCTTTAATAGTTAAATTAACGTTTATAATCTTTTCGTTAATTGCAGCACTTCCGGAAATCTGCAATTCGGGTTTTTCATTTATCAAATTTGTAATTGCTAAATTATAAACATTGAACCTGTTTTTTAACAAAAACTTTGGACCGCCGCCGGTAATTTTTTCTGTTCCATCAAAGAAAACCGTCGGTGTTCCAAAATTTCCTCCGTAATATTTATACCGTTGAAATGTTTGCGGATTGGTAAGCGGATCGGGTCCGGGAATATGAACATGATATTCTAAAATTGCGAGATCATTTTTGGGATAATAATTTGACAAAGCATCAAAAGCATAATCGGCAGCAGCGCAAGGGTTGCATTCGGCGCCGGTAAATAATTCTGCAAGCACAACTTTGCCTGAAGTTTTTTTACTGAAATGCCCCGGCGCAAAAGCGGCGAGATCTTCCTTTTGCTTCTCTATCATATCTTGCAAACCCTGTTTATCAATACCCTCTTTTTGTGCAAGGGTAGCGGCAGCTTTGGAAATTCTTTGATTTTCAAAACCAATGATACCAGAGATATAAGTATTCAATGCATTCTTATTTTGGCCTAGTTTTTCATAAGTGTTACCGAGTGCATACCAAAAATCAAAATCCCACGGATCATCAAATTCTTCGATTGATTTTAACTCAGCTAAAGCTGGTTCTAATTTATTTTCGGCTGAATAAACTATTCCAAGATTTTTTTTGAAAAGTATGATATCGTCAATGCTTGAATTTTTATTTAATGAGTATACTCCTTCCTTTGTCCATTTCTCCGCTTGCGGAAAATTGGCTCCAAGTTTGGCTAAAAAAACTCCCGCATTTGAATTAGTTGTAATTTTATCTTTATTTGAATTTTCCTCAAAATATTTTTTTAAAATTGAAGCTGCGACTTCATTTTTTAATTTATCTTGTTCATCTTTTGTTGTTTTTGCCTCCAAGACCCACTTATTAAATCTTGTTAAAGCTTGGTCATTATCGCCATATATTATAGCTTGTGCAGCAGTATTTATAGCCTCTAACTTTTTACCGGCAGCTTCTTCAAAAGCAGCTAAGTTTAAGAGGTAAGCAGGGTCATTTTCGTGTCCAATTATTGCTTGTTTTTCTAAAGTATATGCAGAATCAAATTTTCCCAAATCAAATAATACAAGAGCGCGAGTATCTAAATACATCGACAGATTTTGCGGATTGTTGTTCCGGGCTAATTCAACGGCTCTTTTCGAATAAACATCCGCCGAGTCCAATCCTACTTTTTTCTGCGCCAAAGTATAGGCTACTTCGTTATAAGGATTCATTCTCATTTCGGGAGGAATTATTTCAAAGTATTGGTTAACAAAATAGAGAGCTGAATCAACTTTCCCAAGATCAAGGTAAGCCGAAAAGATATTTGCTTTTGCTATGCCACCGTAATTGCTTTCGGGATAATCTTTAATAAATAGTTTCATTGCATTAATTTTTTGAGAAGCGTCCTTCAACCCGGCGGCTTTTTTAATCGCATCAATTTCCTGAGTCTGTGCAAATCCAACTCGAAACAGCACAATAAATAAAAACAACGTACTTAAAAAAATTTTCCTGCTCAGTTTGAACATTGTGATCTCCTACTTTATAATCATTCAAAAATATTTTGAAAATAAAACTAATGCTTTTTTTTGATAAATGTTAGAGAATCCAACTGAAACAAATTTGTTATTCTTTCAGGTATTAGGTAATTTTGAACGTAAATTTTAGGAAAGAATGAGTAAGATTAAAGCAATAATACCTGTTGCTGGAATTGGCAGCAGGCTAAAGCCTCATACTTATTCCACGCCAAAAGTTTTATTGAATGTTGGGGGAAAACCCATCATTTCCCACATTCTTGATAAGCTTTTAGAAGAAGGAATAACTAATGCGACTTTTGTTATCGGTCATCTCGGCAATATGATAATGGACTATGTAAAGAAGTCTTATCCTTCAATCAAAGCAGATTTTGTACAGCAAAAGGAAATGGAAGGATTAGGGCATGCTATTTATACCGCTATTCCTACTTTTGATTCCGATGAAATTTTTATAATTCTCGGCGATACAATTTTTGATGTTAATCTAAAAGATGTATTTAAGAACAAAAAAACTTCTCTCGGCGTAAAGGAAGTTGATGACCCAAGACGCTTCGGTGTTGCAGTAGTTAATAACGGCTATATTAAAAAGTTAGTAGAAAAACCGCAAACTTTCGTTTCCAATTTAGCTCTCGTAGGGCTTTACTACATCTCAAACTCCAAGGCATTAGTTAAGAGTCTAAATAATTTAGTTGAAAAAGATGTTAGAACTAAAGGCGAACTTCAATTAACTGATGCATTACAGATGATGATTGAATCAGGAGAAAAAATTTCTACCTTCCCTGTGGAAGGGTGGTATGATTGCGGCAATCCTGAAACGCTTCTCTCGACAAATAGATTTTTACTTGACAAAAAAAACGTAAGTAAAGATTTTGAAAACGTTGTAATAAATCATCCGGTCTTTATCGCAGATAATGCTGAAATATCAAACTCTGTAATCGGTCCCTATACAACGATAGATGCAGGTTGTAGTATCTCGGAATGCATAATAAAAAATTCCATTGTAGGAACAAATGCACAGATATCACGTTCATTGCTTGAAAATTCTATCATCGGGAATAATTCTCTAATCAAAGGAAGTTACAAGAAACTAAATTCCGGTGATTCATCAGAAATAGATTTTTATTAATTTAATTATAGAATAGGAAAAATACGATGTCATACTTTTTCACATCCGAATCGGTTTCCGAAGGGCATCCCGACAAAGTTAGCGATGCAATATCTGACGGAATTTTGGACGCAATTTATAGAAAAGACCCAATGGCAAGAGTAGCTTGCGAAACATTTGTTACTACCGGATTGGTTCTTGTAGGCGGTGAAGTAACAACCAGTGCTTACATAGAAGTACCTGATATAGTTAGACAAACAGTTAAAAATATAGGCTACATAAGCGCAGAATATAAATTTGATTCCGAATCTTGCTCTGTACTAAACGCAATTCATTCACAATCGCCGGACATTGCGATGGGAGTTGACAAAGGAGGCGCAGGTGATCAAGGATTAATGTTTGGTTACGCTTGCGATCAAACTCCGGAACTAATGCCTATGCCGATTATGTTTGCTCATAAGTTAGTAAAAAAATTAGCAGACATTAGGAAAAATAATATTAAGCTGATGCCCTACCTTCGTCCCGATTCCAAATCCCAGGTTACGATTGAGTATGACGATAACAATAAACCTATCCGCGTAGATACTGTTGTTATTTCCACTCAGCATGATGCCGATGCAAAACAGAAAAAAATTAGAGAAGATGTTATCGAGCATGTGATTAAAAAAATCATTCCGGAAAAATATCTTGATAAAAGGACGAAATACTTTGTTAATCCAACTGGTAGGTTTGAAATAGGTGGACCACACGGCGACAGCGGATTGACTGGTAGAAAAATTATTGTCGATACATACGGTGGTTGGGCTCCTCACGGAGGGGGCGCTTTTTCAGGTAAAGATCCTTCAAAAGTTGATAGAAGCGCGGCATACGCGGCAAGGCACATTGCTAAGAATGTTGTCGCAGCCAAGCTTTCAAAAGAATGTCTTGTCCAAGTTGCTTATGCTATTGGTGTTGCTCAACCTGTTTCTATTTTTATTGATACAAAAGGAAGCGGAAAAATTCCAGATAAAGAAATTTCCAAAATGATTTCCAAAGAAGTTGATTTAACTCCTAAAGGAATTATCGAAAGATTAAACTTGAGAAGGCCAATCTATCAGAAGACTTCCGCCTACGGTCACTTTGGTAGGAACGATAAAGATTTTACTTGGGAACAATTAGACCTTGTTCCTATATTTAAGAAATACGCATAAGTTTATTAAAAAGATAAGGAAAATATAATGAGTCAAGTTGGTGTAAAACAGGATATCAGCAAGTTGAGATATAAAGTTAAAGACATTTCACTTGCGGAATGGGGAAGAAAAGAAATTAAACTTGCCGAAGCAGAGATGCCTGGATTGATGTCTCTTAGGAAAGAATACGGACAAAGCAAGCCGCTGAAAGATGCACGTATAGCAGGCTGTTTACACATGACTATTCAAACGGCTGTGTTGATTGAAACGTTGGTGGAGCTTGGTGCGGAAGTTAAGTGGTCTTCATGCAATATTTTTTCTACTCAAGATCATGCTGCAGCTGCAATAGCTGCCGCGGGAATACCGGTTTATGCATGGAAAGGAATGAACGCTGAAGAATTTGACTGGTGCATTGAACAAACTCTTTTCTTCGGAGATTCAACCAGACCATTAAATATGATTCTTGACGACGGAGGAGATCTTACAAATATGGTACTTGATAAATATCCTGAACTTGTTTCCGGTGTTCGAGGAATATCGGAAGAGACAACCACAGGTGTTCATAGATTGTATGAGCGAGTTGAAAAGGGAACGCTTCCTATTCCGGCTTTCAATGTAAATGACTCCGTCACTAAATCTAAGTTTGATAATAAATACGGATGCCGCGAATCTTTAGTTGATGCAATAAGAAGAGCCACGGATTTAATGATGGCTGGGAAGGTTGCTGTGGTTGCAGGTTACGGTGATGTTGGCAAAGGTTCTGCTCAATCTTTAAGAAGCGCGGGTGTAAGGGTAATTGTTACCGAAATTGATCCTATTTGCGCTCTGCAAGCTGCGATGGATGGATATGAAGTAAAGAAAATGGTCAATGCTGTTCCGAGAGCTGATATAATTGTTACTGCTACCGGCAACAGAGATATTGTTACCGGTGAACATTTCAAGTTAATGAAGAATAATGCTGTCGTTTGTAACATCGGGCATTTTGATACCGAAATTGATATGGCATGGTTGAATAAGAATTACGGTAACACAAAAGATACGATCAAACCACAGGTTGATAAATACACAATTAACGGAAAAGACATAATTCTTCTAGCGGAAGGAAGATTGGTCAATCTTGGATGCGCTACCGGTCATCCTTCTTTTGTTATGTCCAATTCATTTACAAATCAAACACTAGCGCAGATTGAACTTTGGAATCATGCCGGCAAGTATGAAAACAAAGTTTACATGCTTCCAAAGCATTTGGATGAAAAAGTCGCAATGCTTCATCTTGAAAAGATTGGTGTTGAGCTTGATACTTTAGCTCCGGCACAAGCTAAATATATTGGCGTTCCTGTTGAAGGTCCTTTTAAGCCGGATTATTATCGCTACTAAATTTTCTCTACATAAAACTTCTATAACGGGCTGAATAAATTCAGCCCGTTTTTATTTAAGAAGATCCTCTAAAGCTTCCCTTAAATTTTCAAACTTAAATCTATAGTCAAAGTCTATTAGCTTTTTAGGATAAACACGTTGACTTGCCGTAACAACATCGGCAACTTCGCCTAAGGCAACTTTCATTGCAAATCTTGGCACTGGAAATATACATGGACGATGCAAAACTTTTCCGAGAGTTTTTGCAAAGTCTTTCGTTGTTACCGGGTTAGGAGAAGCAGCATTTACACCATCTTTAATTAATGTATTATCTAATGAGAATAAATAAATTCCGACGATGTCATCAACGTGAATCCAAGAAAACCATTGCCTGCCGCTTCCTATTGGTCCTCCTAAGAATAATTTAAACGGCAGAAGCATTTGTTTTAATGCACCATCGTTAGGATTTAATACTATCCCAGTTTTAATGCCGGCATGTCTTACACCAAATTTTTCAACTTCACTTGCCTCTTCTTCCCACTTCTTACAGACAAACGCAAGAAAGTCATCACCCGGTAAAGAAGTTTCATCAATTATTTAATTTCCCTTGTCACCCCTATTAATTACAGCCTTACTAAGTTTCGCTCCGATTGAACCTGTCGCACCGGTAATAATAATTTTTTTTGTCATTAAGCAACCTTTCGATTAAATGATAAAAAAAACAAATGAAATTAAGCATACATAAGTTAAAAAAATAGTTGTGAGCAAGATTTGACTTTCTCATTATAATTTTTAATTTTTTAAGTATAAAACTTTTATAATGGAAAATTTTGTTGGGAATAGGGGATCTATTCCGGGTCGAAGCAAAAACTTTCTTTGTGCATCCTTTGTCTACTATTATTTTATAACTTTTGTAAAAAGCGCTCAAGAAAATATTTCACTGACCTATTTCCCAATGAATTTTAGGGAGTACTATGAAAAAGTTAATTTTGTTTCTCGTTTCATTTCTTCTGATCAACATTTCTAATTTTAGCCAAGTAGCTAGCCACGTTGTAATTGCTGAATTATATCCGGGTGGAGGAAATACAGGGGCGTATTATAAGCAGGATTATATTGTTTTGTACAATCCAACTTCGAGCCCTGTTAATTTATCCTCATGGTCTATTCAATACGCGCCTGCCACAGATAATGGAACAGGTTGGCGGTCAACATCTTTAAGCGGTTTTATTCAAGCAAACAGTTATTATTTAATACAAGAGAGAGCAGGTACAAAAGGGGGTGCTGAATTACCTCTTACTCCAAATTTAATAGATAGTATTGCTTTATCAAGTACTGGAGGCAAGGTTGTATTAGTGAGTTCCTTAGATACTCTAAAAGTTCTGGATCCAAATGGAGTAACTAATGTTAAGGATTTCATAGGATATGGCAGTACAGTTAATGCTGCTGAGACTAAATATGTTTCTGCTCCTGATAATAACCAGAGTCTTAGAAGAAAAGATAACAACGGATATAATAGTTACAGCACGAATGGTTCGGGATGGGATTCTGATAACAACTCACTTGACTTTTATAAACAACTTGTTGATAGTACTAGTCCCCCTCTTCCAGTAGAACTTACTTTGTTTATAGCTTCAATTGTTGAAAAAAATCAGGTAAAACTTTCATGGCAGACGCAGACTGAATTAAATAATTATGGTTTTGAAATTCAAAGACTAACTCTTACATCCAAAGAGTGGGAATCAGTTGGCTTTGTACAGGGACATGGCAATAGCAAATCTTTGCAATCCTATTATTTTATTGATAGCAAAATTTCTTCATCTGGAATATATTCTTATAGATTAAAGCAAATTGACCATGATGGCAGTATTACTTTTTCATCCATCGTAAATCTTGAATTAAAGACTCCTGTAAGATTCAATCTTGTGCAGAATTATCCAAACCCATTTAATCCCTGTACCATTATTGAGTATAATATATCTGAAAAATGCTTTGTTGATATTGACATTTTTGATGTAGAAGGAGTAAAGATTTCCGATTTAATTACTAAGAATCATACTGCGGGAAATTATAAGGTTCTGTTCAACGGCAATGGATTAGCCTCTGGAATATATTTTTATAGGATACAGACTATTAGCAACAGTAAAATTTTTTCAATGTCAAAGAAAATGATTTTGCTTAGGTAATAATCTTATTTAACCCAAATTTCTTTTTAATTAAATGCCCTCTTAAAGAGGGCATTTTATTTTTAAGAGAATTTAGCTTAGCAAGATCAAACCATCGACTCTTTCAGTCTTCTTGCGACTGATATAAAAAAGCCAAATACCATAATCAAAACACCTGTCCAAACTAAATTAACAAACGGTTTAGTGCTTGCGGAAATGGAAAGAATTTCTTTAGGCGGTGTGGTAGAGGTGTTATCGCCAGCAAGTTTAGAAAAAATGAATTGTGCCTGCTTTGACGTTGGATCAATCTTTTGAAGCTGTATTTTTATGTTAGCATCTTTGAATACGATAGGATCAAACTTAACATCCCTGCCGTGCTTTTCCATAATTGCTTCAGCATTATAAGATTTACCATTCTTTTGAATAACAAGTTGAGCGCCCATTTTGAAGTCGCCACCGTTCATCATAACGCTCATATCCGGAGCAACGAAATCTTTATAAGAGATTTTAGCACCGTCAAAATTAGTTGTATCGCCAAGTCCTAAAGAAACAGTTTGCCCTTCAGTTTTATTTTCTGCACCGTTATCGTAACCCATAGGAGAAACGTAAAAATCTTTCGTCATCAAAGATAAAATCGCAGGTTCTCTCATTAAACCGTTGTTGAAATCGCTTATGTACATAACCGGACTAACTTTATAAGTTTTTTCTCCTTTCTTCATTTGAACATTGAAGGCGTATTTTGTGTTATTATCAATTGACTTATAGCCGGTAAAAGTCATTTGATAACCGAAAGCATCTTGGGGAATATTTTTGATTAGGTCTACATCTTTTTCGCGGCTGAAAACTGAAGATCCGACAACCCCGAGAAGAAATATGGATATACCGATATGTGCTATATAAGCCCCTAACATTTTTTTATTACCGCGAATAATTTTTATAGCAATTTCCGCATTAACAACAAGAGCAAAAGTGGCAGATAAAATTAATAAAATAATCATAATATCGGTAACACTACCTAATATTATAATAAGCAATGATATTACAATAGTAGACGAAACGGAGATGAAAGATTTCTTAAAAATTTCTTCGCCTTTATTTGTTTTCCACTTCATTAATAAGCTCAAACCATTTAGGAAACCGATAATAATAACGATTGGCAAAGTCATTTGATTATAGAAGGAAGCATCCACCGAATGCCCAAAAATTGGAGCCGATGTTCCGATGAGAACGATTAAGCTAGTGGCGCTTAAAATTATTGCTGCTGTAAAAAGAGCCAACTCTCTTGACATGATGTTTTCTTCAGTCTTGACATTAGTGCTTAAATATTTCCAACGATAAGCTAATGTTCCAAGTCCCAGAAAGAAAAATGTACCGACAAAAATTATTAGAAATAAATAAACCATTGTCCCCGGATCTACGAATGAGTGAACGGATGCATCGCCGAGAACACCGCTTCTTGTAAGGAATGTACTGTAAATAACAAGAACATACATCATTAACATTAATATTAGATTTGTTTTTGCGAATTTGCCTATTCCCTCTCCATTTGACTGGCTTTTCCTTTGGACTAATAATGTATGAATACCGGCAACACCGACAAGCCACGGAATAAAGCTTGAATTTTCAACCGGGTCCCAAGCCCAATAACCGCCCCAGCCAAGCATTTCATAAGCCCAATAACCGCCGAGCATAATTCCGAGTCCTAAAATTCCACAGGCGGCTAAAATCCAGGGGAAAGATTGTTTTACCCAATCTTTATAGTCGTTCTTCATCATTGCAGCCATAGCAAAAACGAAAGGAACGGTAGACATTGCAAAGCCGGTGAATAAAATAGGGGGATGGACTTGCATCCAAAAGTTTGTTAACTGAGGATTAAGACCTTTACCGTCAATAATAAATTGTTTTAAAGATATACCGCTTTGAGTAAGCAATGCGTAAAGACTTGAATTCATTTTAACAAAATTTTGTCCTGACGATCCGTCGCTAAAAATAAAATTCTGAAGTATAGGGAGATTTAGCATCGATTGGTTGATGCTTTTTACTGAAATAAAAATAGGTTCTGCCCAGATACTAACAAATGGATTTTTGAAAAGAGGCGAAACCATTAAAAGGATAAAAGAAGTTGCAAGTGAAAATACCGCCATAACACGAGGTTCAAGATCGCCTCGTTTTGATGAGTAATTTTGTAAGACCAAGCCGACAATCGTTGTTAGAAACAGCCATAGCATAAAGCTTCCTTCTTGACCGCCCCAAAACGAAGCCATTAAGATTCCTCTTTTTAGTTCGTTACTGCTATACTCATAAACATATTTAAAACTATAATTATGAGTTATTAAAAGATATTCGAGTAATGCAGAAGCGACAATTACAAGCATAGCCATTATGTGATAAGCAATTCTTCCAAAGTTTAATGCATTATTATATCCGCGGTAGCTTAGATAATACATTACCATCGAAACAATGCTGCTTGCAAGAGCTAAAGTTAAGATCAGACTTCCTATCATTTAATCCTCATACAATCTATAATTTAATTATACAAATACGTTATTTCTAATAAATTGGAATATTGGAGTAAGAAAGTTTTGTAGCTTAATCACTCTTTTGGAAGAATGTAGTTCTGACATTTTTCAACTATTCCATAAATTGTGTAAGGCAAGTTACACAAATACATTTGTAAAATATTTTTTTACAAAGTCGATGTTTTAACGGCTTGCACGTTTTGCCCTTCATATTTGCTTGGGCACTTGGTTAAAATGCTGGTAGCATGAAAGCAGTTATCATAATACTTACCCGTAACAACAACAGATTGGGCTGTTTCAAAATTATTAGGGATCGTGCCGTTGTATATTACTTTCATTTCATTACCATGGTTGTCCATCATGTAAAAAGAGAAAGTTCTGTCGGCAGTATTTATAACATAGTTTTTATCTTTTACCCATTTGCCGGTGGCTTTGACAGTTTTATCTTTTGCCATAACTACCGAAAGGTTACTTTCGTATTTAATATTACTTTGAGTAAAAAGATAAGCCGTTAAGCCTAAGAACACTACGATAATAAATCCACCAAATAGATATTTCTTTTTCATTTTTTATCTCCGTTGATTTCCTTTTCAATATTTTTCATTCGTTTATCTAAGTTTAGCAAATAGAAGAAGATTCCCGCCCAAACGATAAGGACGATTATCATCACGATATAGATCGCATTTTCATTTAAAAACTGATATAATCCTTGCAAGTTAACCTCTATATTGTTTGTTAATTTTATCTCTATAGATTATTGATTTATAGCCGATATTCCACATCCAGAAATATAAAATTGTAAAACCGATTAGTGAAAGGAAGAAAATTAGCTCCATATTTGCATTCATCTTAAAATCGATAACCGGACCGGAATTAGTATCATCGGCAGAACCGGGGTGCAATCCTTTCATAATTCTTGGCATAATAAAAACAAAGAACGGAACGGTTAGAAAAGCTATAATAGCATATACAGAAGAAAGAGTAGCCCGTTTTTCTTCTGATTCAATTGAAGATCGAAGGGCAAACCAAGCGCCGTAAATTAAAAGTAAAGCAAAAATACTAGTTTGACGTGGATCCCAGCTCCAAAATGAACCCCAAGCAAATTTTGCCCACACTGCACCGGTTATTGTAGCAAGAATACAAAAGATAATTCCAAGTTGAGCAGCAGCGTAAGATTTTGCATCGTCATCTAAATTTTTCTTTCTTAGATATTTGAAGCTGTATATAGTCGACATAAAAAAAGCCACAACTGAAAGCCAAGCCGTAGGCACATGGAAAAAGATAATTTTAGCATTTTCCTTAAGCCCTGGAATAAAAGGGAACTCATACCATTTCGTCGGCACCGGAACGATTGGGAATGCAATGCCTGCAACTGAAACGAATGCAAGCAAAAGAAATAAAAATATTTTCCAAGCCATATATTTTATCCTAAAAATTCGTTAAACTTACTAATCTTTCCAAACAAAGTCGAAAAGCAAATAAGATGCTGTGAGCATTATGACATCATAACAAATAATTATAGCCAGCTCAAATTTTGCCTCGATAAAACTTGCTCCTTCAAAAGACATCAAAGTTAATTGTACCGATGTTAATATTAAAGGTAATAAAATCGGAAATGATAGAACTGGATAAAGTGTGCCCTTTGCACCTGCTTTGGATATTATTGCTGCAATTATTGTTGAAGCAATTGCAAGCCCGGCATTTCCGAAAAAGAATGCCGCAATAAACAACGCTAAATTTTTTATCACAAAACCATCAAAAAGTGCTGAATATAGGAGCGTTATTACGATGTTCATGCAAAAAACTAAGACAATATTAAATAACAACTTACCGGAAAAAATGGTAGACGGAGCGGCAATTAACTGCAAAGTTAAACTTGTTCCTCTTTCTTCTTCTGAAACAAAAGCTCTCGAAAGTCCCGACATTGCAGAAAAAAAAATCACAACCCAGAATAATCCGGCGGTCAAGCTCTGAGTGATGGTTTCGTTCCCAATAGAAAATAATATAACACTAGTTGCTACAAGCACAAACATTGCAAGTGAATTTACCGCGTACCGGGTTCTAATTTCCGAACGAAAATCCTTCAAATATAAAGCGTAAGCTTTAGCGTTCATTTAATTCTCAATTTTGAAAAGAAGAATTATATTTTTCTTATCAGTAATTTTGCTAAAATCGACTTATTTTATTTCTGTTCCAACACTAGAGAAATTTTAATTGCCAAAAGTTGACTATTAAGTCAAAAAGATACTGAATTTTTCAATTTCACTTATAATAGAACAATTATTATGCCGCTCACGACAGTTTAAAATCCTGTAATTTGATTTCCCTTTGACATAAATTCAAATCAGATTGTTCGTTTGAGGCAATAATTATAATATTTGATTTACTTTCATTCTCTACAAGTTGGTATACCGTGTCTTTGCCGCTTGAATCAAGATTTGAAGTTGGTTCATCCAAAATTATCAGACTTGGATTGTGAATTAAAGCAAAAATGAATTTAAGTCTCTGTTTCATTCCTGATGAATACGTTTTCACAAGGTCATCTTTGCGCTTAAACAGAAGCAATTTTTCAAGAAGAAAATCTGCTCGTTCTATATTTAGTTTAATACCTCTAATATTTGAGAAAAACGAAAGATTTTCGTAAGCTGAAAATTCTTCATACAAAACCAAATAAGGAGAGACAAAACCGATATAATTATGAAGTTTTTCGGGAATAATTTCCTTTCCCCGGTCTTGATGTACAATTTCCCCAGAAGAGGGGGAAGTGATTCCTGCAATGATTTTAACAAGAGTTGACTTTCCGGAACCATTGTCGCCGGAAATGCCAATAATGCCGTTGTTATTAATTTCAAAAGTCATGTCTTTGAAGATAAGCCTTCGACCAAAAAATTTTGAGATGTTTTTTACATGAAGAAAATAATTATTCATTAAATATCACCAACTTCCCTTTGGAAATGTTATTGCCACATTTAGTTACATATAAATAAACTCCGGACGGAAGTTTTTCATTATCAGCTTTTCTACCATTCCACCTTACTACTTTCTGACCGTAATAATTGATTATCGCTTGATTTGTAGAATATACTAAATTCATTGATACAGAATAGACATAGAGATTCACTTCGACAGTTTGATCTGGGGTAACCGGTATATAGATAGAGCTGTTTTTGTTATAATTAAATGGAGAGGGAAAAGCAAAATTTACCGGTGCTGCTAAGGATTGCCCCTCTTGAATTGTATCTCCGTTGAGTATTTCTGCAATAAGCCAGAATGAACTTTTATCTGCAGAAAAAGTTGAATAGTAATTATTAGTTAACTTAATTGCTCCGTCAACCGGTTGGCTGTAAAGTCCAAACTGAAATGGATAAACCGCTGAAATACTATCAATCGCATTTTGAACATCCGAATTGGTGACAATTGTTACAAGCGTGTCCACATTTGTACGGTTTACAATTGTTATAAAACTGTTAGATGATGAACTTGTGCTCAATTTCAGTGGAAATGATGTTGCGGAATAATCTAGCGTAGCTATCGGCCTTACAAGCGGATATCCGGATGCGTCCTTGAAATATTCTCCTGGAATTGCTCTATAATTAGTGAAATACATCCAAATACCGAATTTGTTAAGTTCACCGCCAAAAGATGAGCCATAATTTTGAATGCCTGTATTTATGGCGTTCATAGCTCGCATTTGGGGCATAAGCTCCCACTCACTTTTGATTATTCCATATCCAAAGCGGTCCTTTTGAAAAATATTCCATATGGCTAATGCATATTCCTGGTTACCTCCATTATTGGAGAAGCTGTTTTCTGTATTGTTGAAATAGCTTGGTAAATATTGATAGTAATCTTTTATTGATGGATAAACAAAATGTTCCATTGAAGTGGAGGTAAGCTCGTAAAAGAAAGCGTCGCTATCATAACGGAAAATATAGTCTCCGGCTTGAATGCTGTGATGAAATTCGTGAGCAACAGTAACACGCGCAGCATCGATTCCTTGAGTAGGAAAACCTGTATAGTCATTATTAATCATCATATAAGAGGTGTATCGTTGATTTGTCCCGGGGATTAATGAATCCGGATCTGTTTCTCCATACTCATTGCCCAAATAAGAAATATATATATCATATTTATTATCTCCACCTGCGCCATTATCCGACGGGGGTGGTGGATAGCCCAGATAGTTTACTTCAAAATTATAAGCGGAATCCAATGCTATAGAAAGCGAATCCAAATATATTTCTTCATACTTTTGGACATAAACCGATTCAAGTGTATCTCTTATTTGTGGTGGAATATAATTCGGAAATTCTGATTTTGTAAAGTGAACCCTAAAAAATCCGTTAGGTGTAACAAAGCTTGTATCCGAAGGCGGTCGATCAAGCAACTTTTGAAGTACAGCTTGTTGTTGCTTACTAAATAATCTTAAATGTGCTTTCACTTCGCTTATTAAACCAAAACCACATTTTATGTGTGTTGTATCCATTGAAAGCAAACGTTGTTTATCCCCCAACAAATTAGGGCTCCTTGTCATTACTACAAGATTATAAAGTGAATCAAGCTGCAATGCGTTAAGTTGCTGGGCTTCTATTGAAGAAAAAATTGTCATAGCAAGAAAAGATATTACAAAATATTTAATCATAACAACTGCTTAATAGTTATGCAATTATTTTTTTTGTCTGTATAAACAACTTGTATTTTCCTATAGCTCATATTTCTTATAAAATAGCTCTGAAGATTATCTGCGTCAGCAATTTTAGAAACAACAATTTCTCTTCCACCTCGGATAAATTCAACCTTATTTATACCTTTATTTATGGCGCTATAAAAAAAAAGCTTCTTGAGCCCTTTACTCCTAATTTCTCCGAAATAAAAATCATCTGCTTTATTTGCCGAAAAATCTTCATTCAACTTTTTAGCTTTAAAAATATTAGTAAATCTATTGGCTGAGAATATTATTGAAGAATTACTATCTGCTTTTATGAGGCAAAGAGTCTCATCCTCATCTCTGTTTAAAAAATCAGATGTTAACATAGCAGTCGATAATAAGTTTGAAACATGTATAGAGATTTTCTTTTGTGAAGAAATACTTTCACTTTGGAAAATAGCTTTATTTAACGAAATAATATCATCTTTAACCTGCAAATAAACTAAGCTAATGTCTTTGGCTAAGGAAATGTTTGCAGACTTAACATAGTAAGCTAAATTTTGGTAATTAGTATAGGTATACCGGTAGTTGTGATATTCGATTATACTTAACCCTAAGCTGCCGTTATTAATAAATACCGCATAAATCGAAGCAAAATCACCATTGTTCCTTTTTATTTTGAGATCCAAAATTGGTCCTAATGAATAAAGCGTTGTTCTTTCGACAGTGTTATTTTGAAAATTTATTCTCAAAACCTCTATTAATTTTTTCCCCCTATCGAAGCAATAGAAAGTTTTAATCTTCGAATCGGTATTATCAATTATAATTTGATCGTGATTTTCAAAAAGAGGGTATGAATAAAACCACGCCGGCTTTCCCGAATTGTTTCTTATAAGTAAATCCAATGAATGAGTCAGGCTGTCGATGAAACATAAATCGATAATTCCATTATTGCCATGGTCAAAGAATGTAATTGCCCCCGGTTTTGGGCTTACTGTCAAACTTACATTTTCCGAAAACGAAGTCAAATTTGTTATTGAATAAATATCTCCTTCATCGCTAATGGCTTCAATTCCATTAATAAATTTACTGTAGTATGGAATTATGTTCTTTAACCCTTTTTTGCGTATATAAATTATTTCGGGATAAAATTCCTCATCACCTTTGCCAAATAAAATTGAAAGAGTTGCGTTTTCATAATTTATATATGCGATATCAATCTTACCGTCTTGATTAAAATCGCCTGTTATTATTTTATCCGGAAAATAGTCGGTCTTTATTATATGGATATTACTATAAGATGACGTGTAGTCACCGTACATAATTACGATTGATTTACCTTTTGCAAACATTAGGTCCTGATAGTGATCGAGGTTCAAATCAATAGACTGGAGAAGATGAATTTTTTCATTCATCTTAAATGATCGGACTTCCTTAAAATTATTATTACCGTTATTATAAAGGAAAACCAGCGAATTATTCATTGTGTTAAAGGCAGCAATATCACTTTGACCGGAATTGCTTAGATCAGCGAAGACTGCATTTGAAAAGCTTTTGCCGCCAACTATTTTTTTATTTATTATTCCTTTGGAAGCAAGATACAAAATTGATAAACCGTTAAATGCCGGACCAGAAATTAAAAGTTCATCTTTGCCATTTCCGTTAATGTCAACGGCGCTAATATTTTCCGGATAAGAATTGAATTTTACTTCACGAGATAATATTGCTCTACCTGAGCTAGTAAAAGAATATATTCCGACTTTCCTATTTTCTCTACTTGTAAATGCATATCTCTTTACAGGACTATTTATATCATTTATGTTTTGAATGTTAGTTATCTCTAAAGGAATTTTAGAAATAATCGGTTTCCCAAAATTCCCATTAACTTTCCCGGCAAGAGAAACAATTTTTTTAATCCCTGGGTTAAAAAGAATTAAATCTGTATAATAATCATTATTAAAATTAATAGTAAATAGAGAATTGAAATCTGTAGGAATTTTGCAATTGCTATATTTACAAAATCCATTTATCGGCACTTGGGGGAAAATTTTTGTGGAAAAGAAAAAGAGAAAAACAAAAAAGTAGAGACTATATACTTCTGTTTTTAAGTCTTGCTTCTCTTCTTTGAAGCGCTTCTTCATAACGTCTTTTTTCATCGTCGGTTTCAGGGATTGCCTGAATTGCTTTAACCGGTTTGCCATCATTATCAATACTAACAAAAGTTAAATAAGCTGAATTGGTATGAATTCGCGTCCCTTCTCTATATGATTCGGAAAATACTTTTACTCCAACTTCCATCGAAGTGTTAAAAACTCTATTTATTGACGCAACTAAAGTTACAGCATCTCCAAGATTTATTGAGTGATGAAAATCTAATCTATCTACTGAAGCCGTAACGCAGATAAATTGGGAATGTTTTATTGCGCATAAAGCCGCACAAATATCTATCCAATGCATTAACTGCCCACCTAACAATTTACCAAGTTGGTTTGTATTGTTTGGCAATACTAGCTCAGTCATTGTAATAATCGATTGGTTTATCTTTTTTGATTGGTTTTTCATTTAGATGCGGAAATTTTATTTTGCAACGAAGCTTTAATTTTCTCAACTTCTTTTATATTCTTATCATTCGGATATCTTTCAATAAAATTAGAAATTTCAGTTGAGGCTTCGTCGTTGTGTTTTCTTTCAATTAACAATTTAATCTTGGCGTAAAGTGCCATGGGAGCATATTTGGTGTCATGATATGTATCAAGGACTAAATCATAATACTTCAATGCCGCAGTATAATATTCCATTCTTTCATATATGTAAGCGGTATGATATTCTTTGTGAGCAAGCTTTTCGTTCATCGCTGCAATTTTTTTTTCCGCTTCGGCTACTTTCGAATTGGTAGGAAAGAAATCAATAAATGCTTGAAACTCTTCAATTGCTTTTTTAGTATATTTTTGATCGAGAGCATAATTCGGTGAAAGCAAGTAATAGGAATCAGCAAGCATATATTGGGCATCAGAAACGAAATGGCTTGAAGGCATATTTTTAATCAATTTACTAAATTCATAAGCGGCTAAAATATATTCTCCGCGTTTAAACCTTGTTTGTCCCAAATAAAATTGCGCACTATCTACAACAGCATTGCCTGGAAACTGAAGAACAATTCCCTGAAATTCTTTTACTGCCTGTTCATAATCATGGTCATTATACAACTTCATTGCATAATCAAGTCTTTCGCTTGGCGTCATATTAGCAGTATTAAAAGTTGTGGCACAACCCCACAGTATTAGTCCAAAAGCTAAAACAATTAAAGAATATTTCATATTTTCTTGTTGATTTTCAAAAATTAAAACACAATTATAAAGAATTTATTTTCGGCTTCAAAGGTAAATTTCATTACTTGCTTCGAATTGTAAAAAATAAAATTACTGCTAACGCAGTCGCACCGACAGCGACTACCGGCTCCCAAAAGCTTGAGATAAATGGTTCGGCCGGAATTTCAGATTCGGTAAACGGGTAAGAAATATTTTGCAAGTTCTTCAACTGATCGTAATTTACTGTATCAATATAGACATATTGAATTTTTTTTACGAGCGTAGATTTTCCGATAATTGAATAACTTCCCGACAAATTAAAATATCGCGGAACGTAAAAACTTCCCAAAAGATTTTTTCTAAACATATCCTTGTAAGAAACGTCAGCTTTTTCAATCGTAATGTTTACAGCATTTGAACTGGAGTCATGCAGATCATTATTTGAAATATTAATTCTTTTGTTTTTAAAATCTTCAATCACTTTATTTGTAAAGACCGAATATGCAGTTCCAAGAGTTAGATCCAGCTTTATGAATTTACTTCCGGCAGGTAAATTACGGATAATGTCAGTTGAAGCCGAATCTATAAGGTTATAAAAAATTGAAAGATTATCTTTGGATTGGCATTCGCTCAAAAAAACATTTCCCGAAAAGAAAAAGAGCAAAAGGAAAATTGAAGAAAAAAGCTTCCTTTCTACCGGAAATATTAATAAGCCTCTAAGCATAGATTCCACGAAGCTTTAAAGTTTGCGCTACCTTTTCTATTGCAATAATATAAGCTCCGATTCTTAAGGATACATCATATTTTGCCGCTGATTTATAAACATTAACGAAGGCTTCGTGCATCATTCTATCGAGCCTTCGGTTAACACGGTCAAGCGTCCAAAAATATCCCATTCTATCTTGAACCCATTCAAAGTATGATACGGTAACTCCACCGGCGTTTGTTAAAATATCGGGAATAACTAAAATTCCCTTTGTCTGAAGAATAGGGTCAGCCTTTGCCGTTGTAGGTCCGTTCGCTCCTTCAGCTATAATTTTACATTTTAATTTCTTGGCATTTTTAGAAGTAATCTGATCTTCTTTAGCAGCAGGTATAAGAATGTCACATTGTAATTCTAAAAGTTCTTCATTAGAAATTACTTCCGCATTTTGATAATCGATCAAGGTTTTATGCCGTTCGACATGTTCAATTAATTCAGCAATGTTAAACCCATTTGAATTGAAAATTCCACCATTAATATCGCTTAAGGCAACTATCTTAACTCCTTTTTCATGCAATGCATGGGCAGTTATTGAACCCACATTTCCGAAACCTTGGATGGCAGCTACAGCGTTTTCCGGTTTAATACCAATTTTAGAAAGCGCACCAAGAGTAACTGACATTACCCCTCTACCGGTAGCGTCTTTTCTTCCAAGCGAGCCGCCGATAAGTGTAGGTTTACCAGTAACCACAGCAGTTTCAGTTTTTTTGGAGTGCATACTATAAGTATCCATTATCCAAGCCATGGTTTGTTCATTAGTATTCATATCGGGGGCAGGAATGTCTCTGTCAGGGCCAAATACATCAAGCATATTAGAAGTAAATCGACGGGTTAGTCTTTCTAGTTCATTTTGACTCATTAACGAAGGGTCGCATTTTATTCCCCCCTTGGCGCCCCCGAAGGGGATATTAACAATTGCACATTTCCAGGTCATCCATGCAGCAAGAGCCTTCATTTCGTCAAGCGTAACATCGGGTGCATAACGAATACCTCCTTTAGAAGGACCCAGTATATCATTATGGATTACGCGATAACCTTCAAAAACTTCTAATTTACCGTCGTCCATTACAATTGGCACAGAAGTAATTACTTGTTTTGTAGGAGCTTTAAGATAATTGTATATCCCTTGATCCAAACCGATAATTTTTGCAGCAATTTCAAATCTTTCCATCATCGATTCGAACGGATTTTCTTTATCCAATATTGGAGCCGGTTCTTTGTAATGATTCATGGAAGAATTCATACGGGGTGTGTCCTTAAAAATTGATAATAATATTTGCAGTAAATCTAAACAAAATCTGCAAATCAATTCAAGATTATTTTATTGATAAATTTAGCCTCTTACATGAGCCATTTCTTCAAGTCGCTTTATTCTTTCTTCAATCGGAGGGTGAGTCGAGAAAAGTTTTTTTATACCCACTCCTTTTAAAGGATTAACAATAAACATATGCGCGGTAGCCGGACCGGCATTATTAAGCGGTTTTAATTGATTTACTGCCGATATTTTTTTTAATGCAGACGCTAAAGCAAGCGGCTTATGAGAAATACGTGCGCCGTCAGCATCTGCAGAATATTCTCTAGAGCGTGAAATTGCAAGTTGGAGCAAGGTTGCAGCAATAGGAGCAAGTATAAGTAAAAATAGCGAAGCAATACCGTTATCATCGTCTCTGCTGCTTCCTCTTCCGCCAAACATCATTGCCCAACCGGCCATTTGAGCGATAAAAGTTATTGTTCCCACAATCGTAGCTGCAATGGTGCCAATTAAAATATCTCGGTGCTTAACATGTGCAAGCTCATGACCAAGAACACCTGAAAGTTCTTCCCTGGTTAATGTATTGACAATCCCTGTTGTTGCAGCAACAGCAGCATGTTCCGGGCTTCTGCCGGTTGCAAATGCGTTGGGTGTTTGATCTTCTATTAAGTATACTCTCGGCATTGGCAAATTTGCGCTATGGGAAAGCTCCTGAACAACTGAGTATAAATCCGGGGCAGTGTTATAATCCACCTCTTTAGCACGATACATTGACAAAACAACTTTATCTGAAAACCAATATGATCCAAAATTCATAGCAAGTGAAAAGAAAAAAGCTATCGTCATTCCATTTCTTCCGCCGACAAGGTAGCCAACGAAAAGGAACAGAATCATCATTATTGACATTAAGAAAACTGTTTTAAGCGTATTCATTTTTTCTCCGTAAAAATTCTTTATCAAAATTAAATAAAGAACAAAGTCTAAGCAAGGTTACTAATATTATACTGCAGATGGCAAAATATAAATCAGTAACTTGCAGAAGGTAATGCTCAATTTCCATTCTTAATTTTCTCCAACTCTTCCCACCTCGTAAATAGATAGTTTATTCGATCTTTTGCAGCTTCAAGCTGCCTGTTGAGTTCATCAATTCGGGCGGCATATTTTTCGTAAAAATCAGGAGAAGAAAATATTGCTTCAATTTTTTCTACTTCCTCCTCTTTTTCCAGAATTTCATCCTCGATGGTTTCGAGTTCTTTTGCTTCTTTCCATGTGAGTTTTTTAACTTTTAATTTTATACGAGTATCATCCTTTTTAATTTTTTGTACAACCGGCTTTTCTTCTTTCTTTCGTGCATTTCTTTTTTCTATATAATAATCATAATCGCCTTCGCTAAAATATAGTTCGCCGTTATCTTCAAACGCAAGAATTCCATTACAAACACGGTTTAAAAAATATCTATCATGGCTTACTACAACTACACATCCTTCAAAAGCAATCAAGGCTTCCTCAAGAATGCGTAAAGTCGGAAGATCAAGATCGTTTGTAGGTTCATCAAGTAAAAGAAAGTTACCACCGCTTTTAAGAATGCTTGCAAGCGTTAGTCTGCTTTTCTCACCCCCAGAGAGCCGCCCAATCTGTGTATTGATTCTATCATCCGTAAAAAGGAATCTTCTTAAGTAAGTCCAAACGCTTATGTCTTGCTTACCAAACCTAATAATTTCGTTTCCCTCGCCGATTGCTTGAAAAACCGTATCATTTTCATTTAATAATAACCGGTGCTGGTCGATATAATTAAATTCTGTTTTTTCTCCTATTTCAATTTTGCCGGCTGAAGGCGATAACTCACCAAGAATTATTTTTAATAGAGTGGTTTTACCAACTCCGTTACGACCGACAATGCCAAGTTTTCTACTGGCTTCAAATGCAAAATTAAAATCTTTAAATAAAGTTTTACCGCCAATTTTTATTTCTACATTAGTTAATTCGGCAACCTTCTTACCCAATTTTTCCGGAGTGGGGATAATAAGTTCAACATCAAGTTCCTCTTCATTCTTTTTTTGAGAAGAGACTTCGTAAAAATTATCAAGACGACTTTTTGCTTTAGTTCTTCTTGCCCGGGGACCACGCCTTACCCATTCAAGTTCACGTCTTAAAAAATTTTGACGTTTCCCTTCTTCTACTTCCTTAACAGCAAGTCTCTCAGATTTATTGACCAGATAATCAGTATAATTTCCTTGATGAGAATAGAAAACTCCGGAAGCAAGCTCAACAATTCTGTTTGCAATTCTATCAAGGAAGTACCGGTCGTGAGTTACAAAAATGCAAGTGCCGTTATAAGAAGAAAGAAAATTTTCGATCCATTCTATTGAATTTGTATCGAGATGGTTTGTCGGTTCATCGAGTATAAGCAACTCGGGCTGTGCTATAAGCGCACGACATAAAGCTACACGCCTCTTTTCACCTCCGGATAAATTTGTGATTTCTTTTTCCGCTTGGGGAGCATTTAATGACCGTATAAGAAGATCAATTCTTTTATCAAGATTCCAGCCGTCAATGCGACGAATTTTTTCTTCAAGAACAATTTTATGCGGCGAGTCGAATGAAGTATTTACATATTGATCCAACAAGCTCGAGATACTACTAGCCCCGTCTAAAATATTTTGATAAACATTTTTGGAATCGTCTAAAGAAAATTCCTGTGATAGAAAACCAGTAACAAGCTCTTTCTTTTTAGCAATTTCGCCGGAATCTGGTTTTAATAGACCGGAGATAATTTTGAGAAACGTAGATTTACCTGCGCCGTTTTTACCCACTAGACCAATTCGATCTCCTTCATGAACGCTAAGAGAAGCTTTGTCAAGAATCATTTGATCGCCAAAGTGAATTTGAATTTCTAAAGCGGTCAAAATTACAGGACTAATATTGTTTGCCATAAAAAGAGTATTTGTTAAGTTAAAGGTTAAATTCGAATCTGCTATAAAATTATTGTTACAAATATAATTCATTACAAACGGCAATCCTTATTGGTGCAGTATGAATGAATTTCTTATTCTCTTTTGTAATATAGGGCAACTCTAATTACTCCTCAGCTAAATTATGTGAAATGCTATGAAAATTTCAACTTTTCCGTTTTTCTAAAATTCTATAATTCCTGTTTTTTTAGATTCTAATTATATTTGAAATTGTCTGAAGTATCATATGGGTTAATACACTCGTTACTCGTTACTTTTCACTCATTCCCTCCTTTGCCATTTTTGTCACACCTTAGTCTTTTCCCCCTGTTTTTTACCTAAATTTTCTCCACGTCTACTAGGCTTCTGCCAAGCCTATAACAAGCCTCCACCAAGCCTATAAATCTTACCTAAATATTACAGAAAAAATAGTGTGACAAAAATGACACACTCTTCTTCACATAACTAACATCTTGAACAGATTTTTCATTGCAGTGCACTAAAAGCAGCGTTCAATAAAAATGAGGGATAAATTTTGACTTTTAGAAAGCTATTTGGTATGTTTTCTCAACCTGTGGTATCAAAAAATATAGTTTTTAGGGAAATCCTTATATACTTTTTGATTTTTCTTCCCTTTCCCCTTGCCTTTATTTCATAATATAATTAAATAAGTGACGAAAATTTTGGAATTTTATGAAGAAGACAATTCTTTTCGTTTGCACTTTCTTTTTGTTATCAATCGGCAGCTCGTTCGGCCAGAATACCTATGATTTTTTAAAATTAGATATGAGCGCGCGAGCCGCTTCGCTTGGAGGCAGTTATGTAACAAACGGAGACGACCCCAATGTAATTTTTTATAATCCTGCGGGACTTGAAATGATTACTGGAACTCCGGTTTCATTTTCCTTTGTAAAACATGTGCTTGATATAAATCTTGCCAGCCTTGCTTATTCGACGGATCTAAAAAATGTAGGGAGAGTCGGAGCTGCAATAGAATATATAAATTACGGCACATTTACTCAAGCAGATCAGTTTGGGAATAAAACCGGTACTTTTGGAGCCGGCGAAGTTGCGGCTTTATTTGGCTATTCAAACCAACTTGATCAAAATTTTTACTACGGCACTAATCTCAAACTTATCTATTCAAAAATTGCCGACAGATCCTCGAGCGCCATTGCGATTGATTTGGGACTGCATTATTCGCTCAAATCGCAGTTAATGGATTTTGGGTTTGCCGTTATGAATTTGGGAACTGAAATGTCTTCTTATTATTCGACAAAAGAAGCTTTACCGCTTGACATTGTTTTCGGAGTTGCAAAAAAAATGGAACATCTTCCGCTAAGATTATCATTAGACTTTCATAATTTGAATGATAACAGCACAGGCTTCGGTTCAAAGCTGAAAGCATTTGCTTTTGGAGCTGAATTTACTTTAAGCCAGGTCCTTCGTTTACGTTTTGGGTATGATAATCAAAGAAGAAATGATTTGACAATCGGTTCATTTGCCGGCTTGGCTGGCTTTAATGTCGGGCTTGGATTAGTAATAGCAAAATATAATTTTGATTATGGATTTTCTTCCCTCGGTTTGATGGGAGCAATTCACCGAATTACAATTTCTACAGCTTTGTAATAATCTTATTTAGAGCCAGGCACGAAAAGCCTTTTACAAGATCTATACAATAAAAATTTTTAGAATCAGTTTTCCTCATACCTTAGTTTTTATACGGACTCTTCAAATAATTTTCTGCTAATGCGCGAGAATTATTATAATCTTTAAGATGCAAAGTTTTCTTATAATACTCAATAGCCTTTTCTCTTTTACTCTGTAAATCATAAATCATTCCGAGATAGAGGTAAGAATTACTTAGGAATCCCGATGTTTCTTTAAGGTCTATTTGTTTAGATAAATTTGCGCACTCCTTAAAATAAACTATAGCAGAATCAAGCTGACTCAAATTTTTATACTGATAGGCAATATAGTATGTTGATTCACGCCTGACACTTGGATAATTGTAACCGGTATAATTCTTATCTGCTTTCTCTAACACATCAGAAAAAATTTTTGAAGCGTTATAATAATCACCTCGTTTAGCTGCTATGCGCCCACTCCATCTTTCAAACAAAGGATTATCAGGAAAATCTTTGGTTAGCATATTTGCAAAGTAATCTGCTTTGAACGGATTATTTTCAAAATAAAAATACAACGTCATCAAAAAATAACGAGCTTCATATTTTGCATATTTTCCATTGAGTGCAACATTTGTTAGTTCGTCAATCCCTTTTTGTTTATTGCCCGGGGGGAAAAAGATCATCAACGGTTTCATTAGCGGATATTGTTCCGGAATTACTGCAGCATAATAGTTATAGATACCGAATCCTAACTGCACATCAATATTTTTCGGATCAAGTTTAGCCGCATGCTCAACAATGGGGAGAGCATCTCTACCATCATCAGCTGCTTTAAGCCAGCTCTCGCGAAATGCCCGTAGACGTCCCCTAAAACCAATAGCGCCGCCTTTGAAAAATAAGGCGTTCACATCATTTGGTGTTTTTTTTAAGATTTGATCGCACTGAAAAATAACATCTTCAAGTTTTTGATAGAAAACGTCGTCGTAAGATTCGTTATCCGGGTCTAAAAGAATTTTCCACCAATCAACCATTGCAAGGAAAAATCTTCCCTGAGGTTTACCGGGATAATCAGCTATCAATCCTCTGAATGTTTTTTCAGCTTCCGGAAATTTAATATCATAAATCTGCTTAATCCCGGCAGATACCGTTGAATCGAAAATGGAGTTTTGCGGTAAAATAGACGGAACAATTAAGAGAATGATTATTACAATAAGTTTTTTCAAATAATACCTAGAACAAAAATATGATTAAAGCTTAAGAAAAATTTAAGCTAATAACTTTAAGCTAACATTCCGCTTAATCTTGGGCTAATTTTTCAAGAAGATAACTTAATATTTTATCTGATGCCACACGGACTTGACCCATCGAATCTCTTTCACGAATAGTAACAGTTTGATCGCTTAATGTTTCTGTGTCAATAGTAATGCAAAACGGTGTACCGGCTTCATCCTGGCGGCGATATCTTCTTCCGACAGCGCCTTTATCGTCGTAAAAAACTTTAATATTTTTTCTCAAATCTGCTTCTATTTTTTTTGCAACATCCGGCATGCCATCTTTGTTTACCAATGGAAAAATTGCCGCTTTAATCGGAGCTAACTTTGGATGAAATTTAAGTACTGATCTAAGTTCGCCGTTAACTTCTTCCTCGTAATATGCATCTGTTAAAAATGCCATAAAAGATCTGCTCGCACCGGCTGATGTCTCAATAATAAAAGGAGTATACTTCTCTTTAGATTCCTCATCAAAATATTTTAAAGATTTGCCGGAAAATTCTTCATGGCGACTTAAGTCAAAATTAGTCCTGTTGTGAATTCCTTCAATTTCTCCCCAACCGAATGGAAACAAGTATTCTATGTCAGTAGCTTCTTTAGCATAGTGTGCAAGTTTTTCTTTCGGATGATCATGATAACGCAGTTTATCTTTTGTCATGCCTAGCGAATAAAACCACTCGAGTCGTTCGTGTTTCCAGTAGTCGTACCATTTTTTATCTTCAGTTGGTTTAACAAAAAATTGCATCTCCATCTGTTCAAATTCGCGTGTTCTAAAAAGAAAATTCTTTGTGTTTATCTCGTTACGAAATGCCTTGCCGATCTGAGCAATGCCGAATGGAATTTTTTGACGTGATGAATTTTGAACATTCAAAAAATTGACAAAAATTCCTTGTGCAGTTTCGGGACGAAGATATACAACTGCGCCGCTGTCTTCAACAGGACCGACAAAAGTTTTGAACATTAAATTAAATTTTCGTGCTTCGGTAAATGTCCCTTTGTTTCCGCATTGGGGGCAATTTATTTCCACAAGGAGTAGTTTACTTAACCCGTCATTCTCTAAAATATTATTAAAAGTTTCATTTATTTCTTGTTCTGAAAAATTTCGGA
>JAKAFW010000037.1:0-36006 GCA_021817845.1 Bacteroidota bacterium
ACTATGTTCCATGAATTCGGTCATGCTTTGCATGGAATATTTGCCGACGAGGAATACCCAAGTCTTTCCGGTACAAACGTGCCCCGCGACTTTGTAGAATTCCCTTCGCAGTTCAACGAGCACTGGGCGCTTTACCCAAAGGTGCTGGAACATTACGCATTAAACTTCAAAACCGGGAAACCGATACCTCAGGAACTTGTTGATAAGATTAAAAAGGCTAACAATTTTAATCAGGGTTATGATTTTACCGAACTGCTGGAAGCTGCTGATCTGGATATGGCTTGGCATACGCTACCTGCAAGCGCACCGCAGCAAAACGCTGATGAATTTGAGATTACAAGCTTGAAGAAAGATAATCTATATATTCCGCAGGTACCTCCTCGTTATAGATCAAGTTATTTTCTACATATCTGGGGAAATGGATATGCCGCCGGTTATTATGCTTATCTATGGTCTGAGATGTTAGACGATGATGCATTCAACTGGTTTATGAATCACGGCGGACTAACTCGTGAGAACGGAGACCGTTTCCGTAAGATGATACTCTCACGCGGCGCAACTGAAGATTACGGTAAGATGTTCCATGAATTCGCCGGTCATGATCCCCAAATAGAGCCGATGCTAATAAATCGCGGTCTTAAGTAACTGACATTACTTGACAAAGCCTATTAAATTATATGTGTGCTCCATTTAGGTAATATAACTTTAGAAAAGGAAACGGACTCAAAGGTTCGTTTCCTTTCTAATATTTTTACCTTATAAAAAAATCTAAAAGGGTAAACAAATCAAAATAACCCTCTGTAAGAAATCTGAATGCACTGTGAATGCACTCTGAATACACTCTGAATACACTTTCCTTCCGTATATAAAGGCTTACTATTCCCCCCTAACTCTACCTTCTGAAATCTCCGATTATATTGTTAATATTATCTTCTAAAATCTGATTATCTTTATAATATTCCACTGCATGCGGCTGGATAGTTGATTGTTCTCAACTCCCGCTAACTTTCTCTAAAATAATTTTATAGTTATCTTTGTACATAATTTTAATATAAAGAGAAAATAATGGTAAACTTTTCTGTTAAAAGACTTAATGAGTTAAAAAGGAAATTTAAGGGCTTAAAAATTGCCATTGTGGGCGATATGATGCTTGATTGTTATTTCTGGGGTGATGTCAAAAGAATTTCACCCGAAGCTCCGGTTCCGGTTGTTGAAGTCGGAAATGAATTTTACCGCTTCGGCGGCGCTGCTAATGTCGCTCTGAATATTCTAAAACTTAACGGCCTGTCCATCCCCATAGGTGTTTTGGGACGGGATAATTATGGCTCTATTTTCTCATCGCTTATTGAAGAATCCGGTATTGTAAGCGAAGGTCTCATCGTTGATGAGCGAAGGCCAACCACAGCTAAAACACGTGTAATTGCTGATAATCAGCATGTTGTTAGAATTGATAAGGAAAGCAAAGAATATTTGTCAAATGATATTCAATCTAAAATTTATAATTATATCGAAAAAAATATCAATCATTTCGACGGAATTATCCTTCAAGATTATAATAAGGGTGTGTTAACTCCTTCTCTTATTGAAAAGATAATCTCTCTTGCTAACAAAAAGAAAATATTAATTACGGTTGACCCAAAGTTTAATAATTTTTTTAAGTATAAAAATGTTTCTGTATTTAAACCTAACCGTAAAGAAGCCGAGGATGTACTCGGTATGAAAATTAAATCCAATGAGGATATTACTCAAGCCGGCAAAAAATTATTAGAGGTACTAAATGCCAGGAATGTTTTGCTTACTTTGGGCGAAGGTGGAATGGCTTTGTTTGAGAAAGGGAAAAAGGAAATGCGACTGCCGACCAAAGCCCGCAATGCCGCCGATGTTTCCGGTGCGGGCGATACCGTTATCTCAACTTTAACTATGGCACTTGCATCAGGTGCTAATATTGCTGAAGCCTCGTATCTTGCAAATTATGCTGGAGGTCTTGTCTGCGAAGAAATTGGTATTGTACCTATAGAAATTGAGAAATTGTTTAATGCTGTGTCAAAGGATAAACAATGAACGCAGTAAAAACACTCGACGAAATTATGACCCTTCGTAAACAATTTAAAAATGAAAATAAGAAAGTGGTCTTTACCAACGGAGTTTTTGATCTTATACATGCGGGACATGTTGACTATCTTATTAAAGCCAAATCGTTGGGTGATGTACTCATAGTTGGAATGAACAGTGATGCCTCTGTGAAAAGAATTAAAGGAAATAGCCGCCCAATCTTAGCTGAAAAGGAAAGGGCATTTATAATCTCAAACCTGAAACCTGTAGATTTTGTAACGATTTTTGAGGAAGATACACCGGCAAATTTAATTCAAAATATTATTCCCGATGTTTTGGTTAAAGGAGCGGATTGGTCGCTTGATAAAATTGTCGGACGCGAAATTGTTGAAGCCAACGGCGGCGAAGTGAAAGCTATCCAGCTTGTAAACGACCAATCTACATCAAAAATTATAAAATCAATTTTAGAGAAGTATAAAGCTTAATAGATTTCAATTAATTAGTTAACTTCATATATTCCATAAAGATTGCCCTTTGCCTCTGTAGTGAATAACTTTCTTAACGGCAGGGTAACGAAAGGCAATAAGAATAATCGTTAAATATAATAGACCAAATCTTGGCAGAAAAAGAAATAAAAATAAAGAAGAAACGTTCACTGTTCCGTAAGATAGTAAACTTTTTCTTATACGCAGGAATAGTTCTACTCGTTATTTTATTGATCGCTTTGGGATTTAGCCAAACATCAACTTTTCGCGAATATCTTCGCGGGACTGTGGTTAATCTTGCCAATAAAAATCTAAACGGCAACTTAAGCATAGGGAAAATCGACGGCACAATCTTTTCCTCTCTTTTAATTAGGAATGTTTCGGTTAATATGGGGAGCGACACTTTGTTTAAGGCTGAAACTATTGTCGTGAAAGTGAGCCCCCTTAGGATATTACTCAAAACTATCTATGTAAGAGATATAGAAGTAAAAAATGCAAAAGTAAAATTTATAGGGGATAGCTCCGGTGTTCTTAATATTGCAAAATTGTTTCCGCCTACCCCGCCAAGTAAAACACATTCAAAATTCCCATTTAAAATAGACGTTGCGGAGCTCTCTCTGCAGCACGTCGACTTTTCAATGCAAGGTTTTAATAAAAAGGGAAGCAATGAAGTTTACGCCAATCTTAATACTCAAGATTTAAGACTAAAAGATGTTAACCTCTCCTTAAGCAGCGAAGCTGATATTGCCAATAACGATTATGAATTGGACATAAATAGTTTTTCGTTCACTCCTAATTTGAAATATTTTGATTTGAAAGATTTATCCGGAAAATTCTCGGTAAACGAAAAGGGCATTAATGTTAAGAATCTTACCCTTCTTACAGATAATTCAGATTTGCATTTATCTGCACAGTTAACAAATTATAATCTTTTTGACACCACTGCTATCAAAAAAATTGAGCAAGCCGGATTAAACATAAACCTTGAAGCACCCAAATTTAATTTTGATGATTTGTCTTCATTCACTTCCTCTACTAATATTTTGAAGGGAACTATTGCGGCTGATATAAATGCAAGTGGAACGTTAAAGGACTTAAACCTGGACCTTCTTAAGGTAGATTATTTGGATTCACATCTTGAAGCTAAAGGAAATATCCGTGAGATTACCGAGCCGGATGATATCTTTATTCGCACAAGTTTTTTTAACTCCAGAATTAAACCGGCTAATTTAAATAAACTGCTGCCGACATTATTAGGCACTCATGTTTTTAATGCCGACATTATGAATATTGATACTCTAACTTATTTAGGCAAACCGAACAATTTCACATCAACTTTATTTGCCAGGAGCGGCAACGGAAGTATCGACCTAAAAGCTGCGCTTGATTTACGTAAGAAAGATATGGGCTACAATGTCTCGTTTGATGCAAAAAAGATGGATATCTCTGCTTATGTCGGCTTTCCTCTTATTGTAAATTCTAATACAACCTTAAAAGGAACCGGACTCAATCCTGAAACTTTAAATTCCTCTGCAAGAATTATTGCCGATGGTTCCGTGATAAATGGTAAAAGATTGGATACCCTAAGGCTTTCTGCAGATGCGCAAAATAAAAAAATAAAATTCGGGCTGGATGTTGATCACAATAATTCTCTCGCATCTTTTACCGGAACGTTTGACTTGAACAAAAAAAATGACCCAGTTTACGATATAGCCGGCTTTGTTAAAAATTTGAACCTTGCAGACTTTATTCCTGACTCTTCTTTCCAAAGCAAAATCAATTTTACTGTAAATGCAACCGGCGATAATTTTGATATTGATAAGGCAAACCTTTTCCTCGATTTGAATGTCTATAATTCAATTATTCAGGGCAGTCCATTCGATAGCACTCGAGCAATTGTGGATATCAGAAGCAACGATAACGGTGAAAGAATTATTAACCTGGTTTCGGATTTAGCGGACGTTACGTTTCAAGGAAAATTTTCAATTAAGCAGACATTAAGTTTATTGAGCAACGAATCCGGCTTAATCGCCAAAGAAGTTAAGTATAAGTTAAATGAAATTTTCCAACCGCAAAGTAATTTTAATAAACAAGTTCAGACCGGTATATCAATTCCTATCAACAAAAAAGTAAATACTCCTGCTTTTTCCAGTTCCGATATTAAATACCAAGTTGAATTTAAGAGTTTTGCTCTGATTTCCATCTTTATGAAAAATAACCATTTAAGTCTTAGCGGAAACTTAAATGGCGAAATAAGAAATAACCCGGACAGTATTTACATTTCACTTGCCGCTAACTTTGACTTCATTAAATTCTGGAACGACCGGGATGTTTTCTTTACATCAGGATTAAACTTTAATATAAATTTGGCCAATAACCTTTTGGCGCAATCACTTAAAAATATAAACACAAATGTTTCACTTAATGCCGACAGAATTTTTTCTGGCTCGGATATTCGCGATCTGTCATTCAAAATGAATTTAATTAATGAAGTTGCCGACCTAAATTTTAGGGCTAATGTGCAAAACAAAATTGACGTCCGCTTAGCCGGCAAGGTTGGTTTTATGGGAAACATACTCCAAGCGGATTTTGATAGCCTGGTGATGACATATAATCGGTTTACTCTGCAAAATAAAAAGAAAATGTCGATACTTTATTCGCAGGATAGAATTGACGTGAAAAACTTTACTTTGGAAAGAGATAGCTCTATTATTGATGTCGAAGGGTTTCTCTCTCGCACCGGCAATCAAAATTTGAACATAACAATTTCAAAGCTTAGTGGATTTGATGTCGGCACGGACCTCTTTAATATAAATCCCGAAAATGACCTTGATGCTAACTTAAATCTTCTTGCAAACATCACCGGTAATTTTTCGGCGCCGGTGATAAAATTAAATTTTGATGCCCGTGATGTTTCTTTTAAAGATCAAGCCTTTGGTTCTTTGAAAAGCCAATTAAATTATGCCGATCAAAACTTAAATGTTGATTTAAGATTTTTAGATTCTACTTTGAATGATGCGAAACCAACTCTACTTCTTACCGGAAACGTCCCCATTGATCTTTCTTTTACTAGTGTTCAAGAAAGAATAATAAAATCGAAACAGATGGATTTAATGCTTACGGCGAATAATTTTAATTTATCCGCCCTAGGAAACATAATTCCAAAAGTAAGCAAACTAAGGGGGCTGGTTAATGCAGGCTTAAAGCTTACCGGAACCATCGATGAACCTATTCCCATTGGGCAGTTTGCGATTACCAATGCAGATTTTCTGCTCGATGCAAATAACCTTGCTTATAATGCCGGCTTAAAGGTAAGTATTGATAATCAGTCTCTTTCGGTTGATAGCTTGTCGATTGCAAATAGCCCGGATACTAAGAATGGCGGTACAATTCGCGGTAACGGGAAAGCTACTTTAAATAATTTTAGCATAACCTCTTCGCAATTTAAAATAAATGGAAACTTAAAAGTATTAAGCGAAGATTCTAAAGCGGTCAGCCCCGCCGTTTATGGTGAACTTGTTATCGCAACTAATGGCGACATTGCATTTACGGCAGATTCTACGGGAGAATTTTTACATGCTCCGATCATTATTCAAAATGCACAACTTACTTTTCCTCCGGTTCAGTCGGGGTATCAAAATTCTGCAAGCAATTTTATTTACCGTTATGTATCTGACACAACCAAAACGAATAAAAAAGAAATTGATTTTGAAAACTTGGTTAAACTTTCTCAAGCCCATAATGCAGGTAAGAAATTACATGCCGCCAAAAAAAGATATTTTAATTACAGCATAAATGTTGAAGTTCAGAAAGAAGCCATGTTGAAGTTTGTAATTTCAAAAGAGCTTAATCAAAGTCTAACCGCTCTGTTAAAGGGTAATTTCCAGTATGAAAATATTAATGGAATGACGAATGCTCAGGGCGAATTGACTTTGCTTGACGGATCAAACCTTGAGTTTTTAAAAACATTTGATGCCACTGGCACTATCAGGTTTGAAAGCGAACTTAGCAATCCTTACTTGAATGTGGTTGCAACTTATATCAATTATTATATTCCCCCTACAGCTCCCAATACCGAGGAGAAGGTTGCGGTGAAGATTAAATTGAAAGGACCATTAAAAGACCTTTCCAAAAATTTTATTCAGGACAAGAGTAACATCGCAGTATATGTCGGCACTGATAATATAAATAATGATGTATCCGATCCTACCAAAGATGTTTCCGATGCGGTAATGTTTATATTGCAGGGGCAGTTTGTTGCAGACTTAACACCCCAACAGCAATCAACGGCCTTAAGACAATCCGGCGCTATAACTGGCACTGCTACTTCATTAGCTGGCTCGTTGTTAGGCGGGTTCTTAAATCATTATCTTGGCGATTATGTTAAAGGCGTGGAACTAAGAAGTGTTGGTTCTACAACTAAATTTAATTTAGTTGGTAAAATTAAAGATGTAAAATATACAATCGGCGGGTCGACAGACGTATTTCAGGATCTTAGCCAGGCGAATTTTAAAATAGAATATCCTCTATATCAAAGTTTGCTGCTAAAACTTGAGCGGAAAGATGCAATAACTCAGACAACCATTTCCAGCGAAATGATTAACGAGATAGGTTTACAATATAAATTTGAGTTTTAATGAAAAAGAAAATTATAGCGTTTTTTAAGAAGAATCCCGGAAGAGATTTTAAAAGTAAAGAAATCGCAAAGAAGCTTGATCTAACTTCAAACTACGAATACGATTCTCTTAAATCTGCAATGTATAGTCTATTTGAAGAAGGATTTCTTTTGAAGTCAGGCAAAAATTTTCGTCTTAATCGCATTCCTTCATCAAACACAGTCAATGGCGTGCTTCAGATAGTTAACGGAGGGTTTGGATTTGTTGTGGTTAAAGACTCCAAAATGGGAGACGTTTTTATCTCCTCACGCAACATGGGCACAGCATTTAATGGCGATACGGTTGAAGTATCTTTGTTCGCTAATCAAAAAGGAAAAAATATTGAGGGGCAAATTATAAATGTCATTAAACGGAATAAAGAAGAAATCGTGGGAACTCTCCATAAATCAAAATCATTTTATTTCGTTAAACCTGATGATACCTCTTTTCAAAGAGATATTTATATCGATAGTGAAGAGCTTGGCGGCGCCGTTGAGGGCGACAAGGTAATTGCCGGAAAAATTAATTGGGATTCTTCCATGCTGAATCCGGAAGGAAAAATTGTCGAAGTGCTTGGAAAGTCCGGCTCCTTTGATACCGAAGTTGCATCAATTGCTAAAGAATTTGAGCTTCCTTATAAATTTACCAACAAGGTCCTTGATGAAGCTGAAGAGATAATTGAAAAAATATCCGAAGATGAAATTCACAATCGCTTAGATTATCGGAACAAGGTTGTTTTTACAATCGATCCTGAGGATGCTAAGGACTTTGATGATGCTCTTTCGATAGAAGAGATAGAGAACGGAAATTTTTCTGTCGGCGTTCATATTGCTGATGTTAGTCACTACGTCCGGTTTAATTCAGGAATTGACAGCACCGCGTTGAAACGTGGTAACAGTGTTTACCTTGTTGGAAGGGTAATCCCGATGCTGCCCGAAAAGCTTTCAAACAATATTTGCTCCTTAGTTCCGAATAAAGAAAGACTAACTTATTCTGTTATTGCTGAGATAACGAAGCGGGGCAAGCTCGTCAGTTATGAAATCAAAAAAAGTGTCATCAACAGCAAACGCCGCTTTACTTATGATGAAGTGCAAGAGATTATTGAAAAAGGCTCAGGAGATTATTATAATGAAATTTTGACCTTAAATAAACTCGCTGAAACTCTTAGGAAGAAAAGATTGAAAGAGGGAAGTATAGAATTTTCAACGCCTGAAGTAAAATTTGTACTTGACGAAAACGGCAACCCCACACGTGTATACAGAAAAGAAATCAAGCAGAGCAATATGCTGGTGGAAGAATTTATGCTGCTTGCAAACCAAATAACTGCAAAGCACATTGCTGCACCGGTTAAAGGCGAACCCAAACCGTTTATATATCGAATTCATGATTTGCCCGATAATGAAAAAATAAATGAATTTGGAAAGTTCGTAAAGTCGCTTGGTTATTCTTTTAATCCTTCGGCATCTTCAAAGTCAAATCAATTTCAAACTTTAATTGAGGAGGTGAAAGGAAGTCCCGAAGAAGTTTTAATAAACGAGCTTGCAATTCGTTCAATGGCAAAAGCAATTTATTCTACAAAAAACATAGGGCATTATGGACTTGGTTTTAAATATTACACTCACTTCACCTCGCCCATTAGGCGCTACTCAGATTTGATAGTCCATAGACTACTTTTTAAATATCTTGAATCAAATTCGTCTATTCATTATGCGCTGCCTCGGCTTGAGGAAATTAGCCAGCATATTTCTGCGTGCGAGCGTAACGCCGTAGAAGCGGAAAGATTATCCGTCAAGATAAAGCAAATTGAATATCTTCAAAATCATATCGGGGATGAATTTGATGCTTTAATTTCCGGCATTACTCACTTCGGAATTTTTGTAAAAATTGCTGAAATCCTGGCGGAAGGCTTAATTAGACTGCGCGATATGGAGGGAGATTTTTACGTTTATGATGAAAAAAATTATGCATTAATTGGAAGAAGAACTAAAAAACAATTTCGGCTTGGCGATAAAATTACAGTCAGGCTGGTTAGAGCAGACATGGAGAAATTAGAGTTAGATTTTATCATTTTGGAATAAAACCGGGAAAGTTCTATGCGGAAATTTTTAACGCGAATAAGCATATTTCTTTTTTTTATCCAGATTATTGCATTTGCTCAGTTCGGACAGAATAAAGTTCAGTATAAAAACTTTACCTGGTATTATATTCAAACTGATCACTGTGATATTTATTTCTCCGCCAAAGGCACCAGTCTGGCTGAGTTCGCTTCCAAGGAAGCCGAAAAATCTCTTAAGGAAATTGAAAAAAGTTTTAACTATAAAATTAATAACCGCGTCACTATCATAATTTATAATTCTACAAATGATTTTCAGGAAACAAATGTTACTGACCAATATCTAAGCGAAGGTATCGAAGGATTCACAGAACTTTTTAAGAATCGCGTTGTAGTGCAATTTATGGGGTCATTTCCTGAGTTTCAACACTTGATCCATCATGAGCTTACACACGCTGTAATGAATGATATGTTTTACGGGGGTTCATTCCAAAATATAATTTCAAATAATATTTCCTTAAATCTTCCGCAGTGGTTTAATGAAGGTATGGCGGAATATCAATCTTTATATTGGGATATAAACACAGATATGTTTATGCGCGATGCAGTTGTAAATGAAACCCTTCCCAACATTGACCAGCTTCAAGGTTATATTTCTTACCGGGCGGGCGAATCAATCTTCTACTATATTGCGGAAAAATATGGAAGAGAAAAAATAGGCGAGATTGTAAACAAAATAAAAACAACCGGCAATCTTGAGGAAGGATTCAAAGCTGCAACAGGCCTTTCACTAAAAGATTTTAACGAAAGATGGAAAAAGCATCTAAAAAAAATTTATTGGCCTGATATTGCTACAAGAAAGGACCCGGATGACTTTGCTAAAAGATTAACTGATCCTGAAAAAGGCGATGGCTTTTATAATACTGAACCTTCCATTTCTCCTCAAGGTGATAAGATTGCGTTCATTTCAAATCGTAATTATTATTTTGATCTATTTATTATGAATGCTATTGACGGAACAATAATTAAACGGTTAATAAAAGGAAATCGTTCGGCGGATTTTGAACAACTAAACGTAGTAACACCCGGTCTATGCTGGTCTCCGGATGAAAGTAAAATTGCCCTTTCTGCAAAATCGGATGGCAACGATATTATTTATATTATTGATGTCAACTCGGAAGATAAGATAACCCTTCCAGTTAAGCTTAGTGGGATTAAGAGCATAAGTTGGTCGCCTAATGGGAAATATTTAGCTTTTATTGGGCACACCTCTTTTCAATCTGATGTTTACATTTATAACTTAGAGATTAAAGAACTTACTAATCTTACAAACGATATTTTTACCGATAACGACCCTTCCTGGTCCCCGGACAGCAAGAAAATTTTCTTCTCATCTGACAGAGGAAATTATTTATCTGCCGCTGCTGTACCTGATAATTTTAAGGCTTATAATTACCAAAGTTCTCAGACTGATATTTATTCAATCGATATAAATTCCCAAGTGATTTCACGAATAACCGATATGCCGTTTAGCAACGAAACTTGCCCATTAGTTGGACCTTCTGCTAATGAGATCTTATTTATTTCCGATCTTAATGGAATAAATAATATTTATAAGAAAAGAATTGAATTAACAAAAACTGACACGGTGAAAAATATTTGCCGGCTACCGGCTGTTCCTATAACAAATTCTTTGAACGGACTTTTCCAACTGTCTTTATCTAAGGATGGTAAGAAGCTTGTTTTTTCATCATTATTCAAATCATCTTTCAACCTCTTTTTGATGAACAATCCGTTCGAAGTTAAGCTGGATACGAATGAATTAATACCCACAGTTTATGAAGCAGAATTAATTAAAGAGAGATCGTATGATAAATTTGTAAAAACAAAACCGGAAATAGTAGATTCTCCAAAAACCTCTACTATAATGATTGTAAAAAGTGATGCTGATACAACAAGTGTATACGGAGATTCGGTTCAAATCGATTTTAACAATTATGTCTTTGGCAATAAAAATGATAATAGGTCTGATACTTTAGGATCGCAAAATTTAAAGTTCAAACTTGATGATAACCTCGATAAAAACGGCAACTACAAGGTGAACCGTTACAAAATTACTTTTTCGCCCGATATTGTTTATGCGAATGCTGGCTATAGTTCTCTTTTCGGTCTACTTGGAACTACAGTCCTTTCTTTTAGTGATGTATTGGGCAACTATAGAATTATAGCTCAAACAAGCCTTCAGATTGATTTAAAGAATAGCGACTACGGTTTAGCCTATTATTACTTGTCATCTAGATTGAATTACGGCATTGAAGGTTTTCATATGGCACGTTTCGCTTATCTATCAAGACTTATCGGAGCAAATTTATTCAGATTTAGAAATTATGGGGGAACTATTTCGTTAAGCTATCCTTTAAATAAATTTTACCGTATGCAAGGCGGGTTAAGCTTGCTTAATGTTACTATGGAAAATCTTGATAACCCCTACGAACAAATGCAAAAAGCTACCTTCATTATACCTTCTTTAAGTTTTATACATGATAATTCTTTGTGGGGGTATACTTCACCAATAGATGGTACAAGATATAGATTTGATATTATGGGTAACCCCGGTTTAACGGGCAGTTCATTAAACTTTTATTCCTTTCTAGGAGATTACAGAACATATTTCAGACTTTGGACGGATTATTCTTTTGCGTTTAGATTCTCAGGAGGATATTCCGGAGGAAATGATCCTCAAAAATTTTTTATAGGAGGAATTGACAATTGGATTAATCGAAGTTTTGCAACGGTAGATATTCCTCTTAATTCGCCATCCGATTTTGCTTTTTTAACAGCAGCTCTTCCTTTAAGAGGATATGATTATGCTCAAGAAATTGGTTCGAAGTATGGTCTAATAAATATGGAATTAAGATTCCCGTTAATTCGATACTTAATTACAGGCCCGCTTCCCATTTTGTTTAGCAATATAATGGGAGTAGCTTTTGTAGATGCTGGCGCTGCATGGAGTCAAAACAGAGGACTAAAACTTTTCCAAAGGGACTCGGTGAATGGCTTTCAATCGCAAGATTTATTAACCGGAATGGGTTTTGGCGCGCGGATTTTCTTTCTTTATTTTCTCGTTAGGTTCGATGTTGCTTGGGCTTATAATTATAATACATTTTCCCAGCCAAAATTTTATATTTCACTTGGAACGGATTTCTAATAAAAATTTTACACTCAAAAAATAGAATGTGGGAAACTTTTAGCATTAAAAAAATGTTACTTGACTGACTTTACATCCGTTTTATTTACACTCTTTTGTGGTGAATTCTTATAATCCGTTTGATAAAATCCTGTACCCTTAAAAATAGGTCCCGCTCCTGTACCGATTAGTCTTTTTACATTACCGTTGCATTTAGGGCAAACATTTATAGGCTCATCATTCATTTTTTGGAACATCTCAAATGAATAACCACATACATTGCATTTATAATCATATGTCGGCATTAATAACCTCAATAAAAATTTAATTACAAAGTTAATGAAAAATTCCAAAATTTTCTATAAATTAGTTTACTATGTTATCTTTAATACAACTTAGTTGTAAATTCTTTAATTTTACACATAATAATTATTACAAAATCCAAACGTGAAAAAATATTTACTACTGTTCGCATTAGCCTTTTTGTTTTCAGGCTGTCTGAATTATATACAAGATGTTTATCTTTATTCCGATGGTTCGGGAAAAATGAAAATAACTTTTTGGACGAAGTTGCCGGACAATGAAAGCGTAAAAATTCTAGACAAGATCGGCATCTTTAATCCGGATTCTATTAGAAGTGAATTCTCCTCACCATACACTTCAATCAAAAATATAAAAGTTTACAGCGACACAACCGATAGCACTACTCATGCAATTATCGATCTAACATTTACAAACATTGATTCCTTAAATAATACAAAAGCATTTGCGGCTTCCGAATTTTCTCTTAAAGACGGAGCTTCAAGACAAAAAATATTTTCGCAGTTTATCCCTCCAATTGCCACTGGATTTGGAATTAATGGAAGTGCATTTCACATTACTTATAAATATACTTTTGCCGGCGATATTATTACTCACAATGCTACCGATACTGATGGTAGAACTCTTATTTGGAATTATACTTTAGCTCAAATTGGGAGTGGAAAAACTATTTCGGTTACTTTCAGACCATTTAAGCTAAAAGAAACTCCACCATGGATTTATGCGCTTTCCGGGTTAGTTTTACTGATAGTGATCATTTTTTTGGTAAGAAAAAAGAAAGATTAATTGGCTAAATAGCGATTTTTGAATGAAAATCTAAGCATTTTATATTCTATTTATTGACTTCCCAAATCGTTTTGTATATATTTCCAGTCTATTTTTTTATTTATTTTTGAATAAGGTAAATGTCAGCAAGCAGTTATAAAATTTTTTCGGGTAGTTCCAATCGCCCTTTAGCCGAAAAGATTGCTCAAAAACTTGGAAAACCATTAGGTCTTGCGGAATTGAAAAGATTTAGTGACGGTGAAATTTGGGTAAAGTATGGCGAAAATATACGCGGTTCGGAAGTTTTCATTATTCAATCAACTAACCCTCCGTCTGAAAATTTATTAGAACTTCTAATTATGGTTGATGCGGCTAAAAGGGCATCTGCCAAAAGAATTACTGCGGTTATTCCTTATTTCGGTTACTCAAGACAAGATCGAAAGGATCAGCCAAGGGTATCAATAACTGCCAAACTGGTTGCTAATTTAATTACGGTCGCAGGAGCAGATAGAGTTATGACGATGGATTTGCATGCTTCTCAAATCCAAGGTTTTTTTGATATCCCATTCGATCATCTTTATGGGTCGACTATCTTTAGCGGTTTGTTTGATGAAATAAATGATAATTTAGTTGTGGTTTCTCCTGATGTCGGTGGTATTAAAATGGCGAGATCGTATGCTAAAAGACTTCATGCAGATTTGGTAGTTATTGATAAAAGACGACCAAAACAAAATCTAGCTGAAGTTGTTCACATTATCGGAAGCGTTGAAGATAAGGATGTCCTTTTAGTTGATGATTTAATTGATACTGCTGGAACATTTATCGGAGCTATTGAAGCATTGAAAACTAAAGGTGCAAAAGATATTTACGGCGCCATTACGCATCCGCTTCTTTCCGGACGTGCAATTGAAAGAATAAATAATTCGCAAATTAAAAAACTATTTGTTTCTGATACCATCCCATTAAGCAAAGAAACAGATACGGATAAGATTTCAGTTATCACAGCTTCGGATATTTTTGCCGAGGCTATTAAAAGAACATATCATAATGAATCGATAAGTTCACTTTTTGACATAGATAAAAGTTAATTAGATTTGGAGTTATAATGGAAAAAGTACTATTAAAAGCAAAACTTAGAAGTTCTATAAGCAAAGCTTCACGAAGCGATATTAGGAAAAATGGCAGTGTCCCGGGAATTTTTTATTCAAAACACGATAAACCTATTGCAATAGAAGTTACCGAAAAGTCAATAAAACCACTTGTGTTTACTTCAGAAACTCATTTAATATCCTTAGAACTTGAAGGACAAGAAAATCACGAATGCGTAATAAAAGATATTCAATTTGATCCTGTAACAGATAGAGTTGTTCATTTTGATTTATTAGGATTAACTATTGGGGAAAAATTCCAATTGGAAGTTCCCATCCAGTATCATGGCAGCCCCGTTGGCGTTAAAGAAGGTGGAGTTTTACAACAGTTAATGCATAAATTAGAAATTGAATGCTTGCCGAAGGATATACCTCAGCGTCTAGATATAAATATACAAAACTTAAAGCTTGGCGATGCAATTCATATCAAAGATTTAAAATTTGAAAATATTACTATATTGAATTTGGAAGACAGTGTGGTTGTTGCAGTTACTCATCCTAAAGTTGAAAAAGAAGCAACCCCAGAAGAACTTGCTGCCGAAACTCAAACTCAACCGGAAGTTATAGGAAAAGTAAAGGCCGAAGAAGAAGAAAAGTAAAATTTATTGTGCGAATTATATTAGGAATTGGAAATCCGGGGAATCGATATAAAAACAATAGACATAACGTAGGATTCATGTTCTTAGATTTTTTTGCTAATAATTATTCTGTAGAATTTATTCCTTCAAAAAACGATTATTATTTTGCCGGCGGAAGGGTGGGCGAATATGACTTTTCTCTTGTAAAGCCCTCTACATTCGTAAATAATAGCGGAACTGCTGCATTAAATTCAAGCTTGAACTTTAATACAAGAATCGAAGATATTTTGGTAATTGCCGACGACATTAATTTGGAACCTGGAATATTAAAAATTAAATCCCACGGTGGAGATGGCGGACATAATGGAATTGCTTCTATTATTTATCACCTTAACTCGAATAAATTTCCGCGGTTAAGAATTGGAGTGGGAAATAACTTTGAATCCGGTAAAATGGCTGAATATGTGCTATCAGATTTTAATGTAGAAGAATCGATGCTTTTGGAAAAATCCTTTGAAAAAGGAAAAATTTTAGTCGATAATTTTATTAAGGGTGGCTTGAAACAAATGCTTGACTATCATAGCATTATATTTAATCAAACCAAATTGCCTGGAAATAATAATTTATCAGTAAGTTAATAAGTTTTAAATAACTAAATTCATAATCCCTGCTCTCATTATTAGTGAGGGCTATATAATCCATAGGGAGGTGACATAACGGATGAGAACAAACGTCTATGAAAGCGCTGTAATGATTAATGCTGCGCTAGATGATGACCAAATTGAAGGTGTAATTTCCCGCATAAAAGAAACAATTACTAATAACGGCGGTGAAATTAGAGATATGGAAAATTGGGGAAGAAAAAGACTAGCATATATAGTTAAGAAAAGCAAAGTTGGCTATTATGTTATATTCAGATTCAATGCCCCATCAAGCGTAGTTTCGAAATTAGAAAGATTCTATCTCCTTGATGAACATGTCCTTCGTTTCCTTACAATCACACTTGACAGCGATGCAATTGAACATATCGAAAAAAACAAATCTACTTCTTTAGTTGAAATAGTTCCGGATGTAAAACCAGATCTCCCTATTATTGACGAAGTTGAAGATAATGCCAAGGATATCGTGAAATAATTATTGAAAGATTAAGTATGGAGGAATACTAATGGCAGACTTGAAGATGCCCGAAATCAATTATGTTATTGTTGCAGGAAATTTGACCAAAGATCCAACTTTCCGGCAGACAACAAACAATACTCCTGTTGTTAATTTTTCTATTGCCTCGAATAGAAAATATAGAGACAGCTCAAATCAATGGCAGGAAGATGTTTGTTACGTGGGCATTGTTGCTTGGAATAAGCTGGCAGAAAGCTGCCGTGATAAGCTTAAAAAAGGTTCCGCCGTTTTAGTGGATGGCGAGTTGCAAAGCAGAAGTTGGAAATCTGATGAGGGGCTAAATCGCAATGTCGTTGAAATTAAGGCGAGAAGAATTCAATTTTTGAATAAACTTAGCAGGCCGAACAGCCCTGATAATGGATTCGATAGCTTTGTTGAAGAAGAACATATCTTTGCCGATGATGAAGGCATAGATTATACAGAAGATTCTTTTGATAAATTTTTATCAAATGAAGAATCAAATTTATTAAAGTAATTTGGTGGTGATATGAAAAAAGAAATAAAAACAAAAAAAGTTTGCAGGTTCACACAAAATAAGGTGAAATATATCGATTATAAGGATGTAAAATTACTTCAGCGATATGTAACCGAACAAGGAAAAGTAATTCCTAAAAGAATTACAGGAACCAGCTCTAAATACCAGAGACAATTGTCAATTGCTATTAAACGTGCCCGTCATATGGCTCTATTGCCTTATGTATCGGATACTGTTAGATAGTATAAAGAAGGAGTTGAAATGAAAGTTATATTAAGACAAAATTATGAAACCTTAGGGCAAATAGGCGACATAGTTGACGTAAAGGATGGCTATGCTCGCAATTTTCTTATTCCTAGAAAAATTGCATACACCGCCCTTAAAGGTAATATCTTGGCTCTTGAAGAAGAGAAGAAAAATTTTGCTAAAAAGAAAGAACAAGAAGTTCATGCCGCTGAAAAATTGGCTGCAGAACTTGAAAAAGTTTCGGTTACCATTCAAGTACAAGTTGGTGAAGAAGATAAAATCTTTGGCTCTGTTACTTCTCAAATGATTGCCGACTCTTTGAAAGAAAAAGGATACGATATCGATAAAAGAAAAATTGAGATTGACGAGCAAATAAAATCTTTAGGAATATATGGAATCAGTATTAAACTTCATCCTAACGTTAGCGCCAATATAAAAGTGTGGGTGGTTCGCGAATAGAAGTATCGTCTAAGTTTATAAAAAAAGGAAAGCTGTTGTGCTTTCCTTTTTTAATTTTAAAATCTAAATAAAAATTATCTGATTCTTATCTGATTGTTTTTGGCAAGTTTTGCAATTTGGCTGGTTCCGTTCTTAGAAATATTTTTGATTGCTTCGGTAGATAATTTTAATGTTACATATCTGTTCAATTCTTGTACCCAAACTCTCTTCTTTTGAAGGTTTGGCAAAAATCTTCTTTTTGTCCTGTTGTGAGCATGGGAAACACTGTTTCCTGTTATAGGACCTTTTCCGGTTAATTGGCATTTTCTTGACATAAAACTCTCCTTGAAAACTTTCTCATTCTTTATTTTTTGAATAACAAATATAGTAAAATTTTTCTCAAAAGCAGTACCCTCGCCATTTTTTTTTCTTGATTCCGTGTTTTTATTACGATTTGTGTTGACAATTATCCTCCCATTTGTATCTTACGGGTAAATATTCAGTTTAATTTATTGTGTTGTTTCATTCAAATTTAGCTACCATGCAACTTCACTATCTTTAACGCTTGTTCTGCTAAACGAAAGGAGTATTCTATGGAATATTTTGAGCTTCATCCCGACACACCTCAAATTCGCTACATTAATAAAGCTGTCGATATGCTTAAACAAGGTGGGGTAATAATTTATCCGACAGATACGGTATATGGTATCGGCTGCGATATATTTAACAAGGATGCTCTGGAAAGGATTTTTGCTATTAAAAATGACAACAACTCTAAACTTTTCAGTTTTGTCTGTTCCGATCTAAAAGATATTTCCAAGTATGCTAAAGTTTCCGATTATGCTTATAAATCAATGAAGCATCTTCTCCCTGGGCCGTATACTTTTATTTTACCTGCTGCGAAACAAGTTCCAAAAAAATTATGGAGTAAGAGAAAAACCGTTGGCATAAGGGTCCCAAATAATTCTGTTACTCTGAAATTAGTAGAGCTGTTAGGAAACCCAATAATTAGTACCAGTACAACAAATAGAAAAGGAGAAGTATTATACGACCCTTTTGATATAAAAAATATTTTTAACTCTCAAGTAGATATTATGCTATCTATGGGCAATCTTCCCGGCAGTCCTTCAAGCGTTATTGATTTAAGCGAGGAGATGCCTGAAGTTATAAGAGAAGGTGCCGGAGACGTTAGCATGTTCGTTTAGAATTAAATGCGGTTGGAATATTACCTATTCCAACCGCATCTTTTATTTTCTAAAAACGTGATTTGATGAAGCTTGAACTGATGGAGTAATAATTATTTCATTAATATTTACATGATTCGGTTGCGATGCACAAAATAAAACCGCATTTGCTACATCTTCTGCCATCAAGGGTTTTAATCCATTATAGGTATTTTTTGCCTTTTCATTGTCCCCGGAATACCTTACAAGACTAAATTCCGTCTCAACCATCCCAGGGTCAACTGTGCTGACTTTTATATTCTTATCGAGTACGTCTATTCTTATTGATTGTGTTAATGCATTGACTGCGAATTTGGTTGCACAATAAACATTTCCATTTAAATACACTTCATGCCCTGCGGTTGAGCCGATATTTATAACATGCCCACTTCCATTTTCTATCATTAAAGGAAGAATTTCGCGTGTAACATACAAAAGCCCCTTAACGTTTGTGTCAATCATTTCTTCCCAATGTAATATATCACCCTCATAAATTTTGCTGAATCCTCTTGCTAACCCCGCATTGTTTATAAGAATGTCTATCTTCTTCCAGTCGTCCGGGAAAGAAGAGATTGTTTTCTTAACTTCCTTCAAATTCCTAACATCGAGTTGATATGATTTTGTTTTCACACCAAACTTTTTTTCTAAATCTTTTCCAACCTCAAGAAGTCTATCTTCTCTTCTCGCTGCTAAAATCAGACGTGAACCTTCTTTTGCAAAAGCTTCCGCGCATGCTTTACCAATTCCCGATGATGCACCGGTAATAAAAATTGTCTTACCCCGAAGCGCTCCCATAATTACTATCCTTTCATTGTTTGAAAATATTATTTGATAAGAAGAAAATATCTTTTTCTAACAAGAGAATGTACCATCCACCTTAGCTCCGCATTTAAAACATTTTCCTTCGATAATTTTGTTAAACAAAACAGTGTGCCAGTCTCTTTTAATCAATGTAGCTTTGCAATCGAAGCAGTAGGTAGTTTGTCCCTCTGTATTATGTACATTCCCGGTGTAGCAATATTTTATGCCTGATTCAAGCGCAATTTTTCTTGCTGTCGTTAAAGTCTTTTCCGGCGTAGGATATTTATCTTTCATTTTAAAATCGGGGTGAAATGCGGTGAAATGTAAAGGAACAGAATCACCAAGGTTTTGCAAAATCCAGTCAACTTCCAATTTTATTTCATCTAAGGAATCATTTTCATCGGGGATGAGTAATGTCGTTATTTCAAACCAAACTTCGGTTTCGTTCTTTAACCAAACAAGTGTATCAAGTACGTTCTTCAAATGAGAGGAGGTTAACTTAAAATAAAAACGTTCCGTAAATCCCTTCAAGTCAACATTAGCTGCGTCAATATTTTTATAAATTTCCTTTCTTGCTTCTTTATCTATATAACCTGCGGTAACCATTACAGTTTTTATATCCTCAGCACGGGCAATTTCGGCTATGTCCATTACATACTCACCAAAAATTGTTGGATCATTATATGTAAAGGCTATTGAAGGTACTTTATATTTTTTTGCAAGCATTATTACGTCTTCAGGACTTGCGGTCACTGACTGAAGCTCGTCCAACTTCGCTTTACTAATCGACCAGTTCTGGCAAAATTTGCATCCTAGATTGCACCCTGCGGTTCCAAAGCTCAAAATTGATGTTCCGGGGTAAAAATGAAATAACGGTTTTTTTTCTACCGGGTCGATTGCGAAACCGGTCGGTTTTCCGTAACCCAATGTATAAAGCTTTCCGCCTCGGTTCTGCCTTATATAACAAAATCCTGGTTGTCCGTCACCGATTTTACAGTACCGCGGACAAAGTGTACAAAGAATTTTTCCGTCTTCAAGAGTATGCCACCAGTTTGCTAATTTTATTTCTTCTGATTGCATTTTTTTCTTTTTGATTAAATTACTTCAAATCTTAACCAATTTACTCTGCCTTTTTCAGAATATGGGGCACCGGCAGTAAATATAACAATATCACCTTTTTTAACATATCCGGCTTCAAGAATTAACCTTTTTGCTTCATCTATCGCAAGATTTTCTTTATGAATTTCTTCCATATAAATAGACAAAACACCCCAGCGCAAACATAGGCCATTCATCGTCTGGAATTTATTTGAAATAGCAATAATTTTTGCTTTCGGGCGAAACTTAGAAAAATTTCTTGCCGTTCTTCCTTCGTATGTAAAAACAACGATCGCGGCGGCATTTACCTGTTGGCTAACTTTCGTTATTGCTCTTCCAACAGAGTCAAAAAGATTTTCGGATAAATTAGAAGGAATTTCGATGTCACCATCCCTTGATTGTGGAAGATATTGCTCTGCATTTATTGCTATGTCACTCATTATTTTTACTGCTTGAAGAGGGTACTTACCGACAGAAGTCTCGCCGCTTAGCATCACTGTGTCGGTGCCGTCTAAAACTGCATTAGCTACATCGGAAGCTTCAGCTCGTGTAGGAATGGGATTGTGAATCATCGAATCAAGCATTTGTGTTGCTGTAATTACAAGTTTGCCGACTGTATTACATCTTTTTATAATTCTTTTTTGAATCATCGGAACTTCTTGCGCCGGAATTTCAACCCCCAAATCTCCCCGCGCTACCATAATGCCGTCAGCTACATTTAGAATCTCATCAAAATTATCTACAGCTTCACGTTTTTCAATTTTTGCTATTACAGGCACCAATGAACCTCTCTCTTTCAACCATTCTTTAATTTCTATAATATCTTTTGCACTTCTTACAAAAGAAAGAGCTATATAGTCTATGCGATGCTTCAATGCAAATTCAAGATCATCAAAATCTTTTTTTGTGACAGATGGAGTCGATAATACCATCCCGGGCAGGTTCATACCCTTTCGCGGTCTTAAAGTTCCTCCTGTTTCAATTATGCAAATTACGGAGTTTATCTTCTTAGATTTTATCCTGAGCCGGATCAATCCGTCATCAATTAAAATTTGATCATTCACCCGTGCATCTTCCGGAAGCTCTTTGTAAGAAGTCGAAATAACTTGTGAGGTTCCCAAAATTTCTTTCGTGGTTATCTCAATTTCATTGCCGGCTGTAATTTCTATCTCGGGTTGGTTTAATTCGCCGATCCTAATTTTAGGTCCTTGAAGATCCATTAAAATTGCAAGTGGTGTTTTTTCATCAACACAGGCCTTGTCTATTTCATTGAACAAAGTTTCGAATTCATTATAATTGGCATGAGAAAAATTTAATCTTACACCGTCCATTCCGGCAAGAATTAATCGTTCAATTATTTCAGCGGAATTTGTTGCCGGTCCAAGAGTGCATAATATTTTTGTCTTTGATAAATTTTTATTTAAGGATGTATTCATTTCACTTTCTTTTTAAGTTGAGAATTGTTTTCGTTTATTTTAGTCGCTTTTGATTTCGCGTAAAGATCTTTGATTTTCTTTTCTACAAGATCAAAAACTGTATTAGGCTCATAATCACCGTTAACTATGCGCTTGCCAGCTTTTATCCCTGTTAGTATTTCAATACCTTCTTCCACTCTTTCAATCGTGTAAATATGAAAATTGTTTTTTCTAACAGCTTCAATAACATCGTCGCGAAGCATTAATTCCTTAACATTTTGTATCGGAATAATTACGCCTTGCTTTTTGTTTAATCCGCGCGCTTTGCAAACATCATAGAAGCCTTCAACTTTTTCGTTAACCCCTCCGATTGGTTGAACGTCTCCTTTTTGATTTAAAGAGCCGGTTACTGCAATTGATTGTTTAAGCGGTAACCCTGATAATGTAGATAGAAGAGCAAAAATTTCTGCGCATGATGCGCTATCGCCATCCACCGTTCCGTATGATTGCTCGAACACTAAATTTGCGTTAAAAGATAATGGTAAGTTTTGTCCGAATGTCTCTTTAAAATATCCCGATATAATTAAAACTCCTTTGTTGTAGTGCCTTCCACTCATTCCGGCTTCGCGTTCGACATTAATTATGCTTCCGCTGCCAAGCGAAACAGTTGCAGTTATTCTTGTCGGTCTTCCGAAAGAATAAAAATCTGCATCGTAAACTGCTAACCCGTTTATTTGTCCTACCCGCTCACCTTCGGTGTCAATCAAGACTGTGCCTTCTTCAATCATGTCATTAATTTTTGATTCTAGCATGCCATGTCTTTCTTTACCAAGGTTGTAAGCTTTACGCACGTGGTCTGCATTTACGACATCGAAACCGTCGTCTGTTGCCCAAAAATTTGCTTCCCTGGCTAAATCGGCAATTTTAGAAAATCTTGTTGTTAACTTACTTTTTTGTCCGGCATATTTAGCTCCAAGCTCAATCAAATAGGCAATCGCTGTTTTATCAAATTCATGAAGATTCTCCTCGGCGATTAATTTTTTAATTACCCGTGCATACTGAACAAGCACTTCATCGGTACGTTTTATTTCGTAATCGAAGTCAGCCTTTACTTTAAATATCTTTTTGAAATCATCTTCATAATTTGCAAGTATGGAATAGATGTTATCGTTGCCTATCAAAATTACTTTTGTATCTATTTCAATTGGTTCCGGTTTAAGAACGGATGGTGCAATCTGAAAGTAATTGTGTAAATCTTGAATCTCAAGTTGTCTATAAGTTAAAATTCTTTTTAATGTGCGCCAGACTCCCGGCTCTTCAAAAAGATGCTTAACATTCAACACAAGATAGCCGCCGTTAGCACGAAGAATAGAACCGGATTTAATTTTTGTAAAGTCGCTATACCACTCGCCTCGTCCGTCAGAGATTTTTTCTATTGCTCCAAAAAGATTAACATAACTTGGGGATGTTTCTATTACAACAGGGCAGCTTTTAGTCTCACTGTTGTCCAAGATTATGTTTGTTTCATATTCTTTGAAATAATCAATTTGAAATCCTTCCGGAGTTTCCTCTCCTTGAGGTTTTACTCCTTTGAATACTTGAATGCTTGCAAGAATATTTTCTTCAGCTTGAGTTAGGTAGTCAATAACCTTTTCATCTGAATATTTTTCTTTAAGATTTTCGATAACCCCTTTAACAACTACTTCAACGGTTTCCTGTTCAAGCTCGCTAAGCTTACCCTGAAATTCCTGACTTAGTGTTATACTTTTCTTAAATAAACTATGGAGCTCTTGCTGGTGGATATTGTATTTTTTAATAAATTCCTTGGCAGCTTGCTCTGTTAATTTTCCTTGTTTAACAAATTCGTCAAGTTGATAGATTGGTGTTGGTTTTTGATCAATGATTGGGAAGATATCCGGTCTTGCAGTCTCGCCTACTTTTACTTGTCCCAGTGAAAAATTTTCTTCTCTAAGTTTTTCGTCAAAAGCAGTCATCATCGCTTGTTCTTTTTCGTTGTAATTACTGATAATCTGTTGACGTCTGCTTAGATATGAGTCATTATCAAGAACTTGAGGTATCTGAATTTTTAGTAAGTCTATTACAGATGCAAAATCCTGTTTGAAAATTTTTGCTTTTCCTATCGGAAAGGTCAGTAGAATGGGTCGATCTTCATCCTTAAAATTATTCACGTAAGCAAAATCATATAATGGAGGGCAGTTGTCGCTGATTGCCTCAAGCATTTTTTTAACGGTAGTAGCCTTGCCTGTACCGGAAAGTCCCGCAATAAAAATATTATAACCAGGTCCTCTTAAATCAACACCGAGCTTAATTGCTTTAAGTGCGCGCTCTTGTCCCAATATCCCTTCAATCGGTTCAATATCGCTTGTTGAATCAAACGAAAAAATATCCGGGTTGCAGCGCCATCTCAAATCAATCGGCTTTAACTTGTTCGGTTTTGGTGGTTTAGGATATTTCATGATGTTCCTTCTTTCGTTTTAGAATATTTATAAAAACAAACAACAAATTTTCATGAAATTTATTGAAGTCTTTCACTGCCCAAGGTAATTCTTAAAACTCTTTTCACTTTTAAAATTAACTCTTTTTTAAAAGAGAGACAAAACAAAAGGATAGTAGTTGTGTTCATATTGATAGTCTCAAATATTTTAGTTTAAATTTTTACTTATTTCAATCAAAAATTTATTTTGAATTTCTTACATATTTACTTGATTCTACATTAAGAAGCTTATTAAATTTTGTATACAAGAATTTTTAAAGAGAGATTATCAAAATGAATATTGAAGAAGTTCGAGCGGAATTTCCTTACCTTAAAAACGGAAAGATTTATTTTAACCATGCATCAACTGGACCTATGTCTAAAAGGGTACTAAACACTATAACAAAAGTCCTCTATGAAAAAAGCGAAACAAACATTGATGATTTTTTAGGTCTTCAAGCCGTCATTAAAGAAAACAAAAGCAACCTTGCTTTGATGATTAATACAATGCCTGATAGGATTGCTTTTGTTGATAACACAAGTACAGGAATAAATATCATTGCTCAAGGTGTAAAATGGAAAAAAGGCGATAGAGTTTTACTTAATGATCTTGAGTTTCCCGCAAATGTTTATCCATTCTTAAATCTAAAAGAAGAAGGCGTTGAAATTGATTTTGTCAAATCGCATGACGGGATTGTTTCTGCCGAAGATATACTTGAAAATATAAAACCGGCGACAAGATTGGTCTCAATTAGCTATGTGCAGTTTCTAACCGGCTATAGAGTTGATCTTGAAAAGATCGGTAAAGTTTGCAAGGAAAAAGGGATCATTTTTTCTGTCGATGCAATTCAGGGGCTAGGCGCTTTGAAGCTGGATGTAAAAAAATGTAATGTCGATTTTCTTTCCTCGGGAAGTCAAAAATGGATGCTTGGTTTGCAAGGGCTTGGAATGATTTATATTTCCGAAGAGCTTCAGCAAAAAGTGGAGCCAAAATTTATCGGCTGGCTTTCTGTCGAAGATGCGTGGAATCTTCTTCACTACGATTTGAAATTAAAAAAATCTGCAGATTGTTTTCAAGGAGGTACATTAAACTCCATCGGAATTTATGCTCTTAACACTTCGTTGAAATTTTTTAAGGAATTTGGTCATGATAAGATTGAAGAATTAGTCTTAGAAAATTCCAAATATTTGATTAAACAGCTTCAATCAATTGGTCTAAGCCCTATTCTAAAGAATTGTTCAAAAGAAAATCTTTCCGGAATCGTCTCCTTCAAGCATAAAGATTCTCAAAAAGTATATGACGAACTATCAGCACTGAACATTCATTGTGCAGTCCGGGAAGGATATATCAGGTTTTCGCCGCATTTTTACAACATAAAAGAAGAAATTGATAAAGTGACGGAAGTCCTAAGAAAAATCATTTAATCATTAGTATTATTAAACGTAAGAAATTTTCATTTATATTAACTTAATATAATAATTATTTAGAATGACGGAGTTGATTATGTATACCCAAATTTTGAAATACCGGATTGCATTTTTGATCGTTGGAGTTTTGTTTGCCGCAAGTATCTCAATAAATGCACAGCAAATGAAAAAGAATAATCAGAAGGAATCAAAAGTTCCAGGCTGGAATAAAGTAGTAAGAGTTAGCCCGAAAGCTTCAATTGAAGAAACAATAGGATTAACCGATGTGACGATTTCTTATAGCCGTCCCGGTGTTAAAGGTAGGAAAATTTGGGGCGGTTTAGTACCTTACACCAAGGTCTGGCGCGCCGGTGCAAATGAAGCAACAAAGATTACTTTCTCGACAGATGTTAGTATAAATGGCAAGAAGTTGCCCGCAGGTTCTTATGGTTTTTTTATTATTCCTACGACAAAGACCTGGACAATTATCTTCAATAAAGTTGCTGACCAGTGGGGCGCGTTTACCTATAATGAAGCTGAGGATGCTCTGCGTTTACTTGTTATGCCGCAGCAATCAACGAATCACGAATGGCTTACTTATACTTTTGAAAATATGAATGTAACTGCAAACGGTAAACCGAATTCAGCCGTTGTTTATATGAAGTGGGATAAAATTAAATTACCATTTACTATTGAAACTGATGGGAAGTAATTAATTTTTGATAAACATGATAAGTCTTTTCATCAAAGCAAGCAAAAATTACTTTTTCAATTGAAGAATTATTTTCTAGAAATTCTAAGGTAACATCAACTGCAATTTTTGTCGCATCATTAAGAGGGTAGCCGTATATTCCTGTACTTATTGCTGGGAAGGCGATTGTTTTAATTCCATTTTCAATAGCAAGGTTAAGCGAATTCTTATAACAACTTGCTAAAAGTTTTGCTTCATTTTGAATTCCGCCGCGCCAAATTGGACCAACTGTGTGAATTACAAATTTAGCGGGAAGCTTAAAGCCGGGAGTTATTTTCGCTTCACCGGTGGAACATCCGTTAAGCTTTCTGCAATGTTCAAGAAGCTCCGGTCCGGCTGCATTGTGAATTGCGCTGTCTACTCCGCCGCCGCCAAGCAGACTTGAGTTCGCCGCATTTACAATTGCATCTACTTTAAGCTTGGTAATATCGCCGCGGAAAATTTCAGTTCTATCTCTTAATGATGTTTCCATTTTAGGCTTTTATTTAATGGCTATAAATCATTAACTCACATTGCAAATATACTATGGTTGTAGCTTAACTGCCTGCCAAAGGGGTGCCCTGATGAAAAACTAACTGCCACCGGTCATCGGACTTCTTCCATATCGAACTTCTTAATGAATGTCTTGTATTATTACTAATTTTATTTACGCTACTTGCCGTGTAGGTTAACAGTATAACTTCCGGAGCTAATTGCAGCTCTTTGAAATTCATTATAGTTATGTACCCTTCAGATTCTTGTTTCAATGTTTCTATTATTTGGCGTTTATTATAAATTGTACCGGAGCTTCCAATCTCAATGAATTCATCTGATAGTAAATACAATAATTCTTGAGATGACTTTCGCACCTCCGGGTTTAATAACTTTTCCTCAAGACTTCTTAACTGCTCATTCATCGAGAATTCTGTTGTCATATTATTTCCTATTTTTAAGTATAAATAATAACCGGTTTGTGTGAGACTGTACTTCTATTGACCCTGCACTATCTCACCGTTTTCTATTAGAGATGAGTTAGCCGCATTCACAATAGCATCATCTTTTAACTTAGTAATAGCCCCGCGGAAAATTTCAATTCTATTTCTTAATGATATTTCCATTTTATATTTTTATTTGACGGTTATAAATTATTGAAAGTTGAGTTTAATGTAAATAAAAAACCATCGTCGAATGACGATGGTTTATAATCCCCATGCTAAATTTTTAGATTTTTTACATTTTATTTCTTAAAGAACTCGCTTACCATAGAATAAAAATCAGTATCGTTTAACTTTTCAAATTCGCCTTCCTGCAGTTCATCATAACCTTTAGCTGTGCTTGCTCCGGCTTTTTTCCTAATTCCTATCAATCGGTCAATGTCCTCCTGGTAATAGGTAACGGCAGTCTTTCCTATTTTTAGATTTTTAATCTCTGTATCAAGGTTATCCGCATCAAGAATGCAAATCCAGTTTGAATCATAAGGTGTAATATCAAGCGACTCAATTTCATTTTTCAACGGCGAGTTAATTTTTGTAACTTTTCCTGTTATAGGTGAATTAAAAGTCACGGATCGCGTCCCTTGCTTTATCGTAAACAATGGCTGTCCCAATTTTACCGTCATACCAAGATTGGGGAAATCAATGGCATCAATTTTACCGATGAGTTTTTTTGCAAAATCATCAATGCCCACTTTGACTGCGCCGTCTTGTTCCATGCTTGCCCAGCAATGTCCCGGTGATATAAATACTCCGCCCGGTATTGCAAATTCATAAGTCTTAAAATGTTTCGATTCGGCAAGATGGGTAATGTGCACTTTTGGTTTTAACTGCTTCTGTATTCTATCCTGTCTCATTATCAAAATCTTTTTTACAAATCCAAGGAGCTCGTCTTCAGTGAAAGGCTTTTGAACATAATCCATTGCTCCATATTTCATACACTCAACAGCGGTTTCTACTGTTGCAAAACCGGTAATGATTACGACGTCTATATCAGGGCGAAGATATTTTACCGCTTTTGTTACTTCAACTCCATCCATTTGGGGCATCTTTAAATCTGTAAAAACAAAATCATAATGACGCGATTGAATAAGTCCCAGTGCCTCCTGGCCGGTTTCTACAGTATCAACGCAGTAGCCGTCGAGCACCAAGATTTTTCTAAAGCTATCGAGAATTACAGGTTCGTCATCTACACAAAGGATTTTTGCTTTCGGGTTTTCAACTTCAACTCTCTTTAAGGTTTTTGATTCTCTGGTAAAGTCCAGGTTTAGGCTTACGGCTAATGCCGCTTCGCGATCTTTTCTTTCCTTTTGCTCGCGAATATTTTTGCTGATTTGTCTGATTAAGACGTCAGCAATTACGAACAGTATTACTGCAATAATTAATAGTGGCATATATGTCTCCTGTAGTTAAATTTTACTCCGGCTTTCGCCTGTTATTAAAAATTCTAAAGTCTATCCGAGCTGCAGGGAATTAAATGCTTCAGCTCGTACTCACTTTCGGATGGAATTATCCTGTAAAACCATCCATTAAAGTATGGGTCCTTTTCTAAAATACTTACATCCTTTAAAACTTCTTCGTTTCTTTCGATTATTCTACCGGTAACCGGTGATAAAACATTGTGGACTAATCCATCTTTTGATTTTATCGAAGCACATTGGTTTCCTTGAATAATTTCCTCGTCAATTTTTTGGAATTCTATTTCTTCAACGCCTTCTATTGTTTTCAAAAATAAATCTGTTACACCGATTAGAATTGAACCTGCGTTCTCTTCTTCTGCCCAGCTTGAATAACCAAGTCTATAATATTTTGCCGGACAGGGAACGTATATTATAGTCGCATCGTCTTCCTGGATGTGCGAAGCTAAGAGCATTTTTTGAACTTCCGAGTACTTCATAGCGCGGATAATCGAATTTAAGATCTCATCGGCGGTAAATGGTTTTGGGATAAAATCAATCGCGCCTTTGTATAGGGACATTACCGCATTTTCAACAGTCGAATAACCGGTAGTCATAATTACGGGCGAAGTAATTTTCCTTCGTATAATCTCATCAAGGAATTCGAAGCCGTCATAATCAGGCATCATTATATCGCATACAATAATCTTATAAGAATATTTAGATAGTTTCTCCAGTGCATCTTTTGCATCTATCGATGTATCGACTTTAAATCCTTCGGCAGAGCAGATTTTATTTACAGCATCGATTATAACCTGCTCGTCATCAATTACCAATATGTCAAACTGCTTATTCATATTTACCTTGCCTGTCTAAGGGGAAGATGAATTGTAAAAGTAGTTCCCTTGTTTATAACACTCTCAACGTTAATAGTACCATTATGGTTATCGATAATTCCCCAAATAACAGAAAGCCCGAGCCCTGTTCCTTTCTGTCCCTTTGTACTAAAGAACGGTTCAAAGATTCTTGCCAAATCCTCCTTTGCAATACCGCAACCGGTATCGGAAAGTTTAATCTCAATGTATTCCCGTTTACCTTCATTGTCAACTGCATCCCATCTTTGCCAACCGCAACTTTTGCTTGTGCAAGACTCAAATTTTCCCTGAGTTGGGATGTCAAACGAAATAACTGCTGAACCGCATTTCGGGCATTTTACGTTCTCTTCCATTAAAGAAGTATTACATTGTGGGCAAACAACCTTCTCATCATTTTTCAATTCTGTAATATTAGTAAGATGACGGTTTCTGCCATAAACCGGATCAAAGTGGACAATATCTTCTCCTGCAGGAGAAAGTATTTTTAATTTGATGGATGGCATTCCATCAATTTTGTATTCGTTGTCTGTTAAATCGTGTCGCTTAGGGCAGATCGCTTTTTTAATGTGAGTTATCCCGTAAGGCGAAAGAGTAATTAATGCAGTATTAATAGAAATAGTTCCGCCGTTAGTTCCAACTGCATCTGCTGCATTTACAATTAAGTTGATAAAGACCTGCTGCATCTGGTTTGCATCGACAGTTATTGTCGGAAGGCTTAGGTCAAGATTTTTATTCAGCTTAATATGATTTATCGAAAGCTGATTCTCAACTACTAAGACTGAGCGCTCTATAATTTCATTTATGTTAGCTTCATTCTTTTTAGGCACAGATTGTCGTGCGAAATCAAGTAAGCTCTTTACAATTTCCCTGCTTCGTTTGGTTTCTCTAACTATAACTTTTAAGTCCTCATGCAGTTCCGGATTATTTTCAGTTCTCTTTAAAAGAAAACTGCTGTAAGTAAGAACACCCGTCAACGGATTATTTATTTCATGCGCTACGCCGGCAGCAAGTCTGCCAAGCGAAGCCATCTTATCGGATTGAAATAACTGCATCCTGGCTTCCGATAATTTTTGTGTCATATTATTGAATGATCTTGCTAGCATTCCAAGTTCATCTTTACGCCGGTCTCTAATAGTATAATTAAGATTTCCTACTCCTACCTGGTTAGTTGCCTTAAGTAGTTCATTTACAGGCTTGACTACCCAGCGTCTTACAAAGAAACCGATTATGAAACTAAGCGCAAGCACTGCCGTAATTGCAAATATTATAATTTCCATTTCACTTTTCTGAATTTGCTTATCAACTTCTTCAAGCGAAATTGTAATGTCCAGGACACCTAAAACGGTTTGTGATTTTTGATGTGCATGGCAATCTGCCGTCCAGCAGGATTCTTCGTTGTAGATCGGACTTATAATTCCAAGTACTCTTGGTGCGGATTGAACGGGTCTAAAGATTCTGGTTCTTCCTTTTATTGGCAAACGTTCCAAAGGCTTATTTGCGGCATGGCAGGCATAACAGCTCTCTTCATTTTTATCAATCATCCTGCCAATATCTTCCTTGTGAGAAGAATAAATTATTGCGCCGGATTTATTTATAACACGCACGGTTCTAATGCTTGGCTGCTCGCCAATCGTGGTTATAATTTTATTGATTCTATCCCTCTGGTTTAACAACATATCATACCGCGTACTGTGTATTACAGTTTCGCTTAACTGGTTGGCGCCAAGTTCTACTTCCGCAAGAAGACTTGCGCTGTGAGAGTGAATATTAAAGTAGGAAAAGATCCCTATCGTCAATAACGCAGTAACACCTACTGCAAGTATTAATTTGAATCCTATTTTATTAAACATGGTTTTCATTTTTTAATACCGGGCTTAACTAGTAGCCAAGCATCTCCAAAAATATTATAATCTTGAATACTGAAACGTTTTTACTTCAGTCAGCGAAATTATTATCGCTTGCCGGTTATCAAGATTCCCGGCTTATCTTTCGGAAAACTCTTGTCCTCATGGCAGTTTGAGCATGAAGGCGGCTTAGAAAAATCTTTGTTTATATGACAATCACCGCAATCAGCATCAGTGTGATTTTTATCCAGCTTTAATCCGGTAATTTCATGTTTGAACGTACCAGCTTTCCAGTCTTTATGGCAGCTGACGCATTTGTTATCAAGCTTAGTAAACTTATAAGAAGTTCCGTGGCATTTTGTGCAAGACAGCTTTGCATGGAAGCGGTTAAGTGCCCAACCGGTTCTTATCTCATGATTAAATGGTCCGGATACATTTTGCTTATGGCATAAGTTGCAATCATCATTTTGATGGCAAGTAAAGCAAGGTTTATGATGTTCTGCTTTACTCTTTTGAATTTTTACCGGCATTCCTGCAGGATTGCTAACCATGTTTGTTTTGTCTTTATCATGGCACATCGAACAATTTTGCTGCTGATGGCAGTCGACGCATTTTGCGCCGAATAAATTTATATGTTCATCATGAAAGAAAGTGACAAGCTTGCCTTTTTTATCATTAGTTTCAAAGATAATTTTCTTTGGTTCATCTAATTTCGGGTGAGTCTTGGCTTCAAGTGCTTTAGCCTTTTTCATTTCAGAAGAGCTTTGGACTGAATTCTTTAGGGCATGGCATGAAACGCAACTGTTCTGATGACTCCATTCGCGATGGCATGTAATGCACTGTCTATGGTAAGCCGCTTCGAGATCAGGCTTGCTAATATCGTCTCGTTTTCTATTAAGAAGATGGCAATTCTTGCAAGGCTGAATCGGTCCGCTTGTGTTGTAATGATGGCATGTTGCACATCCGCCGGACATCTCCGCCATTTCTGCATGAATTCTGTGTTGGAAAATTACGGGTTCATATTTCTTTGAAATCTCTCCTAGCGTCACTACGTTTTTTGTTTTTCCTGCAGGCTGATAAACAGTGACCATTGAAGCGCGCGGACAAGCATTTAAGCATGGGTCTTGCTTTGTGGGTACTTCACACGAATGACATGTTTTGCAAGTAAGATTGGTAACGGGATGATTTTTTGAAATCTTCTTTTGTCCGAAACTAAATGTCGATAATACTATTGCAAGTAGAATAATCTTTTTCATTTTTCGCTTCCCCGGATAGAAAATTTAGTTGATAGAGAATAGCTCCTGTCCGGTTGACTGATTACCGGGAAATTCATAACTATAAATCGATAGATCAGAATTAGTAGACAAATAAATCCAACGGTTATTGATATTTCCCCGATGGACGGGATATATGAGACTAATTTATAAGGCGGATTATAAGCAATTACAAAGTCGTTAAGTCGGTTTATAAATACGCCGAAGATAACGAGTGAAGAGGCAACAAATAACCACAATGGAGAATTCAAGACAGCCTTTGAAAGGAACATACGAAGCGGAATGATTACGCCAAACAATAGTTCAATCACAAACATCACGCTTTGAAGATTAAAGGAAGTTAGATAAACAAAAGTTTCTCTGATGAACATATCGCCAAGCTTGAATGCTAAATAGACGCCAAGGATAGGAGCCACCATAGTGCCAAGCTTTGAGAGTACCTTTATTTCAGGCTTTAGTCCGAATGATCTTGCTGCTATTAGAGATTCAAATATTACCATAGGGAAACCGACTGATATAGCTGATAACAAAAACAGCAGAGGAAGAATCGGTGTTTGCCAAAGAGGGTTTATTTTGGGTCCCGCTATGATCATTAAAGTTCCGAGGGATGATTGATGCAGCGTTGACAGCACAACGCCTGCAATTATAAAGATGAACATTGTTTTAGATAATCCGTGGTTTAAGAGGATTAGCATTTTCTCAATAGGCTTATTAAGAAAGGCAAACATACCCTTAAGATTCATGTGGCCGATAAATCTTTCACATATAACTGGAAGGAATTCAATATAAAGAACGGTAACGTAAATCATTACGCAAATGCCTACTTCAAATAGAGCAGAGCTTCCGTTCCACATTACTAACGGATGCCAGATACAATACCAGCGTCCTATATCTATAAATACACCGATAGCGACGAAAGTATATCCAAGCATAGCAGTCAGTAGAGCAGGGCGAACGATGTCATGGTAGTATTCTCTATGTATAACATGTCCAAGGGCAGCAGTGGTAAAACCGCCTGCAGCAAGAGCTACGCCGGCGGCTACATCAATACCGATCCATATTCCCCAGGGATATTGATTATTAAGATTAGTTACTGCTCCTATGCCGAAGAAGAATCTTCCGGCTAACCAGAATAAGCCGTTCAGAGCAAATAGAATTAGTATGACTACGCCCGGTGTGAAATATTTCTTTTTAATCTGTGCTGGTTTTGTATATGATTCCATTTTAATCCCTATTCTTCAGATTCATTTTTTCTTTTTGTAATCCACATTAGACCGCCGAGTAGAGCATAAAGAGATACCGGCGGAACAAAGTATGCAAATATTCCATGCTGTATAGATTCGGATACACCTGGAGCAGGTTTGTCGCCAAGCTTTGGGAATTGGAGTTTAGAGAAATCTTGATTTGCGAGGTAGAGCCAGGAGGTTCCTCCTACTTCATACTCACCGAAAATATGGTTTACATATTTCTCAGGATTCCTTCTTATTCGTTCACGTGCAATTTTCACTAGGTCATTTCTATTACCATAGGTTAAAGCTTCAACCGGGCAGATTTCTACGCACGCAGGAAGCTTGCCTACTTTTGTTCTTTCAAAGCAGAAATCACATTTTTTAATTTGAGGATTTAGCGCTTTATCGAATTGGAATGCCGGAACCTGGAAAGGACACGCTACCATGCAATAGCGGCAGCCGATGCATTTGTTTGTATCCCAGATAACCGAACCGTTTGCGTGTTTGGAAAAGGCGCCTACTATGCAAGCCGAAACACAAGCCGGATGATCACAGTGCATACATTGCACCTTTACATCTGTCGGAATTTCGGAATTTTGGGGGTTAGGATACTCATTTACGACTGTTAAAGCGGATTCATCGGGTCTTCTCATTTCTTTGAAAACCGACCTATCGCTGTATTTATCAAGAGATTGAGTAGGCATGTCATGAGCTGTTTTGCAAGCCCACTCACAATTCCGGCAGCCGATGCAGACAGTTGTGTCCACAAGAACGCCCATCCGGTCTTCGGAAAGTATGTCTTTTGGTGCTGCTTTTGCTGATGTGATAGATAAACCACTTAATGCAGTTCCTGCAATAGCGGTTGTTTTTAAGAAATCCCGTCTATTTTGTTTTCCCATACAACATCCGTTACAAGTTTAATGTTAGGTTATTGTTTATAGTAACACTTGCTTATGTAGATAGTTAATTATATAAAACTATGCCAAAGTATCGCATTTTGGAGTAAATAGTAATTTAAAGCTAAATGAATTGAATATGTGAAGTTAAGAGGAAAAGAATGGGACTACTGTTGAAAAATGCAAATTTACTTCTCGTAACTGAAAAATATTTAAATGACAAGTTGTTGTAATTGAGAAATTACTCTATTATTAAATCTATTTTCTCAACTGGACTAAATTCTAACTGATTTAAGAAATGCGAAGAGTGCGGGTTTGTAAAGTTTGTCACAGTTAGAGGGTCGGGAGAAGGATAATAGTAGAGGAAGTTTATGTCTTGATATAAGCAAGCAGTGTGTATTCACAGTGCATTCAAAAATTCAGTTTGGCTTGATTTCCGTTTTGAGGTTGTTTAAGTAGGATTAATTCTTATTACTTTAAAAATATTATAAATTAAGAGAAAGCATTAAAGCTTGTTTATAGCAAAGGCATTAGATTAAAGGAATAAAAGCAAGAAGGGAGCGAGGCGTGATCTTAAAAGTTTTTATAATTTTATTGCACATTGAAAAGTAATTATTTAAGTTGGTTTAATAATTTATTGGGATAATGTATTTGACTTAATGATGGATACAGAAAATAAATTTCATATAGATTTGTGTGGGGAGATGCAGAGATGCACACGCAAATAAATTTACCCGCACAGAGTGAGAACG
>JAKAFW010000071.1:0-8077 GCA_021817845.1 Bacteroidota bacterium
TGTCCTTCTGGATGCCGGGTCAAGCCCGGCATGACAGCTCGCAGCTAGCTGCAAGGAATTAAACCCGAATATATTAAATTGATAAGAGAAGTCGGGAAACAGAAAATCAAAGTGTACTGTCATCCCGAAGTCTTGTCATCCCGGACCTGATCCGGAATCTGCAATAAGAGATTCTGACTTCCGTCAGAATGACAAACCTGTTCTTGTCATTCCGGGCTTGACCCGGAATCTATTGTTATCCATGAATGTCCTTCTGGATGCCGGGTCAAGCCCGGCATGACAGCTCGCAGCTAGCTGCAAGGAATTAAACCCGAATATATTAAATTGATAAGAGAAGTCGGGAAACAGAAAATCAAAGTGTACTGTCATCCCGGAGTCTTGTCATCCCGGGCTTGACCCGGGATCTGAAATAAGAGATTCTGACTTCCGTCAGAATGACAAACCTGTTCTTGTCATTCCGGGCTTGACCCGGAATCTGCATCATTAACCAAGTCTTCCCATTCTTTATTAACAGACTCAATCAATTCAATTTTCCATTGCCTTTTCCAGTTTTTCAATTGCTTTTCCCTTTTGATGGCTTCTTCAATACTATTTGTTACTTCAAAGTATACCAGTTTTGTAATATTATACTTCTTTGTAAATCCCTCATTCAGCTTGTTCTTATGTTCGTATACTCTTCTTTCCAGATTATTCGTAACACCGGTATACAAAGTCTTTGATTTATTCGACATTATATAAACATAGTATTGTTTCATGTTCGTAGTTTTTGTCATTTTGAACAAGTTATGCAATAAGAGATTCTGACTTTCGTCAGAATGACAATCCTGTTTTTGTCATTCTGAACAAGATATGAAATAAGAGATTCTGACTTCCGTCAGAATGACAAGCCTGTTTTTGTCATTCCGGGCTTGACCCGGAATCTGAAATAAGAGATTCTGACTTTCGTCAGAATGACAATCCTGTTTTTGTCATTCTGAACAAGATATGAAATAAGAGATTCTGACTTCCGTCAGAATGACAAACATGTTCTTGTCATCCCGGGCTTGACCCGGAATCTGAAATAAGAGATTCTGACTTTCGTCAGAATGACAAACATGTTTTTGTCATTCCGGGCTTGACCCGGAATCTATTGATATTTATGAATGTAACCTGGATACCGGGTCAAGCCCGGCATGACGGCAATCTGCGGGGAATTAAACCCAATTTTCACGCCTGCATTAACTGCGTCAGACGGCAGTGCGGTTTTACATAAAAGACAATAACCTTTTTCACAAATGACACTGAAGATCCCGGATCAGGTCCGGGATGACAGTATACATGATCATATGTTGCTCCTGCCGGCAGGCAAGCCTCCGGAGCTTTAATGTTTTTTTCTGTTTAACTGCTATTAATGTTTCACCGCTCTGCGGCTGTATAAGGTAACAGAGGATTTTTATTTTAGGGAAAAGCACTAGCGGTGCGGCATATTAGTAAGAAATTATACAAAAATAATAAAAGAGCCACAGAGTGGCGAAACATTTAGACAAAATAATATTTATATACAAAAAACAATTTATATCATTACAAAAACGGCATTTGAGAAACCGATGAATCGGTTAAAAGGTATACTTTTATTTCTTTTACCCACGAATGAATTCGTGGGCTGCTTTTATTGCCTTTTAATAGATTTCTTACATATGATTAATATTTATTTTTATATTAAAAGAGGGAGATAATAATCTGCAGCGAAAGGGATTTACATAAAGAACAATAATCTTGCTTAGGAAGATTATGTGTCGCTCCTCCGGAGCTTTAATGTTTTTTTCTGTTTAACTGCTACTAATGTTTCACCGCTCTGCGGCTGAAAGGCCTGCTGCCTATTCCCTACTTGCCTATGGAACGATGTCAACCTATTTCAGGACGACACAGGTATCAAACCTGTCTTTATAATATTCTTTCATAACAACTGCGATATCAATGTTACTGAGTTCTTCGAGGGCCGTAAATTATTAAAACTTTTCCTTGCAATTGCCCCGACATTAATGTCGGGGAATAAAATTATATAGGTTTGTTGGCTTTAGCCACATAAACTGCAAATATGGGGCTAAAGCCCATGTTTTGCTTGTGTGACTCTACCCCGGCATGAATGCCGGGGCAATACAGAAACACTATATTTTAGAAACAGCTTCATAATAATAATTGGAATATTTATTCATCACTTCTGAATTTTCACACAGCCTCTAAATGGCGGGGCAATAGGGAAAAAATATGCGTAACATGAGTTATAAATTATCGATTTATTATTATTTGCCCTAAATCATCTTTACGGACTAAGCAAACCGTCCGGTTATCTCCGATGTTTTTATTATATTCTATCCAGTTTTTCTTTAGATAATTTTTTTCGAACATATTTACTACACCACCCCATTCCAAAATTACATTTATGCCTGTGCTGTCAATAAACCTGTCAAATCTGCCTGATTTAATATAATTTAGAACAACATTATCCATTTTGCCGTCAAGATTATACACATTGGAATCGTAATATCCGGTTACACCACTTTGAAAGCAGCCTATCACTGCCTTATCGTTAAAATGGTTTTTAATATACGCTATTCGTAAGCTTTGTTGAACACCCATTCTTCCCGAATGAAAATATAAGACTGCTTGAATAAAAAAAATAGCCGCAACTGATGCAAATCCGATTTGTAATTTTTTCCTTTTAATCCCTTTTATTTTTAAAGCTAAAAGTATTGTAAAGACCGGCAGGATAATTATTAATAAAGGAGCCGTATATCTTAAATAAAAATAATCAGCGGAAGAATACAGTAAGTAAACAAATATCAGGAACAAAATTCCTATCGACCACGTTTTGAATATTTTAACATTGTCTTTATCAAACTGATTCAATATCCTTTTATCATATAACAATATATACGCAGCTGTAATTGTAATTATAAATACAATGACCAAAACAATATCCTTATTACCCGTATAAATATCCGGAGTTAAATGCTGCATCAGCGCTAAAGACATTGCTTTAGCTCTTAATAAAATATTACCCGGACTAAGCCAAGATGTTTCCACCCGGGCTGATGATTGGAAAATAAACCCGGTGGATTTATATATATAAAATATCCAGGGTATAATTACGGCAAAGCTCGTAAAGCATATTATAAAAAATTGCTTAATTGTTAATCTTTTATAATATATATTACTTGACAACAATACTGCCAGTATCGCAAGAAAATCAATTCTTGCAAGACCGCAAAGACCGAATAATGTACCGAGGATAATTGATTGGCGGAATTTTTTTTCACCTTTAAAATAATAAAAAGAGTAAAGGAGACTTATTCCTAAAACTGTAAGATATAGTCCTGTCTCCAAACCGTTGGTAAAATAAACTAAAAGTTCAAAGTTAAGAAGAGTTGCAATTACAGCGGATAAGCCGAACCATTTTTTTTCTAAAACAGGAAATAGTGCGTTACTTATATTTTTTACAACAAAGAAAAACAATACCTCTAGCAGAGCTGAAAAGATTATTATTGATCTTACAAAAGTTGTCTTATTTCCTCCTGCAGCAATTACAACTTTAGCAATCGCGGCAAAAACAAATCCCGATAATGGCTGTATACCGGTTGTCGGTCTATTAAAATTATATGTTATCCCTTTACCTTCAGCAATATTCCAGGCTACCGTAAGTGTATAATAGCCATCTTCAGAGAGCGGTTTATCTACAAGATAAGGGAAAAAATTGTTGTAATAAATCTTTGTCGGATATTTTTGATTTGAGCCTAATGCCAGTACAATTGTATATAAAAGAAAAATAAAAATTGCAGTGTATTCTAGTTTATTGCTCAAATCTTTATAATCTTGGAAATTGGAAATTAAAAGGGGAAGATAATAAGTTACAGCGAAAGGGTTTTACATAAAGAGCAATAATCTTTTTCACCATGATTATATGTCGCTCCTGCCCACCGGCAGGCAAACCTCTGGAGCTTTAATGGTTTTTTTCTGTTTAACTGCTATAATGTTTCACCGCTCTGCGGCTGGAAGAGGTAATGGATGTTTGATGATTTTCGATTGATTTATATAATAGCAATTGATCCTCTACGAGGTTCGGGAATTATTGAATTAATATTTTTGCTACAATAATCTTTCACCCGGAGGTTATTTATTTTAGGGAAAAGCACCAGCGGTGCGGCATATTAGTAGAAAATCATACAAAAAAAGATAAAAGAGCCACAGAGTGGCGAAACATTTAGACAAAATAATATTTATATACAAAAAACAATTTATATCATTACAAAACGGAAATTCAGAAACCGATGAATCGGTTAAAAGGTATTCTTTCATTTCTTTTACCCACGAATAAATTCGTGGGCTGCTTTTATTGCCTTTATTTGATTTACTAATAATTAGTGACTAGTGACGAGTAACCTGCCTACCGGCAGGCAGGCGAGTGACGATTATATCACTACAAAAACAGCATTTGAGAAATCGATGTATCGGATCGATGGTGGACTTTTTATTTCTTTTACCCACGAATGAATTCGTGGGCTGCTTTTATTGCCTTTTAATAGATTTCTTACAAATGATTATTATTTATTTTTATATTAAAAGAGGGAGATAATAATCTGCAGCGAAGTTATATGTCGCTCCTGCCTACCGGCAGGCAAGCCTCCGGAGCTTTAATGTTTTTTTCTGTTTAACTGCTACTGATGTATCGCCGATCTGCGGCTTAAAGATGCAAATGTTGGGGAATTATTTCGACATTCTTTAACTTGCTCAGGTTGAAGGATAGTTTTTATTTAGGTATTAAAACCGTTGAAACGGTTAATAAATTAGGTTTTATGTTTTTGGAACCCACGACTTGAAGTCGTGGGCTGCTTTTTCTAAACGGAATAAATCAGACGGTTTTACTGGTTATATTCAACTGCGGGGAACTTGAGTTAACTTATTTAACTTTAGAATTAAAATAATAATTATTCAAGCAATTTATGCAATCAAAATACTCGTCACTTGTCACTCGTTACTTGTCACAGATTTAGCTTACTCAATAAAATATTTACAATCCTTTCCGCTGCATGACCATCCCAAAGTTCCGGGATTTGGCCTTTTTTAAAATTATTGTTTAGGATATCAAGACAGACTTTTTCTGCAGCTTGTGTATCTTCCCCTACTAAATAATTTGTACCGGTTGTCCACCGTTACCGGTCTCTCGGTTGTAGTTCTTTAAGTTATACATGGAATCCCTGAAGTCCAAATTTTCTAACTGTAAAATTCATTCATGTAAAATTCATTTATTCGTTTTTACAAAGGACGAATACGAATTTTGTCTTCACTGGCAACGATGAAATGATTTAACACTTTTTCTTCAGGTAAACTTAAAATAGTTTTAATTGCATTTATCTTTAAAGTTGGCGATTCGTCATTGAAACGCAATAGAATAATTGCAAGAGCTTGTAAGCTGGATCTAAAAATTAAATATCCAAAGTCTTTATCGTTTGTAATAATAATTCGTTTTTCTTGATAAGCTGTTTCCATTATAAAAATATCATCGCATGATGGAAATAGTTCACTAACAAATTTAGTATCGAAGCCTAAATCACGTAGATATTTTACAATTGTGAAACCCACATTTTCATCAACTAAAAATTTCATCATTGTTTGAGCAGCGGATAAACTTCTTCATTTTGAACTAACTTTTCCGCATATAGTAATGCCTCTTGAATATCTTCATTTTTCAACATCGGATATTCTTGCAGAATCTGCTCATCTGTCCAGCGTTGTGCAACCAATTTTACTATTAACTCAACTGGTATTCTTGTGCCGTGGATTATAGGCTTTCCTAGCAATATGGCATGATTTATTTCTATCCGGGTCATAGTCGTCATAATATTTTTCCTTCTATTCTCTAAGTCTTTATAATATATAATAAAACCATTATAGCTTAAAATTACACTTCATTATTAAATTACAAAATTGAAACCCGTAATGCAAAATAGTGTTTAACATTTTTTATCAGCGATATTATTTTACAATATTTCTCCCCTTTTTACGATTACACGGTTCCACCTATTCCGTGAAATCAAACTTTTTATTTCATTGGATAGTTTAGAAGTTGAGAAATTATATTGCATTGCCAAGGCAGAAACAATATAGAAAATGGAATAATAGATTCTATTTTCTGCATGACTTAATAAATTATTATCTAATAAAAGTTGCGCAGCCCTAATGGTCTCTTTAGCTTTTTCAATTCTATATTTTATTAAGGCAGTCTGATCAAATTCCATAAAATATGCCGTACCTTTTTATATCTTGTATAAGTGGCATCCGGTTCATATCTATTTCACTGCTACTAATAATTTTTGCATCTAATACAATATCATATTTATCTTCATACCCATAAATTATGTGTCTAATTTCTTCTTTAAACTTCCAGTTGACATTTCTATTAAACACAAACAATAAATCATAATCGGAATCAGATTTACTATCACCGCGGACTCTGGAACCATAAAAGTATATTCCCATAAAGTCTACATAATTTATTTTAAGTCGATCTGATATTTCCCTAATAATATATTTTATCCTATCATCATTCATATATAAATCATTTAATATTTTTTAAAATATAGTTGCAATAAAATAACACATTTTTCATTCTTAATCCTTTTGGCCTATAACCTTTTTTTTGTCTCGTCCAATGCAACAACAATATGCAGTGGTCTTTTATTTTTAGTAAATTCGAAAGTAAGATAACTTTTTAACAAAATTATATTTAATTCAAATAATAATTTAAGAAATAAAATACAAAATATTACCTTCTTATGACCTCTGACTTTTAATTCCGTCCTAATCTCCTTTGCTTTCAAGTACACTTCATTTGGCAAAAGAACAAATAAAACCGAATTTAGAAACCGATGAATCGGTTAAAAGATATTCCTTTCAATTATTTCCCACGAATGAATTCGTGGGCTGCTTTTATTGCCTTTATTTGATTTACTAATAATTAGTGACTAGTGACGAGTAACCTGCCTACCGGCAGGCAAGCCTCTGGAGCTTTAATGTTTTTCCGGTATATCCTTCTACTAATGTTTCACCGCTCTGCGGCTGGAAGAAGAAATATATGATTTTTTGGCTGAATTTTTTTTTAAGCTAATCGTGGGATTTCTTCCCGCATACGGGACAGGCGGGGTAGACCCACCGGTCGAAATGACATGTTGGAATTGTGCAACACTCTCTGCCGGCAGGTGCTGAATGAAAGCAAAAACAATTCTGAATCTGCTACTGTAGAGAGGTTTCGTATTGATTATTGATAACTGAAAAGCGGCATAGGTCATAATTTAATTGAAAGATGTAACTGCCCACCCAAACCGAGTTCAATAATTTTTTTAAGTGTAGAAAAACGAACTTCTTTAATGTTGTTTTCTATTTTAGAAATGTAAGATTTTGTCGTTCCAATTTTTTCAGCAAGTTCTTCTTGTGTCAACCCTTTTTCAAGTCTTGCTTCGTGAATAAGAGAGCCGATTCGGAAAGCTTCGTAACCATCTTCAAGACGGTCACGCTTTTCAGTTCCAAGTTTACCATAATGTTTGTCTTTGAACTGGTCAAGAGTCATTATATTATTTTTTTTTGTTTTCATATTCTTCTTTTATTTTAAGCGCTTTTTCAATTTCCTTTTTTGGCGTTTTTTGAATTTTCTTTATAATTTTCTCTTTCACTTTGTCCCGCTGTTTTACAAAGAACTCTTGAAAATAGTCTTTGAAAAAAATTATAGACCTATACTTCTGATTTTTGTTCACGAAGTAAAAATATATAATGTTGCCCTAAAGTGCAACTTATTTTTTAATACACACAAAATTATTTATTATTATTTCACTTTACGGAGGATTTCTCTTTGGAGTGTTGGAATGATGGAGTAATGGAATGTTGGGGAATTATTTAATGATTCTTTTAGTTACTCCGGGTGAACGATAGTTTTTGTTTAGGAATTAAAACCGTTGAAACGGTTTGTAAATAAGGATTTATGTTATGGAACCCACGACTGGAGAGCCTGTGTGAAAATTAGTTTTCAAAGAATAAATATTAATAT
>JAKAFW010000005.1:0-135221 GCA_021817845.1 Bacteroidota bacterium
TAGTTCTTCGATAATGTCTTCCATAGTAACAATGCCTGCAGTACCGCCAAATTCATCTACCACAGCAGCTATAGAAACATGTTTGCTGAGGAATTCGTTCAACATATCAATACTTTTTTTTGTATCTGGGACAAATAATATTTCCCTTGTCATATTCTTAATATTTTGAGGAAGCTTAAAAATATCATAGGCAAAGATTACACCTTTAATATTATCAAGATTTTCTTCATAGACAGGTAGCTTAGAGTATCCAGACTCAATAAAAATAGAAAGCGCTTCATCAACACTTTGGTCAATTTCAACACCGACAATTTCGGTTCGGGGACGCATAGCTTCGTATACTTTTTGATCACCAAGCGATAACACTTTATTTATTATGTCGCTTTCTTTTTTATTTACTACTCCTGCTTCATGGCTTTCTTTTACCAAAGATTCAATATCCTCTTTATCAAAAAGCAAGTTGATATTTTCTTCTTTAAATTTTTCTGATTGGGTAAGCCGGGAAGAGATAGAAGATGTAATTTTAGTAAGCGGGCTTAGCAAAAAAGAAAATACGCGCAGAGGCAAAGCAGACATTAAGATAATTCTGTCTGATAATTCCCTCGCAAAATATTTTGGTATTAGTTCGCCAAAGACCAAAAGTACAAAGGAGGAGATAATTAAAACGGAGAGGTCTTCTAACTTAAATATTGTAGTTAAGAATAAGGCGCTTATTGAAGCAAAGGCAATATTGACAATACTATTACCGATTAATATTGTAGAAAAAAAAGCTTGAGGATTTTTTATATAATACAGAGCGCCTTTTGCGGAAAGATTATTACCTCTTGCTCTAACTTCTAATTTTAGTTTGTTGGAAACTACAAAAGCAATCTCGGAGCCAGAAAAAAAAGCACTTAAAATCAGGAGGATTAAAAGGAATAATATATCGTTAAAATTCATCAATAAACCTTTTTAATAATTTGGTGCTTTATACTATCGGAAAAACTTATTCCGTCCGATGAAAAATTGAAAATGAGAGTCACCGTAGAATCATAATCAATAATATTGCCGGAAATTCTTTTAATGCCATTGAGTGAAAAAGTATTTTCTCCGTAGGGTAAGATACTTTCGGAAAAATTAGCACTAATAAGTTTGATGGGCTCGACGTTTATGGACAAATTATTTTGAGCAACACTTATGTTTCGAAGAGTTAAATTTTCTATTGCAATATCGCTAAGATTTTTGATCGAAATATTTCCGTTAAGATGAAGTACCGGATGATTAATTTCAATGCCTGGCATTAGATCGATCCATAAGTTTATTTTTGAAGAAACAATTTTTATATTTAACTTATCGCCAGTAGTTATTTGTCTGCTGCACCCGGAAGACGGAATCAGAATAATTAAAAAATTCAGTAGTATAATATTTATTAAACCCGGTATTTTCATAAAGCAAAGATAACTAAGCAATCAAATAATTTTATACACTATTAAAATTGTAGTTAAGATATAAAACAAAAAGTTGAAAATCATCGGCAGGTCGGTAATCATAATTTCAGTAGTGTTCTCACCTTGTTGGTTTATATATACGATATACATATACCTGAAAATCCCGAAGACGACAAAGGGCGTTGTATAGATTAAATTCTCTGTTCTAAAGATTGAAACTGTTCGTGAAGATACAGTATAAAGAGCATAGCAGATTATAACACCTGAAGCAGCTACCGTTGCAATTTGATTTGTGAATTCAAAAGAATAGTGAGATAATACTTTTCTTGTCGAAGGAGAGTCAATATTATGCGAGAGTTTCAATTCCGATTGACGTTTCATAATTGCAAGGAACAATGAAATGAACATAGTAGTTAACAAAAGCCAACTGGAAATTTCAACGTTGATAATATATGCACCCGCTATAACACGGATCATAAAGCCTGCAGCAATGCTAAAAATATCTAATAGGACAAAATGTTTCAGCTTAAAAGAATAAAAAACATTTAGAAGGAAATAGACTGCAACAGCATAATAAAACCGGGAGTCAAAATGAATTATTGTAAAAAGAATAATTAGAAAAAGAAAAGCGGCTGTAATTATGGCATTACGTTTTGAGATTCTTCCTGAAGGGATAGGCCTATTTTTCTTTACGGGATGTGCTTTATCGGCTTCAATATCAATAATATCATTTATTATGTATATCAAACTAGATGTAAGGCAAAAAAGAAGGAAGCCAAAAAAAGTCAGGATAAAATAATCATGTTCAAAAAGATGTTTGGAAAAAAGCAAAGGGACAAAAACAAACAAGTTTTTTATCCATTGTGGAATCCTGAGTAATTTGAAATAATTTTTTATCATTAAAAAACAGCCGTCTCCTCATAAGTTCCGAAAACTTCTTTCAATTCTCCCGTCATTTCGCCGAGAGTAACATAATTGCGCGCAGCTTTAATAAACGCAGGCATTAAATTTTTATTATCAACAGCAGCCGTTCTAATCTCGTTAATACATTCTTTAACAGCTTCGATGTTTCTACTTTGCTTAAGATCGGCAAGTCTTTGTCTCTGAATTTTTTCCACTTCCGGAGAAATGTTAAGGATCGGGATATCAACTTTTTCATTTTTTTCAACGAACTCATTAACGCCGACAATATACTTTTCTTTTCTTTCAACTTCCTTTTGATATCGATATGCGGCATCGGCAATTTCCTTTTGGAAATAACCGGCTTCGATTGCCGGAATAACGCCTCCGAGAGAATCTATTTGATCAAAAATTGCAATTGCCTGTTTTTCCATTTTGGCAGTAAGTGACTCGATAAAATAACTGCCGGCAAGAGGATCTACCGTGTTTATAACGCCGGTTTCGTATGCAATAATCTGTTGAGTTCTAAGAGCTATTTTAACTGCTTTTTCGCTAGGGAGAGCGAGAGTTTCATCCATAGAGTTGGTATGAAGCGATTGAGTTCCACCCAGTACTCCGGCAAGAGCCTGAAAAGCGGTTCTAATAATATTATTTTCCGGTTGTTGAGCTGTTAATGTGCAACCAGCAGTTTGTGTATGAAAACGAAGCCACCATGACCTTGGATTTTTCGCTCCATATTTTTCTTTCATTCTTTTTGCATAGATTTTTCTTGCGGCGCGGTACTTTGCAATTTCTTCAAAAAAATCCAAATGTGAATTGAAGAAGAAAGAAATACGCGGAGCAAACTCGTCAACATCCATACCTCTGGCAATGCAAGCCTCAATATACGCAAAACCATCTGCGAGTGTGTAAGCTAATTCCTGCACAGCAGTTGAACCTGCTTCGCGGATATGATAGCCGCTGACAGAAACGGGATTCCACTGAGGAATTTCCTGCGAACAATATTCGATCATGTCCACAATAATACGCATAGATGGATTCGGGGGATAAATATATTCTTTCTGAGCGATGTATTCCTTAAGAATATCATTTTGCAAAGTTCCTCTAAGATTTTTAAAGTCTACACCCTGCTCTTGAGCAAATGCAAGATAAAAAGCAAATATCATCGCTGCTGGAGAATTGATAGTCATTGAAGTAGAAACTTTTTCGAGAGGAATTTTATTGAACAAAATTTCCATATCTTTAAGAGAAGAAACAGAGACTCCGCAAATTCCGACTTCGCCTTCGCTAAGAGGAGAATCGGCATCCCACCCCATCAGAGTAGGCAAATCAAACGCTGTAGACAACCCGGTTTGACCATGATCCAACAAATAGTGAAAACGTTGGTTTGTATCTTCGGGAGAACCGAAGCCTGCAAACTGACGCATCGTCCAAATCTTTCCACGGTAACCGTCGGCATGAATACCGCGCGTAAAAGGATATTCACCGGGGAAACCTATTTCATTAAGATAGTTAATATTTTCAATATCATCCGGTCCATAAAAATTTTTAACTTCTTCACCGCTAACGGTTGTATATTTTTTCATTCCTTTTGAATTTGAATTATTAGCTTTAGATTCAAACACACGTTTCCGGTTATTATAATCTTTGTTAATCATCGTTTCTCCTTATTTAGTTTTTTTGAAACTAATATTAAAATACCTTTTGGGTAATTCTGATCTAAAATTAAGTTCTGCCAAACCTTCTGTCAAATTCATCAAGAGAAATTTTTACGACTATAGGTCTGCCGTGTGGGCAAACATAAGGCATAGAAGTAGCGAATAGTTGGTCGATTAGAAGTCGCATTTCTTTTTCCGAAAGATAATCACCTGCTTTAATAGCTGCTTTACACGAGTATGATTTTGCTATATTCTCCTTTGAATCCAATTTATTTTCGCGCTGGTTAGTAGTGTATTCGTTAATTAAATCGAGAAGCACTTTTTCTTCAGAGCCACTTTTAACATCTTCCGGAACGCCTTCAATTACGATTGTATTTTTGCTAAAGAATTTTAGAGTAAACCCTAACTTAGTTAAGAAAGGATAAATTTCTTTCACCAAGCCAAAACTACCGGGGTCAAGTTCTACCGTTCGTGGGAAAAGCAGTTGTTGAGAGAAAGGGAGATCGGCTTCAAAGCGTTTCCATACTTTTTCATATAAAACTCTTTCATGTGCAACATGCTGATCGATAATCATCAATCCCGTTTTAATCTGCGAGAGGATATATTTATTATGAAGTTGAATAATAAAAGTAGCGCCGTCTTCATTTCCGTTCTTTTGTTCATAGTTTCCGGCTTCGTGATATACTTCGCGGGTATCATTTTTTTCAAATGGGTGAATAGTAATATTCTCCTGTCTGATATTTTCAGGTATGGTACTAAAGATCAGATCTATTTCGCGGTCAGAGAAATCTGTCCGGGCAACAGATTTTCTTTCGGAGAAAACTGGTCTATCAGAAAAATCATTTTTCTCTACCCTATTAAAATTATTAAATGAAAGCTTATCCCCTTCCGGCGCAGTATCGGTAAATTGCATTAACGGAACGAGATCGTGAGTGGCTAAACTTTTTTTAACAACAGCAAGCACAAAACTATAAACGTCTTTATCGTCATCAAAGCGGACTTCAAGCTTTGAAGGGTGCACATTTACGTCAATACGTTGTGGATCGATATCTAAAAAAAGTAAGAAGAAAGGATAATCACCTTTTTCCAGGATATTTTCATAAGCGGTAAACACTGCATGATTAATTTGTTTACTAACGACATACCTGCTGTTAAGAAACAAATATTGATCGCCTTTACTTTTTTTAAGCATTGTCGGTTTTCCGGCATAACCATAAAGAGAAATGAAATCGGTCTTTTCTTCTACCTTAATAAGAGCATCAAGCATATTGTCCGCAAAGACTTGCTGAATTCTATCTTCAATAGTTCCGGCAGAATAGTTGAGGATAATTTCATCATCATTATGAAGCTTAAAATTAATTTTTGGATGGCTTAAAGCAATCCTATTGAAGGTATCGATGATATGCTTTAATTCAGTAAAATCGGACTTAAGAAAGTTTCTTCTTGCCGGTGTATTAAAAAATAAATTTTTAACAGCAACGGAAGTACCTTTTGAGTAAGAACCTTTTTCAACAATGACATTACCGGAGTCGTCTATTCTAACAAGAGTACCGAAATCTTCGTCACTTGTTTCCGTTTTAATCTCGAACTGGCTTACCGAAGCAATTGAACTAAGCGCCTCTCCTCTAAAGCCAAGTGTAAGGATATTTTCAAGATCTGAATATTCCGAGATTTTGCTTGTAGCATGTTTTTGAATACATAGGATCGCATCTTCTTCATTCATACCAGTGCCGTTATCAAATACCTGAATTAGAGATTTACCGGCTTTTTTAATTACCAATTCAATTGAAGTAGAACCGGCGTCCACTGAATTTTCGATTAATTCTTTAACGACAGATTCCGGTCTTTGGACTACTTCGCCTGCGGCAATTTTATTCGCTAAATTTTCTGGCAGTATTTTTATTTTCTTTATAGACATTTAAATTTTTCTAACATAAGTATAAATATCAAATTCATTTCTTCCATCTATTCTTTTAACCTCCCAAATTTTAAGATCTATTTCCGGGAAATAAACATCTCCTTCTGCATTAAACTTCATATAAGAGATTAATAATTCATCAGCAGTATTCATTGCTTGCTTATAAATGTCGGTTCCGCCAATGACAAATATCTTTTCATAATCTTTCGACTCACAATATTTATAAGCTGAATGCAAACTATCAAAAATAACTATCTCTGTAAATGCCAATATTAGCTTTTTGTTGCGGGTGAGCACAATATTCAGCCGGTTTTTCAAAGGCTTACCGAGTGTATCGAAAGTTTTTCTACCCATAATAACCGGAAATCCAGAAGTTGTGTTTTTGAAATGTTGGAATTCCTCTTTGGAATGCCAGGGTATTTCTCCGCTTGATTTTCCAATTACTCCATTTTGAGCAACCGCTGAAATAATAATTTTCTTCATAACAATTCTTTAACGAAAATCAGACTGCTACTTCAAATTTAATTTTATCATGGCTAGTATAATTGCTCAATTCGAAGTCTTCAAATTTTAATTCATCAATTGGTTTCTTCGCTATTGTCAAAGTAGATAAAGACAGTGGCTCGCGTTTTAGCTGTTCCAGCAATCCTTCACGATGGTCAAATTTTTCCATTGGAGAACCTTTATCCGCGATATAGATATGAGCGTCAATAATAGTATGCGCAAAAAAGCCTAATTCAAGATTAACCTCTTGTGCAATAATTTGAGTTAGGATAGAATAGGCGGCAAGATTAAATGGAATTCCGAGGGCAATATCACCGGAGCGTTGGGTTAAATGGCAATTTAGCTTTCCATTGCTGACGTTAAAAGCAAAACTATAGTGACATGGGGGAAGCTTGCTTTTAGTAGCATTACCTGGTTCCCATGCAGTTACAACTAACCTTCTGCTGTAGGGCTTATTTTTTAATTCATCGATAACATATTTGATTTGGTCAACCTCTCTAATCTGCCAATTTCCTTCTTTATCCTTTTCTGCGCTGGGAAAATGTCGCCAATAATAACCATAAGCCGTTTCAAGATTTCCGTCTTCGTCAGCCCAGGCATCCCAAATTTTAGTATGCTTACGCAAATTTCTTATATGGTTTTCACCCGAAAGATACCAAAGTACCTCATGCAAAATAGATTTCCATTCCATTTTTTTAGTCGTGAGCAAAGGAAAACCTTTGGAAAGGTCCACACGATAAAAAGCCCCGAAATAAGAAAGTGTATCGACTCCAGTTCTTGAGGGCTTTCTTACACCTTCATCTAAGACTAATTTAATGAGATCCAAATACTGCTGCATTAATAAATCCTTTTAGGTTGAAAAACATAATTCTAATAACTTTAGAAAGTTACGAAAAAAAATATAGTGACGAAATATTTGGGAAATTTACTAAAAGCACTACATTTTAGTCCAAAATAATTTAAGGGAAATCAAATTAATATTACCCGTCAATACACTCTGAATCCACTTCTAATGGCCTTATTTTGTGCATAGCTCACACTTAACCTCTTTCTTACCTATAATCAAGCAATAGAAATTTTACCCTTTTGATTTGAAGTTAAGACTTTTTTATTTAACTAAATAGATTTTGTTCAAAACATTCAACCATTTATTTTGAAACAACAATTTATTATTAATTTTTCATGAAGATCAAAATTGCAATTGTTACATCGGGGCACCCGCCTCTTGATGAAAGAATTTTTTACAAGTTCGGCAAGAGTTTAAGAGATGCCGGCTATGCCGTTGAAATAATTTGCTCTACACAAGAGATAAATGAAATGAAAGATGGAATTTCCATCACCGGTTTTAACGGCTCTCATCTTGGGAAAAAAGAAAAAATTCTCAGGCTTTATGATAAGATCTTATCTTTTGACCCCTCGGTCATAATTTGCTGCGAACCGTTACCTGTTTTTTCCGCTTACAAGTTTAAGACAGACAATCCAAAATGTAAAATTATTTTGGATATTACTGAGTGGTACCCTGAAAATCTTGCAACCAAAATTAAAGGGATTAAAAAGTATTTTTATTATTTATTCTACTACCTTTTTAATTTTGCTGCTGTTAGCTTAAGCGATAGTTTAATCATCGGTGAGATAACAAAAAAAATGAGATACAATTTCATGGCACCGCTTAAAGGCAAGACCATAATCGGTTACTACCCTGTATTGCACTATTTTAATTATTCTTCACCACCATTCAATGGAACGGATTTAACGTTTTGCTATGCCGGACTTATTAATTTTCAAAGAGGGATAATAACTATCTATGAAGTTGCAAAGAAGATTAAGGAAAAATATCCCAATTTAAATATTACCTTAAAACTTGTAGGAAGATTTGAGCGTGTTGAGGAAGAAATATATTTTGATGCATTAGCAAAAGACAATAAGTCAATAACAATCGATAGAGTAGGTTGGGCAAGCTATAATAGAATTTCAGAGTATCTTCAAAATGTAGATATTTGTTTTGATCTAAGAGCAAGGAATTTCATCTACAATAATTCACTTCCAATTAAAATTTTTGAATATATGGCATGCGGGAAACCATTTATCTTCTCTGATATTACTCCCATTCGGAAAGAATTCGGCGATAATATCTGCGGCTTCCTTGTCGATCCTTCAAACCAGAATGAGGTTATTAGTAGTATTGAAAAATATATTATAGATAAGAATTTGCTTCTTACTCATTCCATAAATGCACGAAAGCTTATTGAAAACGGGAGAAATTGGGAAGAAGAATCTAAAAAGCTATTCAATCTGGTTAATTCATTAGCGAAAAATAAAAATTGAACTAGGCTTAAACCCCGTTAGTTTAACTGCAAGAAGGACAAAAAGTGTACTCAAGATAATATTAAGATAAATATTCTGTAAGATTATTCCCGCAATTAAAAAAGTAAAAACCATGACGACAATTACAAATAATTCTTTAACGTTATAATCAATCTTGAGCTTACCTGCCGATATAAGGAATAAATAAAAAGCTGATGCGGCAAATGCAATCGTGGTGGCTAATGCTGCGCCCACTAAACCGTAGCGAGGGATCAAGATCAAATTCAAGATCAAATTCAAAACAAATCCTATCCCGTCAGCCACCGGAAAATGATAAGTCTTATTTGACACTAAAGGATACACTGAATAAAAAGAAGCTAATCCGTTAAAAAGATAACCAAGGAGAACGAATGGAAGTATTGTTAAACCGGGTAGGTAGCGGGAATTCAGAAAAGCTATCCCAAAAACTCTTAAGTCGAAAAGATATCCGGTAAAAAGAGTCACAATAAGCAAGACGAATCCACCGGCAGAAATAAGTTTCAGAAAAGTCTTACCGAATACATCTTTATGTTTATCCATATTATAAATATTTAATGCATAAGGTACCCAAGCTGTCCTAAATGAAATGACGAAAACGTTCATAATCATAGCAATCCGGTAAGAAAAGCTATAAATGCCGACTAAATTCTTTCCTAAAAAACTATTAATCAAAAATCTATCGCTAACATCCATCGCCGACGAGAACAAACCTGAAATAATTAGAGGGGCCGAAAAGATAAGCATCATTTTAAGGATATCTAATTCAATATGCAGCGAATATTCTTCGGCTAATGACGGTACCATTAAAATAATAAGAATAGCGGAGGAAATGATTTGCGCATAAAAAATTCCTTCGACTCCTTCCTTCATTAGATAAACAAAAATTACGTTAAAGAGAAGATTTGAGATTGCAGAAACAGAAGAAAGCAAAACAACTTTTTTAGAATGTTCTTTGGTTTTAAATAAATGCAGTCCAAAATAGGCAACAGTATCAATAAAAAGAGTTATAAAAGTTAAACGAACCAAACCGGAAGAGTTATGAGTCCCCAAAATTATTGAAGATATTTCTCCCGAAAATATTATAATAATTGCGGTAAGAATAGTTCCCGCAATCATAGCCGAATTTATCACAGTAGAGAATATTTTCACTCTTTTATTGTCAGAATCTGCTTCAATATAAAATTTGCTAAAAGCAGCCTGCAGCCCGAATTGGTATAAAACCGAAACTATAGCATAAACAGACATTAGAAGAGAATAATTACCAAACTCTTTCGTTGAAATTAAATTGGAGTAAAGAGGCAAAAGCAAAAAACTAATTGATCTAACAAAAAGGTTTCCCAGGCTATACCATATTGTAGATTTCGACAGACTTCTTTTCTGCATTAAATTATATTTTTAAGTTTGTATAGTTCTTTAAGCTTTTCATTTACACTATCATAGCCATGATATTTTTTCACCCAATTTATTCCGGTTTTCCCCAAGCTTTCGCGATAACCTTTATCATCAATAAGAGCATTCAATTTTGCGTAAAGTTCATCCGCATTATTAGCCACCACAAAAGGATTTTCCGGCAGCCAATTAGCATAATCTACTCTCATATTTGTTATTGTAGGAATTCCCATTGCCATAGTTTCCAACCCTGCTTTTCCATATCCGGTACCGCCCATGGTGCCGCCTACTTGGTCGATTGAAATATCGCAACTGCTTTTGATCTCGAGCAATTTGCCTCTTGCCATATTTTCTAAGAGAATAAAATTAATTTTCCGTTCCTTTTTGACTCTGTCAATGACCGAAATAATTAAATCAGTTCCTTTAAATTTTCTATTCGTCGGTGAATGAACAATGGTGATTTCCCGGTCATCATTATTTTTTTTCTTAGGTAATTCAGAAGGATTGTAAGGATAAAATAAATATTGCAAATCCTTTTTCAAACCAAGATGGTCATATTCAGAGGTGATATTTAGATCGGAGATATTGTCAAGCTCTTTAATTACACCTCTAATCCTAAGATCGCTTCCATAATAACAGCAAACGATTTTTTTTCCTTCACGTTTCCATTTTTTAGCCAGTGAGGCGTCCCTAAAAAAATCTAACCCGGCGTCGTAATGGATAATTTGATATTCGTCAAGGTTATATTTCCTGACGGCATCAAATACTTTTTTCTTTTTGAACTGATCATTCAAATCAAAATAATATTTTTCCAATAAATTTTTAGACTTGAACTCAGGGGCTTGCATAATTATTTCATTTTCTCTAATGGCGACTTTGTTTCTTCGCCATAATTTAGCCAAGGAGAAATTGAGTAAAGGAAAGTTAAGGCAAACGTCCTCAGGAAAATCAAGTTGGTTTTTGTGAAAGGTAATTAAACGGGATTGATCGCCGCTTGACAAATGCATCTTAAAAAAATCATACGGAACTCCGGCATAATTCTGCGGAGCCAGATGTAAAATTTTGAGCATTAAATATCTTTATAGAATGTATCTCTAAAAATTCCCCGAGCCCCAAAATTTTCTTTAAACCTTGCAAGTCCCCAATTCGGGTCCATGTTAACAGTAAAAATTCCAAAATCTAAGAACTTGAATCCTTCGTCTTTATATCGTTTCATTATTTCATAAAAAAGCAAATTCACCGCCCGGTACTCCTGATATTCTTCATCATGACTAATATAAAACGCCAGGACAACTTTGGGATTAGCAGAGAAATTGCAAACACCTGCAATTAGTTTCTCACCTTTGAATGCACCCCATAATCTAATCTTTGCAGGAAAGAGTTTTTTAAGATTAAGGAGTTCTTCAAGTGAATGCGTAGGATTAACATTGTGCCGCATCTTCAAATTCAATTTTAAGATTTCATAATATTCTTCAAACCGGTCGCACTCAACAATTTCAATTCCCTGCTTAATGGATTTTTTTACGGCTGTACGGGCTTCAGCGCGATAGGTTGAGAGAAGCTCATCGTGTTCCACATCAAGCTGAACTACGCTTGAAACATCGCGCTTCAAATAACTAAACCCATTTTTCACAAGGGCGAAATCGATATAATTAGAGTATTTTGACTGATAAATCATTGGAGGAGGAGTTAACTGAATTCTCTCGCACTTCAATTCCTTTGCATAATCAACGACAGATTCAACTAAATCAAACGCTTCACGAAAATTAAGATTGCTTTTATAAACAAATCCGCCATAGGAGGCTCCGGAATGAGATATGAAAATTCTCTTCCCTTCTCGCTCAACTACGGCTGCGGAGATAATTGCAAACAATTGATCATTCTTCTTAAAAACCAAGGAAGCGTCCTTAAACCTCCCTTTTGGATGATAAGAAAGGAAAAGTCTCTTATGAAACATAGTTCCATTATCGGATGAATCGACGAAATTATCCCATTCGCTATCCGATAAATCAATTTTATTTAATGGAAAATATTCAAGCATAAATTTCTCAGAAGTTTTTAATAATAAAAAATATATAGCCTTAGTATAAATTCAAAATATACTAACAATAAGATATCCAGAGCTGAACTGTAAAAATAAACGATTTTTCTCTTAATGATTTGTTCATTTTCAATTTACGATTTAGTAATACTAAAATAATATCTTTTCGGCAAATAAAAATTTGATTATGAACTTTGGCTAACAAATGAGAATTGCGCACATTTCAGATCTTCACTTTACGACATTCTTTAAGAAATCGAATCTTGGTAGTATTAATTATATGTTAGAATATGCTCTTAAACATAAAGCCGACCATATAGTTATCACGGGCGATTTAACGGACAACGCCGATAAGAATGATTTTTTAATTTTAAGAGATTTATTTGAAAACCTGGGAATACTTAGCTCTGAAAAGTTATCCTTAGTCATCGGTAATCACGATATATTCGGAGGCGTCCAAACTGCCGAAGATATTTTTTCTTTCCCGGAAAAATGCAGGTCAGTTAATTTTAATGAAAAAGTACAAGATTTTTATTCCTACTTTAGCGAAACTTTTGACAACTGCGTTTATTTTTCGGAAGATACAATCTTCCCTTTTGCTAAAATTCTTGACGGTGTATTAATAGCAGGGATGAACTCTATAGCTGAATATTCGAAAGCCAAAAATATTTTTGCATCAAACGGAGCAGTAAGTATTGAACAATTTGACGCAACTTTAAAGATTCTTGAGAACTTTAACAAAGATGTTCATTCAAAAATAGTTTTGATTCATCATCACTTCAGCAAGATTAAGTCAAAGAACAGCGGTTCATTCGGGGGATTCTGGCAAAATATTGAGAGGCAAACAATGAAATTGAGAAAGAAAAAAAGACTTCTAAACTTGTTCAATCAATATGACATCAATTTAGTGCTGCACGGACATTATCATGAGACAAAAGAATACCATCGCAATGGAATAAGATTCTTAAATGCAGGGGGAAGTTTTAAAAATCAATATCAAAATGAATTTTTTATAAATTTTATTGATGTAGAACCTTCTGGAATAAAAATTGAGACTCACAATTTGCATTCTCCAAAAGATGGTTTTGAAATGGGCAGCATATTATCCGGTGGCAATAATTCGCTTGAAAGGAAATTCGCATTATCCGAGATTATTGACAATTAAACATAATACCGGTTCAAAACATTTAAGAGCAAAAGAATTAAATCTTCAATTGAAAATGGAATAGTTAGGAGCAGTTATGTCACAATCGCTTAAGGAAAATATTAGTTCTAAATTTAAGGTAGCTTATTTTGCCGGCTCTATGCGCCCCGGGATTGACGGTGTTACAAGAGTACTATACAAGTTAATTGAAGAATTGAATGCCCGGAATATCGAAAATATTTTTGTCTCCCCTATTATTCCGTCAATAGAAGAGCGGCCTACTTTGATGTTTAAAGTCCCTTCAGTTACAGTTCCTTTCTATAAAGAGTACCGCCTTCCCTATTTCGGGCAAAAGAAGTTTGAAAATAAATTACTTGAATTTAAACCGGATATTATTCATATAAATAGCCCTTGTCCTTTAGGATATGCAGCATTAAAATTTGGACTGAGACATAAAATTCCTGTTGTAGCGACATACCATACTCACTTTGCAAGTTATGCAAAGTACTATAAAGTGAAATCGCTTGAGTCTTTCAGCTGGAATTATTTTCGTAGCATCTACAATCGATGCGAAACAGTATACGTCCCTTCGATACCAATATTAGATGAACTTCGCAATCACAGTTTGACAACAACCGAGTTTCTTCCACATGGTGTGGACACGCAAATTTTCAATCCACGATATAAGTCATCCAAATGGAAAAATAATCTAAATATTGAAGGAAAAACCGCTTTACTTTTTGTGGGTCGACTTGTTTGGGAAAAAGATTTAAAGACCTTTGTGGAAGTTTATAATATCCTTTCGGCAAAAAGAAAAGACATAGCTTTTGTATTAGCCGGTGACGGACCAATACGCGAAGACTTAGAGAAATCAATGCCCAAAGCAATATTTCTCGGCTATCAAACCGGAAGTGAACTTGCCGCTACGTATTCTTCCTCCGATATTTTTGTTTTCCCATCGACTACTGAAACTTTTGGAAACGTTATAGTCGAGGCAATGGCTTCAGGCTTACCTCCAATCTGTGTCAAAGAAGGAGGCGCACACGGAATCGTTAAGGACAAAATAACGGGTTTAATTGCAGAGCCGAGAAATGCTGCAGATATTTCAAATAAAATTGAAATGCTTCTTAATCAGCCCGAACTAAGAGAACAGATATCCAGTCAGGCATTTCAGTATGCTCAAACACAATCATGGGAAAATGTTTTTGAAAAACTTTTCAGGAGCTACGAAGAAGTAATTCGCAATTATACAATTAAGGAATTATACAGAGAGAAAAAGGTTGCTTAATTAAAAAAAATGCTATGCGCATTTCTGCACATAGCATAGTGCGGCAAGCTTGCCTACCGGCAGGCAGGTTTTGAATGAAACGCAATGAAATTTATCATAAGAATATCTTGACATAAAAAACAAAGATTTAAATGGCAATACTATAGATATCCTCATTTTTATTCGGTTACCAGTATTATGGCACAACGACCCTAAGTTAAATAGCTTAGGGTTATATTAATTTTGGCGCAATGCGGCTATTCGGCCAAAGATTTAAAATGTTGACAATAAGAGAAAATTAATTTATGTTAAGAATACCGAAGGAAAAAAGGATGGATATGCGTTACTCTCTGAACTTATTATAGAGCGGAGTAGAATTGCAATACATACAAAGACTACTTAGGACTGCAAGGGGCAAAACCACAGAGACTTACCTCATGAGATATTATTTTATTTAATTCTGAAAAAGAGAAAAAAATGGAAAAATATTTTTACGTTTATATATTTCGTTCATTAAAGGATTTTAAATTATATGTTGGTTATACAGCTGATTTACAAAATAGAATTTTGAAGCATAATAACAGGAGTGTTAAACCAACAAAAATAAGACAGCCCGTGGAGAAGATAACACATTTCATCACAGTTACAGCCTTTTATCTATTTACTGTTTGGCTGCCATTTATTCAAACTGAGGTTTGGGCTCAAACAACACAAAATACAAAACCCCTATTGGAAATCACTAATCGAACAAGGATTAAGGTGGTTATCCAAGTTAACTATTCGAGTACCATGCCAAACGGTATCAGCAAACAGGACAGGTATAACAAAGGAGGTAAGAATGTCGTTTGAATTACTATTCCTCATCTCAGTCGTTGCCGGTTTTGTTGGCGCAATGAGCGGGATGGGTGGCGGGGTCGTCCTGATTCCCGTGCTCACTTTATTAGGCATGGACATCAAGCACGCCATCGCCATCAGTATCGTCTCGGTGATTGCCACATCAAGTGGTGCCGCCTCGGCTTACGTGCGCGATCACATTACCAATCTCAAGGTTGGAATGTTTCTGGAGATGTTTACAATTATAGGTGCTCTCGTCGGTGCAGCGATCACTGTGGTCTCGGCAGGGCGCCCGCTCTTTTTTGTTTTTGGGCTCGTGCTGCTGGGGTCCTGGGCGACGCTCTTCTTGCAGCGGCACGAGGGTTGGACACCCGTCGCTCATCAAGACAAGTTTTCCAAATGGCTGCAATTGGAAGGGAGTTACTACGATAAAGCCGCGGGGCAAACCATCGAGTACCGTGGAGCGCGCGCGTATTTTGGTGGACCGTTGATGTTCGGCGCAGGATTGATAGCAGGATTGTTAGGCATCGGGGCAGGTGCGCTTAAGGTGTTGATCCATGACCTGGTGATGGGGCTGCCGCCGAAGGTGTCTACCACGACAAGCAACCTGATTATCGGTGTCACCGCGCTTGCAGGCACGAGTGTTTATCTCGCTGCAGGCTTGATTGATCCGGGACTCGCTGCACCCGTGATACTTGGCATCCTAGTAGGTGCATTTATCGGTACGCGGCTTCTCGTCCGACTCACCAATCAGAAGGTGCGCCATTTCTTCTTGGTGGTGTTAGCGATATTAGGCATCGAGATGATTCTGCGCGGGATCGGGGTCATACAATGATAGCACTTGAAGGAACTACGGCGAGGCATCAACCCACCGGCGCGAAGACGACCGGCTTTGATATGGAAGCTTTGGTTGGATACATTTTACTAATCGGCGTACTTTTTAGCATGGCGCTGATTGCCATCGGCGTCGTTTGGCATTGGTTGGCGACGGGTCAGATAGGGCTTCAATATTCAATGTCAGGCATGAATTTGTTCGACTTCGTGCTCGCGGATATGCGGCAAATATTCTCAGGCACTTTTCGACCGCGCCTATTTGTCAACCTGGGGATTGCCGCGCTGATGCTGACGCCATACGTGCGTGTGTTTGCCTCGATGCTCTTCTTTGTCTTCGTGGAGCGCAATCCCAAGTACACAATTTTCACTGCGTTTGTTTTCAGTGTTCTGACTTATAGCCTCTTCTTGCGTTAGACCGGTGAATCACAGAACTTGGTGAGACCTATGGATATGACAACTGCACGCAAGACGGCGTGCCGGCACAAGAGATACGATAGTAGAAATTTAGTATTAACTTTAAATTTGAAAGGAGACTGACTATGAACCGTATTACGCTATTTTTTAGTGGAGCGATCATGGTGCTTTTTGCTTCGATGCTCTATTCCGCTGCCACCGAGCCACAACTGGAAAAGGCAATCCAGAAAGGTAAGTATCTCTTCATACACGGCACCTTCGGCGGTAATGGTATGACCTGCGAAACCTGTCATACCGCGGCAGGCGCCGGTCCCGGTAAGACGCCAGGCGGCATGAAGTTCACAAGCCTCGCCAATGCCGCAACGATCTTTCCCCGCTTCAACCCTAAGAACAACAAGGTAATTACTTTGGAAGACCAGATCAGGAATTGCACCGTCGGTGCGCTTCAGGGCAAGCCGCCCGCTTACGGCAGCGCCGAGATGAACGCCTTGGTCAGTTACATTACCTCGCTTTCCCAGGGCAAGCCAATGAACATGGGCGGAAAGCCAAAGTGACATAGTTCCCATCCCAGCTTTCTCCTTCGGATTTTTCCGTCTAAAGTCTATCGTCTGAAGGAGGATTTGATGTCATAACAAATGGTTATGCATAATAAAATAATAATCAAAGGAGAAAAGAAATGTCAAAGCTATTAATATCTCTTGGGATTGGGATAATTGCTGGAATAATCGATGTAATACCGATGATAATTCAAAAAATTGACAAATATGCGATTATTTCTGCATTTGTTCATTGGATTGTCTTGGGTTTTATCATTTTTTATATTCAAATTCCAGTATCATCTTGGCTTAAAGGTATCATTATTGCAGAAGTGACGGCATTACCCATTGTAATACTTGTATTAAAATCTGAACCAAAAAGTGTAATCCCAATACTGGTAATGTCTGCCATCCTTGGTGCTATTGTTGGTGTAACAACAGCCAAATTTGCTGCCTAATATTGTTGCAGTGCATAACGACTCAATGCACCTGACCGTGCTTCGCACGGCAAAGATTATCAATGAGAAAAGAAGTTGATTTGAATTTGAATAGAACCATCACCAACTAAATAAAATGGAAATTGCAACTAAAAATAATTTCACGTTTGGAAGGAGAACTGCCATGAAAAACTTAATTAAAATGTTTTTTGTCATTTTGTTACTAATTGTTTGTTCAAATAATTCTTATGCACAAAAGTGGGAATATCCGGTTATCAAAGGATATGGTCCTGTTCATCCATTACCAGATGCGGCAGTACAGCCGGATAAATCTATTGAGTATAAAATTCTATTCGACATTACAATAGCAGCAAATAGTAAAGATAAGGTAAACCCAGGGCTAGACCATATTGCCCGCCTAATCAATGTATTTGCTTCCGCAGGTATGATGCCAAACAAGATGAAACTTGTGGCGGTTATTCATGGAGACTCTGCCCCAATTGTTTTGAAAAATGATATTTTCAAATCGAAATATGGAGTAGATAATCCTAATATCAAATTATTAACCGATTTAAAGAAAAACGGAGTGGTATTATATGTATGCGGTCAAGCCCTGGCTGATAACAACTTCAAACACGAGTGGGTAAATCCTAATATTTCTATTGCGCTTTCTGCTCTTACCGTTGTTCCCACTTATCAATTAATGGGATACGCATTGATGGCATGGTAAAATCATAAAACTGTTAAAAAAAATATTCTTAAGGAGGGATTATATGGCTTTTTATCCAATGAGAAAGGAGATGCAATGAAAAAGTCAGAGATAAAGTTTGGTCTAGTAGTAGTAATTACATTCGCTGTCATTGGAGCAGCTGTCTCTCTTATCTTCAGCAGATTTATCGATTTCGGCAGCAGCAAGACAATCGAGACATCTGCCCAAAAGACAAAACCAATAGGCGGTACTGTTTCTTTTAATCCCCCTTTGCTTCAGGATGCGCCGGCAGAGATAAAAGACGCAGTTATGCTCGGTTACAACATCATGATGAACACACAGAAATATGCAGCCGGATATGTAGGTAACAAGCTCAACTGTACAAACTGCCACTTCAACGGTGGAATTACAGAAGGCGGCAGGAATGGGGGACTTTCACTCGTTGGAGTAGCGGTAACATATCCAAGATACAGAAAGGGACAAAACTATTCCGAGGATATCGTTACACGGACTAACGATTGTTTTGAAAGGAGCATGAATGGAAAACCTTTGCCTTCTTACAGCAAGGAAATGACAGCCATTGTTACCTACTATCAATGGATATCCAATGGGCTGCCTATATATGCGAATATTCCATGGCTGGGCATAGAGTATATTAAAAGTACTCATACACCTAACCCAGCAAACGGAAAACAGATTTTTGCTCAAAATTGCGCTGTGTGTCATGGCAATAACGGACAGGGAACTCAGGTTGTACCACCTCTCTGGGGCAACGATTCATTTAATGACGGCGCCGGTATGGATAAACTGAAGGATATTGCAGCCTTTACCCTGAATAATATGCCGATGACCAATCCCAAACTTACTGATGAAGACGCTCTTGACGTGGCAGCATTCATTATAAATCAACCACGCCCTCACTTTGCAGCAAAGAAAAAATAGGAGGAGTTTATGCAATTTCCCATTTTTCAGGTGCCATATTTAGGCAACGGCATGACAATCGCATTGGATGCAGTGCTGCATGTGATTATAAGCCACGGGCTGGCTATCGGCGCAATAACACTCATCGTAATAAGTGAATACTTTGGCTTCAGGAAGTCTTCCAAAGACTGGGAAAACTTTGCAAAGAATTTTCTGAAGTTTACCATTATAGTCATTACAGGAGTCGGGGCAGTAACCGGAGCTGGAATATGGCTTATTACCAGCGCTCTGGCACCAAATGGCATAGGATCTATGTTGCGAATATTTTTCTGGCCGTGGTTTATTGAATGGATAGTCTTCACGTTAGAGGTAATCGTCCTTCTTATTTATTACTTTACCTGGGATAAGTGGACAGGCGAAAGAAAAAAACAGCATATATATCTTGGCGTAAGCTATATTATTTTTTCTCTTTCCTCCGCCTTTTTGATTACCGGTATACTTGGCTTCATGCTTACGCCCGATGGCTGGCCATGGAACAAAAGTTTCCTGTCAGCATTTTTCAATCCGAGTTTTCTTCCTCAATTGTTATTAAGGGCAAGCATGGCTTTTGCGCTCGGCGCCGTGTTCTCTATGGCATTTCTCATTATTACACGCAGGGAAAATGTTTTTCGCAAAGATGCCCTTCGCTTTTTCGGGAAGGTTTCCTTTATTTCATTTTCTGCCGCGGTTATATTCACATGGTGGTATTTTTCCGTAGTTCCATCGGCATTCAAAACACACATGGTCTTCTCCGTCCTCACTCCCAGGTTTTCTCAGCAACCAGAAATCTTCTATGCAATGAATGCCATAGGTACATTTATCTTGTTCCTGTTTGCCCTGTTTGCACTAAAGGGTTCCGTTTCTTTTTCAAGGATTTTTATCGTCCCGGTACTCTTACTCTGCATGGGTTTTGTGACGGAATTTGAAAGGGCACGGGAGTTTATTAGGGGACCCTATCTGATGCCTGGTTACATGTACGCTAATCAGGTATTACTAAGTGAAAGTCTTTTTTTGGAAAAAGACAGTATGCTGAAAAATGCCTATTGGCACAACATGATTACCGATAAACCTGATGTCATCAATCAAGGCGCATATCTTTTTGCCCAGAATTGTTCCGCATGCCATACAATAGGCGGGATTAATGATATTCAAGATGGGGTTAAAGAAAGAAGTGAAGATGGCATTTTTGTCATTCTCCGGCATACGCATGAAATGGTACCCTTTATGCCTCCTTTTTCAGGAACGGAACAGGAACGGCGGATTATGGCGCGCTTTCTCTACCAACTGGCAAACGGGAAAATTACAATAGTGGCGCCTTCTCGTTTTGTCCCGGTAAAGGAGGGTGAAAGAAAATGAATAGCCTCTTTGACATCCTGCTTAAGAAACCCCTTCCCGATGAGTGGCTCCACGGCCTTCTTTTTACCTCTTTTGCTCTGCATATGGTATTCGTCCTTTTAACTATAGGTACAGTCGTCCTTTCCGTTTACTATTTTATCGATTCTCAGTGGGGAGGAAAAACAAAGGAGTTGCGATTAGATAAGAGGATTTTAAAAACTTTTATGGCGCATAAAAGCCTCGCCATAGTTTTGGGAATCGCACCGTTACTGTTAATCCAGGTTGCTTTTACCGTGCCTTTTTTTACGGCAGTTAATTTGCTTGCACCTTTTTGGATACTCATTGTTATACTTTTGGTAATTGCATTTCTCTCTTTTGATACTTTAGGACACAAAATAAATGTTCATCCTTATCTCCATACGATTCTTGGCATTATTGCACTTGTCTTTCTTCTTGCAGTTCCAGCTATATTCGTTGCTGTACTGGTGACGACAGAGAATCCTGATAAGTGGATAACAATAATCACTCACGGGTATAAATTAAACGGCTCGCTGGCACACCTTTGGCTGTTCAGATATTTACATGTTCTTGGAGCTGCTCTTGTGTTCGGAGCAGCATTTCATTATTTCTTCTCAACAAAGGATGAAACAGAAAAGAGATCACTGCTTAAATGGATTGTGGGTGGGATTCTGCTTCAGATTATCCTCGGCATAATCCTCTACACCTCTTTATTAGGAAAGCCTGATTTCATCGCCAATGTTTTCTTATTTATCGGCGTCATTGGAACCGCTTTATTGTTATGGGTAATTTATCTCGGTATGGATAAAAAGAGCACTTTAAATATGGGGACAGTACTACCTCTTTTAATGCTCATACTTGTGCCGATGCTTTTAACAAGGCAGTTTATTCAAGATAAGAATTTTGTGCCCTTTGAAAAACAGTTGCAGGCAAACACTCAAGCTTATCAAAAGGTGATGCAGCCCTATAACCGGGAAGCCCTTAACAAATATCAATCCGATATAAATATCGTCTATGATAATGGAGGAACGATCTATTTAAAAAGTTGCGCCTTCTGTCACGGAGAAAAGGCGGATGGTAACGGCTCAGAAGCAAAAAACCTTGCAATCCTTCCTGAAGACATATCGGCTATCAGAACGACCCGTCGTTATCTTCACAAAATTCTTGCCGGAGGGGTTACCGGCTCTGCCATGCCTTACTTTACTGTGTTTGACAGGTATAAATTAGATAGCCTAATTAATTATCTTGATAAAAAGTATCATGTGTTAAGCTTACCCGAACCTCTTCCTGTTAAAATCTCTGACGCAACATTACAGCAGTCCCGGAAAATTTATGATGAAACATGCTCTCAATGTCATGGAATTGACGGCAGGGGTTCAACGCTTTCAAAAGGTTTTCAGCCGCCACCTCCGGACTTTACCGTTTACAACCTATCGCCTGAAAGGGCTTTCGACGTCATAACAAATGGTTATCCTGGAACTGTGATGTTTCCATTTAGTAACCTGCCGGAAGATGTCCGCTGGGGATTGGTAAAAATTATTAATGACAAGAGAATAAAATTATAAACAAAATCTCACTTAAAAAGAGAAGACAATGAATAGCCTGCTTGTCACGGCTCACCCCTACATCGTCCAGTACGGTTACGGCGCGCTTTTCGCCGTGCTGTTCGTCGAGTCGTTTGGATTGCCGTTGCCGGGCGAGACGTTTCTGGTCGCCGCGTCGTTCCTCGCCGTACAGGGTCAGCTCAACATCTGGCTCGTGGGTCTGACGGCATGGGCAGCGGCGGTGCTGGGCGACAACGTTGGCTATGCCATCGGTCGCTTCGGTGGACGCAGGCTGGTGGCCCGCTACGGCGCACGCATAGGCATCAGCGCCGAGCGGCTGAAAAAGACGGAGCGTTTTTTCGCGCATTACGGTCCGGAAGTTGTCATCATCGCGCGTTTCTTCCCGGTGCTGCGGCAACTCAACGGCATAGTTGCGGGCAGTACCGGAATGGACTGGAAACGTTTCGTATTCTACAACGCACTAGGCGGGCTCCTTTGGGTTGGCGCATGGAGTTCGGGCGTCTACTATTTCGGTCATCAAATTGAAGTGTGGCTGCTACGGGTTCATAAGGCAGGATTGTGGCTGGCCAGTGCGCTGGCGCTGACCCTGCTCGTCGTAGCAGCCTACCGGGCAATTTCCAAACGATTGCACAGCCGACGCTGAGGCCTGGTAAAAATTATTAATGACAAAAGAATAAAATAACAAACAAAATTTCACTAAATAAGGAGTAAGCTATGAAAATCAATGAGAACTTTATATTAACCTCGCTGTTAGTCATACTCACGTATACAAATATTATGGCTCAGTCACATACATATAATAAAGTACCGATGCAAGAAGGCGGGCCTTATGACCTTGTATATTATCCTGAAAATCAGCCCGATCCGGCTGACGCGGCATTTTTTCCTCATCAGTTCACCCAGGCTTATGCAAATGCTGCTCATAATGCGGCATTTGATGTTGTGGACGGAGCTCCTGAATGGATAAAAAAGGGGATAACATGGCAATTTCCCGAAGCTCGCGCCTGGCCATTGAGTGAGGAGAATGCTTTTAATGTGGAAGTTTTTGGTGACAAAAGCAGTTTGTCCGTTATTACACAATTCAATGGCAATGCCCTGGGAGTATCTCCCATAGAGGGCGTAGTATATGCAGAAAGCGACGATTATTTTGTTTATGCAATTAATGCCAAGACTGGCAAATTAATATGGCGGACAAGTCCCATCGGCAACACTTATATGGGAAATCCTCTGGTGGTGGGCGATAAGGTTTATGTCTCTGCCGGAAATGCGGGATTCAATTTTTCCAATGTGCAAGCTTATAAAATGACAGGTATGACAATCAGAGGCGGCGGAATTAGCTATAACGGAATAATAGCTCTTGATAAAAAAACAGGTAGATTCTTATGGTTTTTCAGCACTAAAGGCGGCGCTATGCCCACGCCCGCTTATGATAAAGACAGGCTGTTTATAGCTACCGGAGACGGCACGGCTTATTGTATTAATGCCGAAACAGGTAAAAAAATCTGGGAAAATAAGTTAGGCGGAATGGCAAATATGTCAAGCTGTGCTGTTTATGAAGATAAAGTTTATGTGTCAATGTCACTTAAATCTTATATTTATTGTCTTGATGCGCAAACAGGTAAAGTGATCTGGCAGGGTACTATTCCCGGGGCGACAAATACAGGCATGGGTGATGTCTCGCCTGCGGTTGATGGCGGCGTTGTTGTAATGGATGCAGTTAATAATGGGAAGAAAGTAAAAGGTAATATGACAATAGACACTGGTGTAAGAGCTTATGACGCTAAGACAGGAAAAGTCCTCTGGACTCATCAAATGGGCAGGGGACCAAAACCTCCGGCATTCAAAGGCGGTATGCCAATGATACATGAAGGCGTGGTTTATGTCGGTACGCCTGTGAACAGCGTTTATCAGGCGCTTGATCTTAAAACAGGTAATGTGCTCTGGACATGGCAGGTTCCTAATGCCGGGCCTGCAGGAGCTGGTAGAGGTCCTGCGACATATTATAAAGATGTTCTTTATATATCAACCGGAAGTTTTATTTATGCCGTTAATCCAAAGAACGGGAAGTTAATCGGGCAAAAGAAAATAGGTGGAAGGTTCGGTATTGTTAATCCGACTATTGTGGGCGGTACAATTTATCTCGGTAATTCATGGGATTGGGTAATCGCCGTTCCAATATCTGTAGTGAACTCGCACTATCACCCAAAGTCAAACAAATAAACTCATGGAGTGTTATTTACATGTCAAAGAAAATTAAAAATAATAAATCATAGCGCGACAAGTCGCAATTTTGAATTATGAATGTTGAACCTTGCCTACCGGCAGGTTTTGAATGAAACGCAATGAAATTTATCATAAAAAAATATCTTGACATAAAAAACAAAGATTTAAAAGTCAATACTATAAATAGCTCAGGTACACGAATTGAACATGGGATATCTCAGTCGATGACTCCTTCGATATGACAGAAAAAATAGTTGTCATTTCGAATCCGGCTTTAGCCGGTGAGAAATCCCATAGCGCGGCAAGCTTGCCTACCGGCAGGCCACAATGGAATACGTATGATGGAATATGGAAAATCATTTCAAATATTTTGACATAAAAAACGAAAATTTAAACATAATATCTATAAGGAGTTTTCATATGGTCAAAACTAAGTTCTGGGAAAAAATCCTGATCGCCGGACTGCTGTGCTTGACACTGCCGTGTTGGTCGCAGGCCCAGATGAACATGAACCCTTACTTCACCGCAATCAATTATCCGCTTGAAAAACAGTCGTTGATGTTGATGGCTCTTCCGGATTTTCAATTGGCGCGCTACGGAAACGATTACTTCACCGGGATGCTTATGGCTGAGTATGGCATCACACCGCGCTGGACGGTCGCCGTCATGGCCGAGGGGGCCAGAAAATTGCTGGTCTGCCCGCCACATACGGCGGCATGCGATATAGCACTTATTTCCATCTGTTCGGAGACGACCGGTTGCTGAGCCTGACCCTGTATGGTGAATACGAGGATCTTAATGGGGCGGCCCTGTACAAAATGGAGGTCTCAGGTTTTGGTCCAGAAGACCTGACCGAGTCGCTCGCTCTCGCACGCAAAAAGCATGTACGCACTTTTGAACAGCGTGTGATTATCTATCATGACTGGGATAGACTGAACGCGACTTTCAATTTCATCAGAGAAACCCCTCTCCAAACACCCTATGGAAGCGATTATGGGTACGCTCTGGGTATATTTTTCAAGCCCTCCAGGATGAACGGATCGATGGCAGGGATGGGCGATATGACTGAACCACCGTCATTTTCCATGAGCCACCTGGGCTATGGTTTGGAGATGATCGGAGCGCTGGGAGATAACCGGCGGTTCGGCTTCGACTGGAACGCCCAGCAGCAATACCTTGGTATTGTTCTCACTTATGCCATATCTTCCCGCTGCTCGGTGCACCTTGAGCCCGTGTTTGGACTCTCCGACGTAAGCGATCCCTTCATGCTGCGCACGGGGCTAGCATATATGTTCGGGCTTTCTACTTCCAAAGCCACGGAGAAGAGCCAATGAACATTTTTGAGTCCGGAACTGGTAATAAGGTTATGCCAACAATGGAAAGAACATCGCCCATGTCAAATAGAAAGTCACTTACCATCGTTCAGATGAACGACACCCATGCCTATTTTGATTTGCACCAGGAGATGTTTTGGCAGGGCAACCACACAGTATATCGTCCCGCTGGAGGCTACGCCCGCATCGCCACAATTGTAAAACAGATTCGGTCTAAGAGCCAGGGGCGCATTCTCTTTTGCGACTGCGGCGATACTATTCATGGCACCTACCCTGCCCTGGACACACAGGGACAGGCTTTGATCCCTATTTTGAATTCGTTGGGGCTTGATGCCATGACAGCCCACTGGGAATTTGCTTATGGTCCAAAGGTATTTAACCAGCGGGTTGCTGAACTTAATTATCCGATGCTGGCAAACAATGTTTATGATAAAGAGACAAAGAGGCCGGTTTATCAGTCGTACGCCGTAAAAGAGATTGGCGAATTACGGATCGGTTTTGTGGGGATAGCCTCAAACATAATAGATAAGACTATGCCGCCTTCTTACAGCGAAGGGATTTATTTTACCCTTGGCAAAGATGAACTTCCGCCAATCATCAATATGTTGCGCGTTCAGGAGAAGGTGGACTTGATCGTTTTGATTTCGCACCTTGGATTTCCTCAGGAGATGAAGCTTTTGTCCGAGGTGCAAGGCATAGATGTTTGTCTCAGCAGCCACACCCATAACCGCCTCTACAAACCGGTACTTAATGGAAAAACTATTGTCATACAGTCGGGCTGCCATGGTTCTTTTTTGGGTCGCCTGGACCTGGAGGTGGATGGTGGACAAATCGTCGATTACCGGCACCGGTTGATTGAGGTTGAAGCAGCAATACAACCTGACCCCACAGTAGATGACCTGGTAAGACAGACGCTCGCTCCGTATAAGAATGATCTCTCGGAGGTTGTCGGTGAAACTGCCACAGCGCTCAACCGGGGAACAACTTTGGAGGCTACAATGGACAATTTCCTCCTTCAGACATTGCTTGAAAGCACCGGGGCGCAATTGGCATTTTCAAATGGCTGGCGTTACGGCGCACCGGTAATTCCCGGGAAGATAATTTTGAATGACCTTTACAACATCATTCCAATGAATCCGCCTGTGTCAACAGTTGAGTTGACGGGAGAGGAACTAAGGACAATGTTGGAAGAAAATCTTGAAAGAACGTTTTCATGCGACCCTTATCAGCAGATGGGCGGATATGTCAAGCGCTGTCTCGGTCTTAATGTCTACTTCAAGATAGAGAACCCTTCAGGACACCGTATTCAAAAACTATTTGCAGGCAATGAAGAGGTGCAGCCCGGCAGGTACTACACAGCGGCATTCGTCACGCCGCAAGGAATCCCTCAGAAATACGGTCGCAATCGTGAAAACCGGTCGGAAAAAATTATAGATGCGTTACGAACATACCTGACCAGACACCGCCCTCTTTACGCAGAACTCAGAGGCGCATTCGTGGCGGTATAAGCAGGCTCTCGACATTTTTATGTTTATCACAAGTATAGTGTATAATATTATTAACTTTTTGAAAGGAGTTAAAAATGCTAAACCAAATGTATCATCGTGTGGCAGCCCTGGTGGCTGCGATCTTTCTGACCTTCCCGGGCGTGAATGCTCAGGGGCAGAAACAGATATTCCCTCCCTGGAGTCATGGCAAGAACAACCCTGCTATCAACAAGGGATTGGAGTTCACGGTACCGGAAGTGGACAATCTGCCGGACTTCCACGGCAGCATCGACAACCCCCAATTAGTCATCTTCGTTGGTGGCAATTACTACTTCGCCATGGCCCCGCTGGTGGCGGCTTTTGAGAAGGAGCACCCGGATCTCAAGGGCAGGATATACTACGAAACCTTGCCACCCGGCATATTAACCAAGCAGATGGGGAGTGGAGGTACAATCACTGTCGGCAACATGACCTGGACAGTCCATCCTGATGTCTATGCCGCTGGTTTGAAGACGGTTGACATGCTCATTCATAAGGGAACGCTTACAGGTCCCGCGGTACCGTACATCACCAATGACCTTACCATAATGATTCCCAAGAATAACCCGGCACATATCACAGGGCTTGTTGACCTGGGCAAACCCGGGGTGCGGCTGGTCATGCCTAACCAGAAGTACGAGGGCGTAGCGCGGCAGATCAAAATTTCTCTGGTGAAGGCTGGAGGCAAGCCTTTGGAACAGATGGTTTACGATACCAAGGTAAAGAATGGAGAGACGATTCTCACCCAGATCCATCACCGGCAGACGCCCATCTATTTGATGCAGGGACGGGCAGATGCAGGCGTGACATGGAAGTCCGAGGCTATTTTCCAAGAACAGGCGGGGCACCCAATCAGTCACATACCAATTCTATCCAAAGACAACACCACGGCGATCTACGGTGCAGCTATGGTTAAGGGTACGCCCCATCCGCAAGCCGCCAAGCAATGGCTGGACTTTCTGGTGTCGCCGAAGGCGCTGGAGATCTTCAAGCGTTATGAGTTCAAACCCTACACTAGCGTGAAGTGATCCGGAATGGTTGTTTCGCCCGGATCAGGAAGGAAAGGAAGTTATAGTAATCCTTTTTTGTTAACTTTTCTTCAACGATTAACATGTATGAGAACTTGTAATTAACTAATTAAACAAGAGGCTATATCATGATGGAATGGTCGGAAACTGAAAAGGTGGTTGGCTAATGGATACAAAATTATTGGAACACTATCGGACTCTTCTCGGCTTTGTACCTGATAATATAATAAGACGCATTACCCTCGCAGAATTGACCGGACAAGAGGAATCTGTCGAAGCAGTAGAACACATGCGCGAAATATTGATACATAACAATCCGCTGGGCGCAAAAATCCAGCAGTTGGTTCATTTCGCTATGTTGGTTGCAATCGGCGAGGTGGAACCCGCCAGGTTACACGTGCGAGGAGCATTGCGGGCGGGCGCCACTCCGGGCGATCTCTACGGTGTCTGTGAGACTGCTGCCATAGTCGGCGGGATGCCTGCGTTTAGCATCGCAGTAGATTTAGTATATGAAGCGCTTGATGAATCCGGACTTATTGCCCACGCATCAAATGCTAAGGAGGGCGAAACACATTCGGAAGTATAATTATTCCCATAGTTGCTGTTATCGGGATTGCCGCCGTTGCCGTTAACAATACCGACTCCATACTTAAAGCCGTTCTTGAAATGCCCTGTTGCCTCAACGCCGATTTGATTATCAGCAAACACAAAGCTGTTTGCCAAGCTGTACCTTCATGCTCGTTTGTGGGTTATCAACCGGAACGGGAACTGGGGGGAGATTACTGATTCTATGCGGACCAAGGGAATGTACATTAATACTTGTAATATCAGGAAGAACTTGTTGCTTGGGACTCTCCTGTGCAATTAAACTAGAAGGAGCTATGAGTACAACAAGCATCAAAAAACGTTTTACACGTTTCATCGAAGCCTCCTTTTTTAATCTTTAAAAATGTAAGTATTGATTTTGATAATGTCAAGTGTTTTGTATAAAATTTTTGAGGACTGGCAAATTACTTTTGCCGAATGGTGCACTTTTCCAATTTGATTCCATCTTACAGGCGACAAAGCATAGCGCGGCAAGCCGCAATTTTGAATTATGAATGTTGAATTTTGAATGAAATGCAATGAAACTTATCATAAAAATATCTTGACATAAAAAACAATCCGCCATTGCGGATAAACGGCAATACTATAGTGCGGCAAGCCGCAATGGGATATGGAAAATCATCATTTCAAAATATCTTTACACAATAAATAATCCGATGTGGCGGATAAACGGCAATTCTATATATCAGTATCGCATTCTCGTAAGGACTTGTCATATATTAGTTGTGATGGGGAAGAGCCCGGTTATTCATAATACTTAATTTTTAGTAAATTTGTTTAATAAAACAACTTTAGTTTATAAATGTTATACATTTTATCTGCTGCGGTGGGATATATTTTAGGATCATTCCCTTCCGCTTATATATTTTTGAAGAGAGTCAAGAGTATTGACATTACAAAGACTGGTACTGGAAACGTCGGAGCTATGAATGCTTTTGAGATAACAAATTCTAAGTCTCTCGGTATATTTATTTTTTTGGTAGATGCTTTAAAGGGATTATTAAGCGTGTATTTAATGATCTTAATTTTCCATTTAAATTTTATATTTCCTTCGATAGCTCTTTTATTTGCGGTGGTTGGGCATTGCTATAGCCCTTGGATTTCTTTTAAAGGCGGCAAAGGCTTGGCTACAGCTGCGGGCGGGCTTCTTTTGCTTTCCCCCTTATTGGTCTTTCTGTGGGTTGCAATCTGGGTTTTGTTTTATTTGGTTAAACGTGAGATAATCATTTCAAATGTATTTGCGACTGTCTTTTCCATGATATTTATTTTTTCATTTTCAAGATTCTTTTTTAGGTTTACCTTTCCAAGACCGGATTCATTTCAGGCTTTTAATATTTTTGCTCCTGCAATTCTTCTAATTATACTTATAAAACATTTTGAGCCCTTGCAAAGTCTAATCACTCAAAACAAAGTATATTCTACAAAAGACTGATTTCAAAAGGAATAAAAATGATTAGAAATAAAAGAACTATAATGTTTTTAACCGGATTAGTCATTCTAACCAGCCCATTAAAATTTAACGCCCAGACAAAAACACCCCTCTATTACGAAGCAAAGGGAAATGCTTCGTTAGTATCTTACAATAGCAACAGTATTGACAGCTCTAGAAAGACGGCAATTACAGAAACCGTTCAGAAAGTTAGTCCCGCCGTAGTTGGAATAAATGTTACCGAAATACAACAATACTCATCCCCCTTCAGTAATTTTTTTAATGATCCATTTTTTCAACAATTTTTTGGTAATCAAGGTACATACAATCAAAAAGTAAAAGAGCTTGGTTCAGGTTTTCTAATTTCACCGGACGGATATATTGTCACTAACGACCATGTAGCGGGAAATGCTTCAGAAATTACAGTTACCTTGACAAACGGCAAAGAATATAAAGCAAAGCTAATAGGAACAGACCATGCTACAGATATATGCCTTCTTAAAATTGAGGGGCATAATCTTCCTTATGTTACACTAGGAAATTCAGATGGAGTAATGATCGGAGAATGGGTCATTGCTTTCGGAAATCCCTTCGGGCTTTTTAATGTAAATGACAAACCTACAGTTACGGTAGGTGTCATTAGTTCAACCGGAATGAATTTGGAACCGATAAATAATCGTTATTATTTAAATATGCTTCAAACGGATGCGGCTATAAACGGTGGTAATAGCGGTGGACCTCTTGCTAATAGTCTCGGTGAAGTTATAGGTATGAATACTCTGATTTATACTGCTGATGGTGTTCAAGGCAATATTGGACTGGGCTTTGCTATCCCAATCAATAGAATTAAAAAAGTAATTACGGAGTTAAAGGAGTACGGCAAGATTGATAGAAACTTTAACATAGGATTAAAGATTCAAACGGTTGACGAAGGTATAGCAAAATATTATAAACTACCTTCGGTAAGAGGCGTAATTGTAACTGAAGTTATTCCAAATTCGCCGGCAAGTATGGCGGGAATAAAATCCGGGGATATAATTCTTCAAGTGAACGATTACAAAATAATTGATGACCAAACATTGGTCGGTGTATTTAAGCAATTTAGAAGCGGTCAAACAATTACGTTAAAATTACTTCGGGAAAACAAAGAAATTACTAAACAAATGAATCTGGAGAAAACCATTAATGATTGAGAGATACACACTTCCGGCGATGGGGAAAATTTGGCAGGACGAATTTAAGTATCGCACCTGGCTTCAAATAGAAATACTTGCTTGTGAAGCGAGAAGCGAGCTTGGAGAAATACCGAGGGCAGATGTTGAAGTAATAAAACAAAAAGCAAATTTCGATATTAAAAAAGTTCTTGAAATAGAAGAAACAACAAAGCACGATGTTATTGCATTTTTAACTAACGTTGCTGAGTATGTTGGTCCGGAATCGCGTCACATCCATTACGGAATGACCTCGTCCGATATTTTAGATACTACATTGTCACTTCAAATGAAGGCTGCTGGTGAGCAGTTATTGAAAAGGCTAAATGATCTGAAAGCCGCATTAAAAGAAAAAGCTATCGAACATAAAAATACAATTTGCGTAGGGCGGTCACACGGTATACATGCCGAACCAACAACCATGGGCTTAAAGTTTGCACTTTGGTTCGAAGAAGCTAAAAGAAATATTAAGCGGTTGGGAAATGCAATCGACACGATCAGCGTCGGGCAAATTTCGGGAGCTGTCGGAACTTTTGAACACCTCTCTCCCAAAGTGGAAGAATATGTTTGTAAGAAGTTAGGATTAAAACCCGCGCCTGTTTCGACTCAAATTATACAAAGGGATAGGCATGCAGAGTTTATAACTACACTGGCAATCGTCGGTGCTTCTTTGGAAAAAATTGCGTTAGAAATAAGGCATCTTCAAAGGACCGAAGTTTTAGAAGCTGAAGAATATTTTTCAAAAGGGCAAAAGGGTTCTTCTGCTATGCCGCACAAAAGAAATCCTATTGTAAGTGAGCGGATTGCTGGGCTATCCCGAGTGCTTCGCGGTAATGCTACGGCTGCTATTGAAGACGTGGCTCTTTGGCATGAAAGAGATATTTCTCACTCTTCAGTCGAACGAATCATAGTGCCGGATAGCTGCATAGCCTTAGATTATATGCTTGATCTTGCAACTAAGTTGATAAAAAATCTGTTAGTTTATCCTAAAAACATGATTAAAAATCTGAATCTCACTAGAGGACTTGTATTTTCTCAAACTGTCTTACTTAAATTAGTAAGTAAAGGGGCTTCACGTGAAGATGCATACAAAATTGTTCAAACCTCAGCCATGGATGTTTGGGCTGATCAAACAAAAGATTTAGAAAGTGAACTTATAAGTTCAGGTGAAGCACGTAAATACTTTACCGAAAAGGAAATCAAAGAAGTTTTTGATTACAATAAGATGTTAGACAACGTAGATTATATTTTTGCCAGAAGTGTCGAGAATAACATTTAGAGAAGACTTATAGATTTATATTTAGACTTGTAAGAGAATGGGAATTTTGGAGTAATGGAGTTTTGGAGTTGAGCGATTTTCTTCAATATTTCTTTATCCGATCATTCCGAAAGGCTCTTTTTACGTAACTTGAATTAATAAAAAATATTTAGGAGAACCGTAATGAGAACTAAAATCTTGTTTTATGTTTTTGTTTTGTTTGTATCCATTTCGTCTTTTGTTTTCGCAGAAAAACCGAAAGAATTGAAAATCGGGATGAAAGCACCGAATTTTAAGTTGGAAGATTCATACGGTAAATCTTACACTTTATCTTCTTACAAGGGTAAAATGCCAGTGATTGTTTACTTTTATCCCAAGGCAGGTACAGCTGGGTGTACAAAAGAGGCATGCGGAATCAGAGACGATTGGGGAAAATTCCAAAAAGAAAAAATTCAGGTACTTGGAATAAGTGTTGATACTAAACCAGAAATAAAAAAATTTATTAAAGACAACAATCTAAATTTCCCATTGCTTTCCGATGCAAGCACAAAAGTATCTAAGTCTTATGGTGTTTATGGAAAAGGCGGATACGACAACAGGGTAACATTTATCGTAGATAAAAACGGAATAATCAGAAAGATTATTAATGTCACTAATATAGAGAAACATGCAAAAGAAGTTTATGATTTTGCATCTAAGCTGAGGTAGTGGGGCAATGGAGAAATGGAATTGACCAATTTTTCCGAATTTTGGGTTATTTCAAAAAGATATTTTTGCGTAACTTGAGTTAATAATATAAAAAATTCAGATACATTTTATAATCAACAATCAATAACTTAATGAAGAAACCTTCGAGAAAACTTATGAAGAAGTTCCTTGCAATAGCAATAATTTTACTTGCTGCAAATATTTTTTTAGCGCGAACATTTTACTTTAAGAACGACCCTCCGATTTCGCAGGACACTTCAAAAGTTATTGAGCCGGCTAAATATCTTTCAAGCGAAGATGAAATAATAAATACAATATTGACCAGGTATCATTATAGTAAATTTAGATTAGATGATTCCCTGTCAAATGTAATTTTCAACCGGTATTTAAAATCTATTGATTACAATAGAAGCTATTTCCTTGCTTCCGATATCGATAATTTTGATAAGTACAGATTCCAACTTGATGATGACATAAAAGACGGCAACCTACTCCCTGCTTACAAAATTTTTAACGTATTCCGTCAGCGGGTAAATGAAAGACTTGATTACGCAGAAGGATTATTGAAGAAGGAATTTGATTTCAATAAAAAAGAATCACTGCAGTTAGATAGAGATAAAGCGCCCTGGGCAAAAGATACTACAGAGCTTAACGAACTTTGGCGCAAAAAAGTAAAGAATGATGCTTTAAATTTATTATTAACCGGTAAGAAATGGTCTGATATTCAAAGTCTTTTAACCAAACGTTATGAAAATGTAAGGCGCAGTGTAATGCAGACACAAAGCGAAGATGTTTTTCAGCTATTTGAAAATTCCTTTACTGAATCTATTGACCCGCATACAGATTATTTTTCACCTGCGACTTCGGAAAATTTTAAGATTGATATGAGTAGATCATTAGAAGGAATCGGTGCACAGCTTCAATCCGAGGATGATTACACAAAAATTGCCGAGGTTATTCCGGGTGGACCAGCGTTCAAAAGTAAGTTACTTCACCGGGATGACAAGATAACGGGTGTTGCTCAAGGAAAAGACGGTGAAATGGTAGATGTAATTGGTTGGAGATTAACCGATGTGGTCGCATTAATACGCGGTCCTAAGGGAAGCATTGTCAGGCTGCAAATTATTCCTGCTAGCGAAGGGGTAAATGCGAAACCGCGCGAGATTACTTTGGTTCGTGATAAAATTACTTTAAAAGAACAATCGGCAAAAGATAAAATCCTCGATTTAAAAAATGACGGTAAAGATTATAAATTAGGTGTGATAACTATCCCTGCTTTTTACAGTGATTTTGAGGCAGAGCAGCGCGGCGACAAAAATTTCAAGAGCACGACCAGAGATGTCCAAAAATTAGTTGATGAGTTAAAGAGCGCTAATGTTAAAGGAATTATAATCGATCTTAGAAATAACGGCGGCGGTTCTTTAGAGGAAGCCATTAAACTTACCGGATTATTCATAAAGAATGGTCCCGTAGTGCAAATTAGAAATTCAGACGGTAATATTAGAGTTGAGGATGATCCAGATTCTGCCATTGATTACAGCGGCCCGCTTGTAGTATTAGTAAACCGTTTCAGCGCCTCAGCTTCCGAAATATTCTCAGCTGCTATTCAAGATTATGGGCGTGGTTTAATAATAGGCGAACAAACTTACGGAAAAGGGACAGTTCAAAACTTAATTGATTTAAACCGGCTAATGCCTAACGAGAACGGAAAATTAGGACAGGTAAAATTGACCATAGCGAAATTTTATAGAATTACCGGAGCAAGTACACAGCACATGGGGGTAGTACCGGATATTCAATACCCTTCAGCTTTTGATTCAAATGAATATATGGAGAGTGCCGAACCAAGTTCGTTACCTTGGGATCAAATCAGTGCAACTAAATACAAACCATTTGGAAATTTAAAAAGTTTTATTCCTAAATTGATTGCAGAACATGATTCCAGAATAAAAAATGATCCCGAATTTGACGAATATCTGGATGAAATAAAAGAATACCATGAATCACACGACAAGAAGACATTATCCTTAAACGAGGCTGTCAGAAAAAAGGAAATGGATGACGCTGAGCAGAAAAAATTTGAAAAGGAAAATGAACTTAGGAAACGACTTGGATTGAAATTGCTTAAGAAGGGTGAAATATCAACAGAAACTGAGCCAAAAGATGATCCGCTGCTTAACGAGACGGGTCATATTTTAATTGATTTTATTACTTTGTCTTAGTAAACTCAGAATTTATTTTATTAAGAGATTTAACAATTTTCTCTTAGCAATGAGGAAAATTGTTTCGTCAAAAGGAACATCTATATCAACTCTACAAACAAAAGTTGCGAGGTTTGGTCTTTCATCATATTTTATTAGGAGATTATGTTTCAATAATTCAAGCGAGTTTGATAAATCCGATAATTTATGATTTTCCAGGAACGAAGTTCTAAGTGAGTGATATGGGCTACTTTGAGTTGAGTAAATAATACTTTTATATCTGTGGACTTGAAGAATTTCATTTTTAACATCCGGAAGCATTAGAAACCCTTCGTCTTTAAAGGCCGGCGACACGCCTACTTCGATAATAGAAATATTTTCTGCGACAAAATCATAAATTACATAAGCCTCTTCAATTAAAGATTTGATTAACGGAAGCGACCATTCTATTAAATCATAAACACAATCATTGTACTCTACTGTCTCGCCGGGAATACTTAAAATTAAATTTTCCTCCTTAAAATTTACACTACTTTTCTGCTTAGAAAGAAGTATTGAAAAATTATCTCTTTTATACAAAATATCCTGAAGTTGAGACGACAGATGAATAAGCTCCTGCAGCGATGGATACAACCTATTTTTGCTTAATTCATTCCGGTATACACTTAGTCCAGAAAGGATTTTGTAATGACTTATTTCCGGATCACTTTCTTGAAGAATAAACGAATCGAGATTTAATTGTTTCATGGATAACTCATTTTCTTTCAAAGGATCAAATAGTATACCACTTATCAGAATATTAGGAATCAACAAAACACTGATTTTTAATTAAAAAGGGGTCACTTTTTTGCACATACGATGTAATTTTTAATCAGTGTAAGATTATTAAACCATGGTGTTTATTTATTGATTTATTTAGTTAAGAATGGTATGTTTTATCACAAAGAAATAAATTTTACAAATAATATGTCAGCAACTTATATGAAGAGTTATAAAACAAATCTAGTTATTTTAATATTTGCTGTAATATTCTTCGGTCTTCCCAAAATAACGAAGTGTCAGAATAAGTGGCTTATTTTAAAGCCGGGAGATATATCTGCTAAATTTCAGAATTTAGATCATTTCAAGAATTATTCTAAATATTCCAGGTCTTATAATCTTGAAGTATTAAGGGCAATAGATACAGTACAATCTCATGCAATGGATGGTGGGGGATATTTCATAGGGATAGATTCAACACCTACTGAATCGCCAATAGGATATAACCTAAAATTATTTGGTAGTTCACTTATAAAGCCTACACGAAGTTCGAGCTACTGCAGCGGCTCAACATATTCGGTTCTAATAACCGCATTAGATTTTATACTTGGAAAGCAAGCAAGTAAACTTTCCAAGGACCGTCTTGAAGCAATGAGAATGCAGGAACCAAACGGAGGCAGAAGAAACGACTGGATTAAATATTGGGGGATTTGGAATGCTGACGGATTTGGAAGTGAATATGCTTTAGTTCAGTACTCGAATATGGGTAAGGTAGTTAAACCAGAGGATGCAATCCCCGGTGATTTTATGAACATTTCATGGAAAAGCGGAATCGGTCATTCTGTAATATTCCTTGGTTGGTATCTAGATAAAAATGGTGATAAATGTGTGACGTACTGGTCGAGTCAAAAAGGTACAAACGGATTTGGTGATCAAATAGTATCACTTAAAAAAATAAAAAGCCTAAAAATTGTTCGATTGACCAAACCGCAAAATATATTCAAGTTTAATATTAGCAAGAAAGTAAATACTAATGTTGCAGGGGACATGCCGACATTTTGATATTAAATAATTAATATTTTATAAAAGGTTTAGATGCATATACCAGTTAAGGGAAGAGCTATCTTATTCATAGCGCGGCAAGCCGCAATGGAATATGGAATATGTATGATGGAATATGTAAAATCATTTCAAATATCTTGACATAAAAAACAAAGATTAAAATGGAAATACTATAAAGATATAGAATGTGAATGCGACACTAATGGTGAATTTTTTCTTAATTTTTTCATTGTTGATCAATCTTTTCCTGATTTTTTTAATTGCGAAAATAAGTTATAACAAAGGCGGAATTGCGTACATATTATACAGACTACATCTGACTTCAAAGACGCCAACAGGAATAATTACACCCGGACTTCCCACTCCTTACTATAAACAGAGGGCTAGTCATTTTGAAACTTTACCGAATGAAGAAAACGGGATAGTTTTTATAGGTGACAGTATTATTAATGGCTGCGAGTGGAGTGAGTTGCTTCAGAATTCAGACATAAAGAATAGAGGGATTATAAGTGATTCAACTGAAGGCATTCTAAACAGGATTGAAAAAACTTTAGAGTCAAAGCCAAAAAAGATATTTATTATGATTGGGGTCAATGACTTATCGTCGGGCTCACCATTGGATTTGATCGTCAGCAATTACGAGAAGATAGTTGATAAGATAAAAGCTAATTCGCCGTTGACTGAGATCTATATTCATAGTGTGCTCCCTACTAATAATATTTATTATAAAGGGGACGCAACCAACGATAAGATAAGGATTTTAAATGAACGACTACAATCTATTGCAAACAAATACGGGCTAAATTATATCGATGTATTTTCCAAAGTTTTAGATAACAACGGAAGGCTAGATGAAAGATATTCAAATGACGGTGTACATTTATTAGGGAAAGGTTATTTAGTTTGGAAAATTATAATTGAAAAGTATATTAATTAGATTACTACAAGGAAACACTTCAAGCAATAAAACCGGAGTATAGATGAGAAAATTTTACTTTTATTTCTTTACTATTTTTTTAATATCAATATTATTTTATAGCTGTTCTACAAGTACTTTGGAAAGGGAGGCAACAAAGACTAAGCCCCCAGTTAGCATACATAAAGAAGAAAGCAAGGTAGACACTGTTAAAAAGAAAATAGTCTCCTTTATTGATTTTCTAAAGGGTTCTAGAGTGGAATCAATAAAAATTGATTCGGTAAAAAGAACAGTTGTAATTATTTGCGACAAAGAACTTTCTTACATTCCATTTCGAGAGGACAAGGTAGAAGACATTTATTCTGAAGTAAAGAATGATTTTGGAGAAGACTATAAAGATTATTCATTTACTATAAAAACTCTGGGTTATCCAATAGAAGATTTGGTTCCTAATTATTTTAGGAGCGATACTACAGAATATGATACAACACGGCTGCCCCGATATTATTACCGTCCTAATCCAGTAACTCAAGACATAAGCAAGAAATTTATTCCTTCAAATGGTCTATTTAATAGAAATATTATAGTATGGCCAAGCCATGGCTGGTATTATGCAAACAAAGAAAATAGATGGGAGTGGCAGCGCCCAAGAATTTTTCAGACGGTAGAAGATTTGCTCCCCTTATCTTTCACAGTACCATATTTATTACCCATGCTAGAGAATGCAGGAGCAGTAGTTTTTGATCCAAGAGAAAGAGACAGGCAGATAAATTCAGTAGTAATAGACAATGACACTCGCAATGATGTGAAAAAGAGATATTATATCGAGACAAGCAAAGGTAAAAAACATAGATGGGTAAAAGGTAAGGGCGCTGGTTTTGCGATCGGAAAACCACCATACCCTTCTGATTATAATCCTTTTCAAAAAGGCACGTATAAGAAAACACTTTCAGATAAAGTTGAATCTGCCTCAGTAAGTTGGATTCCAAATATTCCGGAAGAAGGTCACTATGCTGTTTATATCTCATACCATGAATCGGCAGAAAATGTTTCAGATGCAAGATATACTGTTTATCATAGCGGTGTAAAAACAGAATTCAGAGTAAATCAGCAGATAGGCGGAAGCACCTGGATTTATCTTGGTGAATTCAAATTTGAAAAAGGTTATCATCCTAAGAAAGACAAGGTAGTATTAACAAATAAAAGTAATGAAGCGGGCAAAGACTTAACATGCGACGCAGTGCGGTTTGGCGGCGGTATGGGGATTATAGAGAGAGGAGGCGAAGCAAGCGGTCGTCCAAAGATATTTGAAGGAGCGCGTTATTATTTACAATATGCGGGTATGCCGGATTCTTTAGTATATAATTTAAATAAGAACAAGAATGACTACAATGATGATTACCAGAGTCGTCCTGAATACGTGAATTACCTATACGGAAAACCGTTTGGGCCAAATTCAGATCGAGATATCAAGGGGCTCGGTATTCCGATTGATCTTTCATTAGCTTTTCATACTGATGCAGGAATTACGCACAATGATACTACGATTGGGACACTTTCAATCTACAGTATTTCCGATGCAAAGCACAGAAGATTTTTCCCAGACGGAATATCCAGGTTAGCCAATCGTGACTTAGCGGATATTATGCAGACACAAATCGTTGATGATATACGGGCAAAATACGACCCTGCATGGACACGCCGACATTTAGAAAACGGAAACTATAGTGAATCTCGTAATCCAAATGTACCATCAGTATTGATAGAGTTATTATCGCATCAGAATTTCACGGACATGAAGTTTGGGCATGATCCTCAGTTTCGTTTTGATGTAGCGAGAGCAATGTATAAAGGTATGCTTCGTTTCATAGCCACAGAGAATCATTATAAATACGTTGTAGAGCCATTACCGGTAAATCATTTTATGAGTTCAATGGATAGCCAAGGCAATGTTACTCTCAAATGGCAGCCTACAGAAGATCCACTTGAAGCGACAGCTAAACCGGATAGATATATCGTATACACCAGAGCAAATGACGGAAGCTTTGATAATGGTGTGCTTGTTTATAATCAAAGCTATGAAATTAAGACAATAAAGCCAGGGGTTATATACAGCTACAAAGTAACGGCAGTAAATAACGGCGGAGAGAGCTTTCCGTCGGAGATACTGTCGGTCTGCAGAATGGATAGCCGTAAGAAGCCTGTATTGATAGTCAATGGGTTCTATAGAGTAGCCGGACCGGCATACGTGCAGAGTGCAAAGTTCACGGGGTTCTTAAATGAAAAGGATCCGGGTATTGCCGACAGGTATGATTTAAGCTATACGGGAAGTGAATATGATTTTGATTCAACACATCAATGGATATCGAATGATAACCCGGGCTGGGGTGCAAGTCATGCAGACTATGAAGCGCATGTAATTGCGGGTAATACGTTTGATTACCCATACATACATGGAGAATCAATAATGAAGAGCGGGTATCCTTTTGTTTCGGTAAGTGCACAGTCGGTAGAGGATGGTTCAGTTGATTTAGCCGGTTACAGATTTGTTGATTTAATTCTCGGAGAGCAAAGGTCGACGCATTGGGAAAGAGCGAAGGAGGACTCACTGAAGGGAGTAAGGTTTAAGGCATTCCCGGAAAAACTACAGCAGGCAATTAGGAGATATTGTAATTCGGGAGGGAATTTATTTATATCCGGCAGTTATGTTGCCAGTGATATTTTTAACCAAGGGACAGCCGACAGTACAGATATAAATTTTGCTGAAAAGACATTACATTATACATTTGGTACGGGGCATGCAGCTAGGACGGGTGAGGTTTTCTCGGCAGATCAATTATTTATGAAGAAGTTTAGTGGTTTTAGTTTTAATACTAAGTTTAATAATAAGATATACGCTGTAACGGCACCGGATGAAGTTGAGCCGGTCAATGGATCTAAGACAATCTTAAGATACAGGGAGAACCAGTTCAGTGCAGGGACAGCATACAAAGGGAAATACGGCGCTATTGTATTCGGGTTCCCTTTTGAAACTATTGCTAATCAGAATGTCAGAAATGACCTTATGAATAAGGTACTAAAGTATTTTGGTTTGTAGAATAATACATAGAAAGAAGGATTTAATAAATCCCCTTTTTGGATTGAATAATTATATAGGCGGGATTATTAAATATTTATAGTAAGGTTTTTTATGCTATATCGCAAAAATATTATTTTAAGTTTTATACTAGTTTGTTCATTATTAGTTAAAGCGCAGACAATTCAGAATGTTCCTTCAACGGAGCAACTTCTTAACGCTTTTTCCTATGCCGCTAAGGCATATAACATTCCATTAGATTTATTAAAAGCTATTTCTTATACAGAGACAAGGTATTCAAATATTGTAGAATCGACTAATGATGCTGGGATATATCCTGTAACATACGGCATAATGGGATTAAGGGATGACAAAAGAATGGGGCATTCATTACTTGACGGAGCAAAGTTAATTAACCAAGACCCGGCAATTGTTGCCGTTAATCCTACTTTAAATATAGAGGCAGCGGCAGCGCTTTTATCATCAATAGCAGACAGCTTAAAAATCGATAGATCAAATTTGAATAATTGGAGACCGGTGATTGAAGAATATTCCGGAATACCTCAAAAAGACATTCGACCATTTTTTACATTTGATGTTTTCAAAGTCCTTTACGACGGAACAAATTTAAAGGGAATAACTATAACAAGTAAGCCTGATATTAAGATGAGCCAATTCAGCGAAGAAGTAAATCCAAAAAAAAGTTCTAAGAATATTCAATCGATAGATTCTACTAATTCGGCAGATTATCCTCCTGCATGGTGGTATCCAAGTCCGAATTATACTCCTAATGCAATCAACCCGCTATTCTTGGTAGTACACGATACAGAATGCAATTTTGCAATAGCGCTATCTACATTGACAGACCCTGATAACAATAATAATCCGGTTAGTTCTCATTATTTAATAAGAAGTTCTGACGGATATATGATTCAATTAGTAAGAGAGCACGATAGAGCCTGGCATGTAGGCTGTTGGAATCCATACATGATAGGAGTTGAGCATGAAGGATATGTCAGCCAGCCTCAATATTTTACTGATACAATGTACAAATCTTCTGCCGGATTATACCGTCATTTAATAGAAACATGGGGAGTTCCTTTAGACAGCGACCATGTAATAGGGCATGATGAACATTTGTACGCCTGGTGGAGGACTTATATAAATCAGAATTATCCATATATAGATCCGACATGTAACACACATACAGACCCCGGTCAATATTGGAATTGGACGAAATTTTTTAGTTTGATCAGAAGCGATGCAACAACTCCCTACATTGCTGCCTATTCCCCTTCAATAGAAAAAGACAGTGTTTGGTCAAATGCGTCGGTAATTATAAACTTCGGTATAGCAATGGATCAAGCTTCTACTCAAAATGCATTTTCAATTTCTCCACAAGTAGCCGGTAAGTTCACATGGCAAAATTATAGTCATACACTTGTTTTCACTCCTACTGCATTACTTTCACCTTCTGCAACTTACTCAGTTACAATAAGTAAAAACGCAAATAGCATACTCGGAGTCCCATTGCAGAACGCACTTAATTTTAGTTTCAATACTAAACAATCTGCACCTTTGGACCTAGTGAATACGTACCCGGCGAATAATACTGCAGACGTAAGCACATCATTAAAATTTATTATTAGATTTAACATCCCAATTATATACGAATCTTTAGGAGGAAGAGTAGTATTCCAAGATTCATCAGGTAACACTTTAACAATAAGGAATCCAGCATACAACATTATCAATAATGAAGGAGTCCTCACATTCTATCCATATAGCGTCTTATCGGAGAACTCCAAATTTAAAGTTACACTTAAGGCAGGCATACAAAGTGTCACCGGCGAGCAACTTAAGGCTGACACCGTAATATACTTTAGTACAGGCAAATCGGCGTTTGTTAAAGGGACTGAGATAGAAGACTTTGAGTCGGTAAATCATTGGCATGATCCAAATTATAGTATAAGCACCAAAAACGTTGATACAAGTAAATCTAAGTTTAGTATTGTATACGGCACACAAGTAGATGGGACGCATTCGGGCAGAATTACTTATGTATTTGACGATACTGCAGGCGGATTATGCAGGGTATATGACGACGCAAAGCCGGACATCTATTCACAGACAAACAATATGTTCGGGATGTGGATTTTCGGAGACGCAAGCAACAATTTTCTTGAGTATTGGTTTAACACAAACACGAACCAAGACGTTCCAGTAAGAGTAGACACATTAAATTGGACAGGATGGAAGTTTGTGGAAATCCCTGTAAATAATATCAGCACAGGAAATCTTTTATTCAACAGCGTAGTGGTTGCTCAAAACCCTTCAGGTTATGACAGCGGTGCAGTATTAATTGATGGCATTCAGTATAGATATTCGGCTTTAATTAATAATGGTTCAGCGTTACCCACAGAATATTCCCTTGAGCAGAATTATCCAAATCCATTTAATCCGACTACGATAATAAGATATTCTATCCCGGAAGTATCGAAGCAGAACGTTCACGTTCAATTAGACATATATGATGTTTTAGGCAATCACGTTTCACAGCTGGTAAATAAAGATCAGAGTGCTGGTATTTATGAAGTTAAATTTAATGGAATAAATTTGCCAAGCGGAATCTACTTTTACAGGATTCATGCGGGAAGTTTTACAAATACTAAGAAGTTAATTTTGTTAAAATGAAATCACACAAGATAAGACTGACAGGGATTTTAATTCCTATCGCTGTAATGATAATTTTTTCTGGCTGCGCCTCAGAACATATTTTGCATAAGGAAGAAACCGGGAGGGTAAAATTAAGCAAGCAGGAAATAGTCGCTTCATTTAAGAGACTAATTGAGAAAAGGGATTTTAGATTCGAAATACCGAAGGGTACAAAGTTGGAGGAAGTCTCCATAGACTCTTTGAATAAGATTATTACAATAAATTTAACACGTCCGTTTTCATATATAGCATTTAGAGAAGGAAACGTAAAAGAAATTTATTCAGAAATAAAGAGTTACTTCGGACAGGATTTTAGTGAATACAAATATTCTATTCGGTCTTTAGGAATTCCCATAGAGGATTTTATTCCAAATTATTTCCGTAAAGATTCTTCATATTTTGATAATAGCAGGATTCCGAAAGCATCAAATAGACCATTGCCAGTTGTAGAGAATACTAGTAAGAAATATACAGCAACAAATGGATTATTTGACCGCAATATAGTAATAGCGCCTAGCCACGGATGGTATTACAATACTAAGAACGACCGTTGGGAATGGCAGCGACCCAGGCTTTTCCAATCGGTAGAGGATTTACTTCCCACCTCGTTTTGCATCCCATATTTGATTCCGATGTTAGAGAATGCGGGTGCTGTAGTTTTTGATCCAAGAGAACGAGATATTCAGAAGGAATCAGTTATAGTTGATAATGATAATAAGGCAGATATAAAAAAAAAGAGATATTACGAGCAGGCTGACAAACCGCAATCAGAGTGGAGAAACGGAAATGGTACCGGATTTTCGGAAGGCACACTTCCCTACCCTGTCGATTACAATCCTTTTGATAAAGGGACCACTAGAGAAACAAATTCAGACTCAGTCGCATCAGCTTCTATAAGTTGGATTCCTGAGATACCAAAAGCGGGAAATTACGCAGTTTACATTTCTTACAAAGCATCGGCAAATAATATAACCGATGCAAATTATTCGGTTTTCCATTGCGGAATCAAGACTAGTTATAAAGTCAATCAGCAGATAGGCGGAAGCACCTGGATTTATCTTGGTGAATTCAAATTTGAAAAAGGTTATAATCCTAAGAAAGACAAGGTAGTATTAACTAATAAAAGCAATGAATTAAATAGAATTGTATCAAGTGATGCCGTGCGATTCGGCGGTGGAATGGGAGTCGTTGAACGAGGCGGCGCTACAAGCGGGTTACCAAAATATGCTGAAGGCAGTAGATATTACCTTCAATATTCGGGAATACCGGATACACTATATGATTTTAATCATGCACAAGATGATTATAATGATGATAAGCAGGATCGAAGCAAATACGTAAATTATCTTAACGGAAGTTCAATTAACAACGTAAACAGTGAAGGGCTTGGCATTCCTATCGACATTTCACTAGCTTTTCATACAGATGCAGGGATTACACATAACGATACAACCATAGGAACATTGGCTTTATATGGTATAAAAGGCGCAGACGGTAAATCTACTTTTCCAAATGGGGTATCGAGATTAGAAAGCAGAGACTTGGCAGATTTGGTTCAGACACAAATTACAGATGACATTCGACAAAAATATGATCCTTCATGGAGAAGAAGACAAATAATGGATGAGCAACCGTCGAATGATGTTTATCCGCAGCAATACAGCGAAGTCTATCGTCCAAACGTACCATCATTATTGATAGAGTTATTATCGCATCAGAACTTCACGGACATGAAGTTTGGTCATGATCCTCAGTTTCGTTTTGATGTAGCAAGAGCGATGTATAAAGGAATGCTCCGGTTCATAGCCACAGAGAATCATTATAAATACGTTGTAGAGCCATTACCGGTAAATCATTTTATGAGCTCAATGGACAGTGCTGGCGATGTCACGTTAAAATGGCAGCCTACAGAAGATCCACTTGAAGCGACAGCTAAACCGGATAGATATATCGTATACACCAGAGCAAATGACGGAAGCTTTGATAATGGTGTGCTTGTTTATAATCAAAGCTATGAAATTAAGACAATAAAGCCAGGGGTTATATACAGCTACAAAGTAACGGCAGTAAATAACGGCGGAGAGAGCTTTCCGTCGGAGATACTGTCGGTCTGCAGAATGGATAGCCGTAAGAAGCCTGTATTGATAGTCAATGGGTTCTATAGAGTAGCCGGACCGGCATACGTGCAGAGTGCAAAGTTCACGGGGTTCTTAAATGAAAAGGATCCGGGTATTGCCGACAGGTATGATTTAAGCTATACGGGAAGTGAATATGATTTTGATTCAACACATCAATGGATATCGAATGATAACCCGGGCTGGGGTGCAAGTCATGCAGACTATGAAGCGCATGTAATTGCGGGTAATACGTTTGATTACCCATACATACATGGAGAATCAATAATGAAGAGCGGGTATCCTTTTGTTTCGGTAAGTGCACAGTCGGTAGAGGATGGTTCAGTTGATTTAGCCGGTTACAGATTTGTTGATTTAATTCTCGGAGAGCAAAGGTCGACGCATTGGGAAAGAGCAAAGGAGGACTCACTGAAGGGAGTAAGGTTTAAGGCATTCCCGGAAAAACTACAGCAGGCAATTAGGAGATATTGTAATTCGGGAGGGAATTTATTTATATCCGGCTGTTATGTTGCAAGTGATATTTTTAACCAAGGGACAGCCGACAGTACAGATATAAATTTTGCTGAAAGGACCTTACATTATACATTCGGTACGGGGCATGCGGCTAGGACGGGTGAGGTTTTCTCGGCAGATCAATTATTTATGAAGAAGTTTAGTGGTTTTAGTTTTAATACGAAGTTTAACGATAAGATATACGCTGTAACGGCGCCGGATGAAGTTGAGCCGGTCAATGGATCTAAGACAATCTTGAGATACAGAGAGAACCAGTTCAGTGCAGGAACAGCATACAAAGGGAAATATGGTGCTATTGTATTCGGCTTCCCTTTTGAAACTATTGCTAATCAGAATGTCAGAAATGATGTTATGAATAAGGTACTAAGGTATTTCGGACTACAAAAATAATAAGGCGGGGTTAATGTGAGGAAAAATAATTTACTTTTATTTATTTCTTTTATCTTTTTTGTTTCATCATTTAATATTGCACAGACAGTAACGCCATCGATAACAAGCGTCACCGTTAGTCCAGTTACTGGCTCTTCTGATGCTCAGCCATTTTATATTAATGGTACAAATTTTCTAACGGGGTGCACGGTAACATTAAGAGATATTACAACAGGTCTGATAATTACAAACAGAGCAATAATAAGTCAGAGCAGCACTCAAATTCAATTGAGCATTAAGTTTCCTATGGCGGCAGATAATTGGAGTGTTGAGGTAATAAATCCAGGCAATATATCTTCAGGACAATTTAACTTTCAAATAGTTATTTCTAACCAATTGAATTATGTTTTAGGAATTGATATTTCTCATTATCAAAGTGATCCTCCATTGGCGCCGATTAACTGGGATGAAGTAAAAAAATCAGGGGTAACGTTTGTGTTTACAAAAGCAACTCAGGGGACAAGTTATACTGATCCTTTCTTTAAGTCTAATATGACTGATGGCAATAATGCCGGACTATTGATGGGTGAATATCATTTTGCAAATCCTACTAGCTTAAACGCAATTGATGAAGCTAATCATTTTCTTGCTGAGGCAGGCCAATTTATAACGAAAGGTTATTTACCTCCGGTATTGGATTTGGAAGACAATCCTAGTAATAATTCTTATCCCTCAAACATGGGGAGCGCTGCATTATCTGCCTGGGTAGAATTATGGATGAGTACAGTAAAACAGCAAACGGGTGTTGATCCTATAATATATACCAATAAAACTTATGCTTCTTTTTTAAACGGATCATTGAACAAATATTTATTATGGATTGCGTATCCCGACAACAACCCTTCTTCACCGGTGACAAATCTTGGTATTTGGTCAAATTATACTTTCAAACAATTTAGCTGGACAGGAAATATAACTGGTATATCAAAACAAGTGGATGAAGATGCTTTTAAAGGTGATTCCGCATCTCTTTATAATCTGGTAATAAATAATCCTTTAAGAGTTGAAGTTGAGAATAATACCGTTCCAAGCTCATATTATTTATCTCAAAACTTTCCTAATCCGTTTAATCCTACTACGACAATAAGATATTCAGTTCCTAGAACTGACTTAGTTACTATAAATATTTATGATGTATTAGGTGAGAAAATTGCTACTTTAGTCAATGAAGAAAAGCAGGCAGGAAATTACAATATACAGTTCACGATTGGCAGCAGGCAATTGGCAAGCGGGATTTATTTTTATAGAATGGCAGCGGGTGAATTTATCCAAACTAAAAAGTTAATTATATTAAAATAGTATTCTTCTTAGAAAATATTCATAGTGCGGCAAGCCGCAATTTTGAATTATGAATGTTGAATTTTGAATGAAACGCAATGAAATTTATCATAAAAATATCTTGGCATAATAAACAAGGATTTAAAAGTCAATACTATAGGCAGGACGATAGAAACGACATAATAAAGAAGTCTTGGAATATTTTAGTTTGAATTGGATTTATCTTCATAAGCAATTATTCAGCGGGAGGACCCTTCCCTACTATATCCTATTCCAAATGTCAATCGACTAAACACTACATGGCTGTATATTAATTGCCATCATCGGAACGATTCATCAGAGTAGATATTTTATGACTTTGCATAGTACTCATTTCAGGAGCATAATCTTCTTTGTAAGTATAACAGAAGGAGCCTGCAATACAACAATGTAAATTCCTGATGCCAATCTTGATCCATCAAACTGAAGTCTATAATTCCCTTTTTTAATTTCCCCGTTAACTAAACTTTCTATTAATTGTCCCATTATATTATATACTTTAATTGTAACAAGTGAACTACGGTCAATACTAAATATAATATTTGTTTCCGGATTAAATGGGTTTGGATAGTTCGACAGAGAATAATTTACAGGAACATTAGCCGAGGCAAATTCTTTACCAATAGAAGTTGTTGTCAAATACTTTTGCTTTAAATTCATTATCCTGTTATAGGCGGAGTCAATTAGTGATTCGGATATAGCGCCCACGTCAACTTTTTGTGAAATTATATTTATAACACTATCGACGATAGTCTCACTATTAACTCCTAAATTATTAGCAAATAATAAAATATCATCGCCCGCATTTAATGCAAGTTCAATGGCTTTGCTAAAAGTATAGTATTTTGAAATCGCACCCATCAGCATATCGTCGGTTATAACAACTCCCTTATATCCTAATTCTTTACGTAGGAGTCCGGTAATGACATTATTAGAAAGAGAAGCCGGATAAAGAGAATCAAGATGATCATTAAAAAGATGCCCAACCATAATTAGGTCTGAGTAATTGTCTGCAATAAGTTGTTGATAAGGAATCAATTCAGAATCAGCCCAAGTATTTGTTATATCCGTAAATTCCAAGTGAGAATCGGAAGTAGCGCTTCCGTGCCCCGGGAAATGCTTTAGTGTAGTAATAATATTTTGTTTATGCATCTCATCAATAAAAGCGGCAGAATAATCAGAAACCGTTATTGGATTCGGAGAAAAACTTCTTTGATAATGTCCTATAGCAGGACTGTTTGGATTAACATCGACATCAACGACAGGGGCAAAATCAATTGATATTCCGCTTGAAGAAAGCCACTGAGCCATTTCAGACGCCTGTGCTCTGGTAGAATCAATTGAAGAAAAGATAGTCCCGAGTTGATATTCAGAATAAGTATAGTCGAAACCATTGCTTTTTGTTAGACGTGCAACTAGCCCGCCTTCCTGGTCGGTCGCTATAAATAAAGGAATCTTAGATAATTGCTTTAACTGAGAAGTTAAATTTTTCAGTTGAACCGGGTTTAGAATATTTCCACCATATAAAATTACCCCGCCCAGATTTCTGTTCTGAAGATCAAAAGAAAGAGAATCAGGGACTGTAGTTCCGGTAAACCCCACCATTATCATTTGCCCGATTTTATTCTGCAGACTCGCTTGCGAATATATAGGGGCGTTAATAATAATTAAAAATAAAAGTATAAGATTTGTATGAATAATAACGATAAAATATTTTTCCAAAATTTTCCTTAAAAAATATATTTAGGGTGCTTCTAAAAACTATCATTTATAAAAATTTAATGCAGAGAACCTGCCTGCTTGCAAGCTCATTAGATACGACACAAATAATTGTCATTTCGAATCCGGCTTAAGCCGGTGAGAAATCCCTTTGTAAAGCTTAGATGGTCGAATTGAACATGGGATTTCTCCTTCGAGGACTCAGTCGAAATGACACAATTTTTTTTTGTCATTTCGAACCTACCTGCCTTCAGGCAAATATTGAAGTTTTTAGAAGTGCCCTTTATAATTAGTGCCAAAAATAAATTCATAATTTGTAATAACCTATGAAATTATGAGGGAATATGATTTATCCAGCAGGCAAGCTCAATGTAACTGGTTTATAAGTTATCCGATAAATAATTAGGATGTTACACTCAACATTGAACCTTAAACTTGCTCTTGATCTTGCTCCTGCATTAACGATATAAATAATATTTCTTAGACAACTTCTTAAATTTCTTCACATCTTTGTAAAGAAATTCTTTCACATCATCGTAGTTCATGTTTTTTGAGAATAGCTCTCTAACCTTAGAAGTTCCGCATACTTTATCAAAAAAACTAAGTCTTTCTTTGGAAGCCAAAGTAAAAGGATTTTTATCAGGGTACATTTCTGTTTGGACCTGCATAAATAAAAATTGAAGACTCATTAAATTAACTTTTCGGTAATTGGTAATATTAATTTCTACACCGTGTAGTTCTTTATCTTTAAATATCCCATAATATGGTTTAAAATTAATCGGGCGGAAGAGAACTCCCTTCAATCCAAGCGCATTCATTTTTTCTGCTAGCTTATCAGCATCTATCCATTCTGCAGCGAAAATCTGGAAAGGAAGAGTGTACCCCACGCCTTCGGATAAAGTCCCCAGTTCACCCATAATACCGCTTGCGACATAATATTCAGGCGTATCGAAATGCGGTATGTGAGGTGAAGTTAATACCCATGGCAGTCCGGTTTTTTCAAAGGACATGCTTCTTCTCCATCCCTTCATTCGGACAACAGTCAGCCTGCATTTTTCACCGTCTTTTAACATCCCTCGCTTGTTAAGCATTTTGGCAAGCTCTCCGCAGGTTAATCCGTACACATAAGGAATTTTATACGCGCTAACGAAAGATTGAAATCCGTCTTCAACTAAATTTCCTTCAACTTTTTTACCTCCGAGAGGATCAGGTCTGTCTAGTACAACAAATGGGATGTTATTTTCTGCAGCTGCTTCCATAGCCTTTCCCATTGTGCTTATGTATGTATAAGAACGGCAGCCGATATCCTGAATATCGTAAACCAGCGCATCAATACCTTTCAGCATCTCAGGTGTAGGTTTGCTTGTTTTTCCGTAAAGAGAATATACCGGCAGTCCAGTCTGTTTATCTGTGTAAGATTCAACATCAGCACCTGCAGAAAAATCTCCTCTTACACCGTGTTCAGGCCCGAACAAGGCCACAAGCTTAACATTTTTAGCGTGAAATAATATATCTATTGTGGATACAAGCTTTGAATCAACCCCGGTAGGATTTGTAATCAATCCGACTTTTTTACCGGCTAGTATATTAAAATTATTATCTCTTAGAACTTCAATTCCGGTTTTAACTTTTGGCGTTTGTGAAAAATTAAGTCCAAAGGCTGTTAAAGAAAAAAATAAAATTAAAAGGTATGTTTTCATTTTATTCCTCATTTGAGTATTTGCGTTCTTATAATATTTTTTAAAGACATTATCTCTCTTGCTTCATTATCATTTTTGCTTGGCACTCATTTCATTAAAATCATTTTTTTTGCAAAAAATTTATTGTTCACTGACATCGTGTATATATAAATTCCGGAAGGCAAATTACTTGCGTCGAACTTGACGGAATAAAATCCTTGTGAAAAATTTCCCTTAGCTGGCTCTGAAATTAAAGAGCCTAGCAAATTATAAATTTTTAATTCCACATAACCGCTTCCCGGCAAAGAAAATTTTATTACTGTTGAGTTATTAAGAAGTCAGTTCAGATTTTTGTTGATCAGTAGTCAAAGTATTACTGGAAGGCCAATCCAAATTCATGACTGTAGCAATCCATGCCCCTCTGAATTCCCTTTTGGGAGGAAGCGACTGAGACAAAACGGCAGAGCTGAAAATGATAAAGCTAAAGATAATCAGTAAATATTTTTTCATAAAATTTATAGACATACCAGAGGAAAAAAAAATATTAAATCCTCCAATAAATATTCCGTTTGTTGCACCAAAGGAGAACAGCCCACAAAACGGCAGTCCAAACCAAGCCGATAAACATTCCATACCAACCGCTTAATCCGATAAGATATGGTTTGAAACCTAGTGCGTATGCAAATATTCTAACAATTGGTTGTAAGAAATATCCCAACAATGCATTTGACCCGAATACAATAAAAATCCAAGCCCATTTTTGATATTTAGCGACATCCATTATTAAATAGAAAATTAAGAATGTAAAAGCGGAAATTCCGGAAGTAGCAAACGCATAAGAAACTGTGACATTATCCTTATTCATTGCAAACTTAGGGTAATCAAATAAATGAAGCAGATATCCGAGTATAAAGAAAACGGCGCCGATAATTATTGATTGAGTAATTATCTTTTTGTGAGATCTTGTAAGAAGTGAATCTCCCAGTATAGTGCCGACAATAGTAATAGTACCGTAAGAAATAGAAGCCCAAGGAGTACAATGAATTGTTAACGGTCTTAAAGTATCGCCCGAAAGATTAGCAATTGTCCAGAAACCGTTGTTGGGATTTCCAAGGTGAAGCCACCAATTAAAATTCATAGACATAAATAGATGAAAACCTGCAACAACAAAAACCGCAACCCATCTCTGCCATTGAGGGAATTGAGTTGAAACTGCACCCATAAAGTAAGCAATACCGATTGCTTGAAGAATCCCCCACCAATAGGATAATCCACCCCATGAATTTGCCGAACCCAGCGCAAGAGAAATATAAATAACCCCCAGGGCAATTAACATAAAAGTTCTTTTGGTAACGTGTTTCCACCAGTCTGAGCCCCTTCTTTTCTTGCTTAATGGAAGAGCCATACCAACTATAAAAACAAAAAAAGGAGCTACTAAGTCTGTAAAAGTCAGCCCAATACCTGTTGCATTTATAGCATCACCGGCATGTTTAAAAGTTGATACGGGAGGACTTCCAAACCAGGACATTGTTAGAGGGAGATTTGTATATCCCGCAACCTGGATTACAAAAATCATTGCAAGTACTGTAAACCCACGGAAAGCATCGATAGAGGCGATTCTTCCGCTTTGTTTAATTTGCTGCGGATCTGCAGAAATTGTATTGCTCACGGTTTTCTCCTTAGATTAGCTGACTATTTAAAGGAAATGATTTTAACAAAAAAAGCCCCGGTTATCCGGGGCTTTAATAAATAAAAGAGGTCTTCTTACTTCAGGAGAACCATCTTTTTAGTAAGCAGAACACCGTTTGCATTCATCTGATAAATATATGTACCGGATGCAAGTCGACTAGCATCAAACCGAACCGTATAATTACCGGTAGATTTATTCTCATTAACCAAAGTCGAAACTAGTCTTCCGAGTAGATCATAAACTTTAAGAGTAACTAATCCAGACTTAGCTACTGAGAAAGTAATTTCAGTAGATGGGTTAAAGGGATTAGGATAATTCTGAGATAAAGTAAAACTGGTTACGATATTACTATTTCCCTGCTCTTTAATACCAACAAGCGGACGACTAAACTTTTCAATGGAAGGGTAAAAAGTGGCTTGGTTAAAATTGTACCCTACAACATAAACAGTATTGCCATCCGGACTAAAAGCCATTCCTCTTGGCCTTGCATCATCAGCCGGATTATGGAAATGCCATAAAATGCTATCTTTGATTGCCCAAGTTTGTGTGTCAACTGCATACCAGGCAGATGGTGTATAAGAAGTAGAAACGCCGGGATATTGGTTCGGGGGGTTATTTTGAGCATTGCCGGATGCGCACCATAAGTAACCTGTTTTGGGATCCCAGGCAATAGATTCACACGATAAACCTTTAAGTACCGTATCTGTTAATACATACGGAGAAAAAGCATCTGTTCTATGGTATACCCAAATAGAATTATTGGTATATCCACACCAATATACTGTGTTGCCGTCCTTTGAAACTTCTAAAGTTCTAGAAAAGCCAACTGATGAATCTTGTACATTAGTTCCTTGCAATGTAAAATCGGTATTCCATATTTGAATAGGATGGGCAGGAATTACAGGGGCTACAAAAATATCTCCGACAGTATCAACGGCTGGCGCAGTTAAAGTTCCTCCAGAATAAACCGCTTTGTTCATCCCTGCGCCTGTTTGATAATTAACTCTATATAAGATGTTATAACTTGACCAGAGAATATTTCCATTTTGATCGGCTCTTGCACCGCGCGTGCTGTTATACATAGTATCGGTGATACCATTGCCTGAAATTATTTTAATTGGACTGAATGAAGCAGGTGTTCCATCTGGTTTATAGACAAAAATATCTCTAACAGCCGAATAAGTATTAGTCCCACTTAAGATACTATCGGTAGCATTAATGTACCCAAACCAAACATTTCCATCAGGTGCAACAGCTATGGCATGCACTCCAGTACCAAATGTTTTATTATAAGAACCCTTAAAAGTGGAATCTGGGAAATATCCCTGGAAACTCCATCCCTGTGAGAAAGCAGTGGCGCTTAAAGCAAGCGTCAAAAAAAACAAAAAAGAAACGAACTTTTTCATGAAGCACTCCTTCTATTTATGATAAAATAATGAACAGTTATTTATCTCCCGTAATATGTAGCCCCTTGCTTTTGCACATCAAGTCTAACAATAGTCTGAGGTATTACAACATTGCCGGTGCTAGTATTAAAAGTAGCAGCGCGTGTATAATACAAATAAGAACCGGTACCCCATACCATAGAGACAACGCCGGTTTGTTGTAAAACTCCAGGATAAAGCGGTGCAGATGTTTTATCTTTATGAACCACAACGATTGCCTGCGGAAGCGTTGTACCTAAATACATATCGCCGTCAGTGGAAAATTCAAGCGCTGTAATTGAATTCCCGGTGCCGTAGTTACCTGAGAAATCATAATAAGTTTCAACTGCGCCTAAATTACCATTGGCATCGATAGGAAATCGCTGCACTGTAACATTTGAATCCTGCTGAACGGCAACATACAAATAATTTGTACCGCCATCATTATAAACTCGCATAGCGGTAATGTTGCCGGTAAATGGGAATGCAGTAAAACTTTTATCCTGTTTGATTCTATAAATTGAAGTGTTATTACCTCCAGCCCATAAATTGCTGTATGGATCAAATTCTAATTGAGATATTTTGACAGAATTAGGGAAGATTACAAACGGTGTAGGTGCTCCTCCTCCGGCAGGAATTTGAAATACTGCAAAAAGATTTCGTGCAGTGTACAAAACACCGTTTGGACCGAACCGCATGTTTGTCCAAAATGTCTCAGTCCCCTTAGTGGCGTAATTTGTAATGATACTGTCGGGAGTAATTTCTTTAATCCCCGCTCCGCCGTTATTTACCGTAAGCGAAGTATAAATATTTCCTAAATTATCGGACACAATTGAATATGGAACTATATAAGTGTTATTTGCATCAGGATAGAAATCCTTTGCTCCAGGTTTAAGAGAGTAGTACAATTTATTGCTGAAAAGTTCCGAATGTAAAACTGCAACCATAATAGCAATAGAATCGCCGGTAACGTTTGGAGCGGTTAAAACAAGCTGCGTTGTGGTAGCGCTTGAAACAACCGCTTGATTACCATTAAAATAAACTAAATCTTCCATTGGATTAGTTGAAAAATTTTGTCCTGTGATAGTGATCTGAGAAACACCCGCAAGACTGGAATTCGGAGGATTTATTGAAGAAATAACAGGAGTTGCTCCTATAGGAGTAGTAGGTACCCCCTGGTATAAGCTTGGCGCTCCCTTATCGGAACACCCGTTAAAACTTAACAGTGCAATGAGAGCTATTAATAAATTTGTAAATAATAAATTGTAAAAATTATTTTTCATACCTTATCCAAAATTATTTTTTGTTTTTCACAAAAAAGATTCGTTAATATTAAAAAGCAAATGTGAACGTAAACCTGTGAACATTACTAAAAACTTTATATGCAGTAAATGAATAATCAAAAGCGAATTTATATCCTGCAAAATCGTGTTTGATGCCAAGACCGGCGCTTATGCCTTCAACATCGGTAGGAGAAATATACCCTACTCTCAAAGAAATTAATTTCATAAATGTATATTCCCCACCTATACTAAGCTGTTCCGGATAATCTCTTGGATGGCTAGCATCAACAGAAACAAGAAAAGAATGCATGTTTTGATCTATGTTAGGAATTAAATCAAACACATTCATTGAAATGCCCATTTTGAAAATCAATGGGAGTTGAAAACTTTCAGTCTTATACCTTACTTCTCTGGAAAAGTTTTTCACATCCATTCCAAAAGCAAGACTTTTAAAACCTGTCTTATAAATTATACCGAAGTCAAAGGCAAGAACGTTTGTTTTATTTTCTTCTGTTAAATAATTGCCTGTTGAACCAACATCGACGACGCTAGTTCCTAAGGATTGAGCGACATACTTAACAATACCTCCAACGGCAAATTTTTCAGAAAGAGCTTTAGCATAGCCAATACCAAAAGCCATAGCAGTAGGGCTAAAAGTGCCTACGTCAACAAAGCCCTGTGTATTATCAGCGCGAATAGTTCCTTGAAATTGACCATAGTCTACACTCTCGAAACTCAATCCAATAATGCCATAATCACCGTTAGATGGGGCAAATGAAGCGCTAGCGTAATTATAATTTATATCCGCAATAAAATTTACGCGTCCTAACGAGATACTAGTAAAGTTATCAAGCCTCGCCATACCGGCAGGGTTATAAAACATAGACGCCGCGCCGTCTTCCAGGGAAGTGGTAGAACTTGATAAGCCGCTTCCTCTTGCATCCAAGGACAAGCTTAAAAATTTCATCCCGGTTTGAGCCAGCTTTTGCTGTTGACCAAACGAGAAAGAAGCCGACATTAAGATAATAAAGCAAATAAAAGTTGCCTGTTTAATATTTTTTTCCATTAAAATTCTCTTCATTGTATACTGTTATCTAATAATTACGAACTTTACAATTTTTCTTTCACCAGTTATAGTATTATCTACGACGGCGATATAAATTCCGCTTACCACAATCTGATTAGAAGAAGTGACTGAATCCCAATAAGCATCGCCGCTTCCGTCTGTATGATTTATAGTATAAATAAGTTCGCCAATTTCAGTGTAAATACGTATTGTACATTGTCCTGGAATATTGAAGAAAGCCAAGCGGTTAGCTTGCTGATCGCCGAAGCCCAGCGATTTATCCGCTGAAATATTATATGGATTTGGTACCACTCTAATATCGCTCATAACTGAATCGGCGGGACGTTTAAGATTAGCGGGATTATAAGTTTGTGTATAATATTCACTGCTCTCAAGTCCGTTATTCCCAACCGAACTTATATAATAATAATAAGAAAGCCCTCTAATTGGAGTAACATCGTCAAAGCTTCTATCGTTTGGTCCGGCTTGATAAATGAGATGATATGTGCTGTCATATTGCCCGGACGCTCTATAAATATTAAAACCTTTAAGGTTAGGATCGCTTGCCGAATAAACATCCCATGAAAGGCTTATTTTATTTCCTCCTGAAGTCACATTAAAAAGCTTTGGAGGTTTGGGTGGTTCCGGTATAGCATAATTGCTATTATAGTTTGCAATGGCTCTATCAAAAGTTTGGAATAATGAATCTTTCCCGGTAAGGACAGAATCATTTTTAGCTTTTGCCGAGATAATGCCATTCTTGTATTCAATTCCAATTCTTGTAGCAGCATCACGGCTAAGTCCAGCCACTCCTTCAGCCATTACGATGTGTACACTCTCGCCTGGTTTAAGTGTATATGGTCCATAACCGTTTCCAAATGACCAACCGCCGGTAGTACCAAGAGAAGGGTCTCCTGTCGGGACATCAAATTTACCATCCGGCTGCACTTTGTCAGCATGGCGCGGTGATTCATGTCCGTTTGACATAATACCGTATTCTGTTGCCATTTTAGTGGGGTTGAATGCATCATTATTGGATTCGTTTGGATCATCAGACCCGATATAATTTGTAGTAGAAGGTTCACCAATATCATCTGTAGAATCTTCTGCTGATTTATCAGCATGAACAGTTACAACTCCGTAAAATTGAATAGCGGAAAGACGACCTACCGTATCAGACTTCGAAATTGTAGTTGTAGAAGTGGAATAAAACCATAAGGGACCGCCAATATTATCATATTGAGTAAACGGAGCATATTTACCATGCCATGAATATTGCGCTCTAAACCTTTGGTTAGGGGGATCATTATAAAGAGCAATATTTTGTGCCCCGTCTCCTCGAGCATCATTCATCGTGTTAAATCCCCACTGAGTAGCATTTCCGATTTCTGATGAAGATTCACGATTCATTGAATTTCTATATTGCAAATAGACATAAACCCCGGTTAATGTATTATTAGGGAGTTCTATTTTTGAATCTCCGTTTGTATTTCCGGTGTTAGTAAAAGTGTAATCATAAATCATATAATTATCATTTAGCTGCTGGCTGAACTGAAGAATTTTCCGGGTCATAGTTAAGCCTAACTGAGTGTTAACTACAGTTATGAGCTCTCTATCAGCAGGTATGGTGGGATCAACAGCATCATTTTCTGTCGGATTGTTTACGGACGGAGTTCCATCAACATAAACCTGGGGCGGATCAAATTTACTAATCAATTGGAATTGTACCGGAAAGAATTCTCCGGCGCCGGAAACACGAGGGCCAACATGGACGACCTTAAATGGGAAATTAGCACCGGTAGCGTCCGTGAAGTTAGTTGCCCCAATCCATAATCCACGGGCAGCTTTAGAATCTTGATTAGGGTGAATTGCCGGCCACTGACCGCCGTATTGCTGCTGTTTCACAAAACTTTCTTCTGGCTCGCAACCTATTTCGGAATAGAAATCCTGGAAAGAACCTGCAGTCATCCACTTATTATTGTACTGAGCTTCAGTTTTATTCGAAATAAGGAACAAACTTAAAAGAAGAAGAAGAATTGCAGAATAATTATTTATTTTACTTACTAATTTCATTTAATCCTCAAATTGAGATTTCTTAATTAATCATTTATCGCTATAGAAACTTGTATGCCCCAAAAGATTTGTCTTGGGTTAAGAAAAGTTAGATAGCTTAAATTAGGCATATCAATATAAGATTTATTTTTAGTCCACTGATCCTTTTGAGCCTGGGAGGCATTTGGATCCCAAGGGATGTATGGTCCGGTACGATAATCGCCCGGTCTATCATTCCCGGGAATATTTCCATATCCCAATGGATTTCCGATTGCAGCGGGCAGATGCAGAGATTTCATATAAAGGATAAAATCATTATAATCATAGAATCCACCCATTGACATATATTTATAATTGAGAAGATTCTTCATATCAGCAAATAGCTGAAAGTCTACACCGAAAATTTTAATGTATTTTGTAACTCTAAGGTCAATGTTAGTATAATCATTCCATTGGGCATTATTAACAATGCTAGCATTAGAGCCGCCGCCCGCCCAACTAAAATAATAGCCTGAAGTCCATGAACCGATAAAACTTAAACGCCAATCTCCGAATATATGATTTCCGCCGAGCACAGGCCCAAAATCAGCAGGAGATAAAATGTCTATATTAGCTCTTGCATAAGGCTGGGGTACAGGTTTAGATTGATAGTATGATTGTGTTATAGCTTCATAATTTCTTTGAGTTGCCGGATTTTGATAATAAGTACCATAACCAAAGTTTCCCGAAGTGCTGACGTCATAAGTATAGTTAACAAAACCTTGTATCCAATCGCCTCTGTTTTTGGATAGAGTTAATTCAAAACCGCGAGTATCGCTATAATTGTTCGGTTCAATAATATTATAATTTACTTTACTGTCGCTGCTTACATAATTAACAGTAGTAGGCTGGAGGGAATTATCTTTATAATACCCAGCAACTCTCACGAGCAGTAGATCCGCTAAATTTTGTTCGTACCCAAGCTCATAAGCAACTGTTTTAGGGAGGGGCATACTTGGATTAGCGACTTGCGTAACGGCATTATTATCAGAAAATCTTCTTATCAAATAAAGATCGTCCGGAATGGGTAACTGCCTAAAGTGACCATAGTTGAAATAGAGTTTACTATTCTCGGTAATCGGGAAAGAGATTGCCAGTCTTGGAGAAATATCAAATTGTTTTATAGTATGTATTCTTGTTAAGACTGTATCAAAATTTATTGCTGGTTCAGAAGAAGCAAATGCAGATGGATACGCACCAAATTGGTACCAATCGCCATTTGGATTACTATAATCTAAACGAACGCCAAGCGTGGCAATCATTCCCTCAAACTCAAGTTTATCCTGGGCATACAGAGCAGCGCGAATCGGGAAAGTATGCCAGGTAGAAGTATATCTTCCGTTTGGAAGATATTGATCGACAGAAGCAGAATTCACATTATTATCTGTATAATGAAACTCTGCACCTGATTTAATTTCATTGAATTTATCGAGCTGACTTTGGAAATCTAATTTTATATTATAGTCAGCAACGACGCTACTATCGCGGGAGTTACTGAATCCGACACTCATTCTCATTCCGTCAATAGCTGTAGATGGGGCATTTGGCAGAAATCCAAAAGGAGCTTCATCAACATAATAATTGTTACCAAAGAGATAGATACTGCTGGTATCCCTTAAACGACCAGGATTAGTATTATATTTTGATGTAAACGAACTCGCTTGAACTTCATAAAAAGTAGAGGGATTTATAACCTGAGTATATTTACCGCTAAATGAATAGATGTTTTCAGTAGTAGGCGCCCAATAATCATTTGTGAAAATTCTTGCATCAATATAACTAACCCGATTTAAAGCGCTGGCTTCAGAGTTTGGAGTAGTAAAGTAGCCGGGTAGACCCGAATTATTATTATTGGTTCCGGTAATTTGGGCCATCATTCCTTGCAGCATTAATTTTTTACCTTCGCCAATATCGGAAGTTAATTTTAACTGTCCGGTATAATCATTTTCTCCGGGTGTCGCAAGAGGAATAACATATTCGGTTTGAGTCGTTCTATATGAAGCTAAAAATCTTAGATTACCGAGAGCTTCGCTTACAAAAGGAGCAGGTCCGCCAAAACTTGCATCAACCACATAATCCGGATTTACAATATTTACATTTTTTCTGTGCTGAAACATAAACAATTTTTGCGCAGCTTGAGGAGACAGAACAATTCCGCTTTTTAATAATTGATTAGCTACGGCAACCCATCCGGCGAATTGGGGATATTGTAATTGTGTATTTGCATCCCAATAGGGCTTTCCGGTTGCAGGATTTATAGCCTGAGTACCATACATAGCTACAGGTCCGTCAACATAGGGACGAATCCAGTAAGAGTTCGGGTCGTTCGGAGATATTCCAAAATGTTTTGGGTTAGCCGGGCTCATTTCAGTTATCATTTTGAAAGTATATTTATTCTTACTTCCATCTTGAGTTACAATGTTAACCAAGCCCGATCTTATATTACCATATTCAGCCGAAAAACCACCGGTTTGAACCTGAACTGCGGAAATTGATGTATAGCTAATTCCTGTAAAAGGAGTATTATCTCTTCCATCTCTAAGGACCACACCATTTAACATAAAACCGGTTTGGTCTATGCTGCCGCCTCTTATTATTAAGCCAGGCTCAATACCAGCTTGTAATCCGACCACAGACGCAACGCTTGCAACGGGAAGTTTTGCAATATCCTTTTCATCAAGGTTCACACGGCTGGCAGCGACATCCTTTTGTACAATTGGGGTTCTAGCCAATATAACAATTTCTTGACTTTGAATTGATTTTTGCTCTAAAGAAACATCAATGTTTGTTGTTTGATCAATATTGACTCTAACATTTTCAATTATTGAAGATGCATAACCAATCATCGATACTTTTAGCTTATAAATACCGGGAGTAACATTTAAGATGAAATAGTATCCGTCAACGTTCGTAGCCGCACCCGTAGATGTGCCTTCAATAAGAACGGTAGCACCAATTAAGGGTTCTTTAGTTTGTGAATCTCTGATTACGCCGGCTATTTTACCTGAAGCGGCAAAAGTAAGGTTGGTTATGGTAATTGATGTAAGAAATAAAAAAAGTAACAAAGACCTCATATTTTCAAACTCCTTTAATACTCGAAGTGAAATGACAGGTTTAATATTATGGTCAAATAAGAATTAAAAATTTACGATAGAATTTCCATTTATTTTTCTATGGTGAACTTAATTTTTTTTTTTTTTAATGTCAAATTTAGTTTTTGATAATAAATACTAATTTCCGATGACGTGGTAAAAGAATACAATTTATTGCATAAGATTGATTTCAGCATGTAAGTTAAATTAATATTGAATATTTTTTAAAAGTTGCACTCCATTCTCTCCGGCGGAATTAATAATTCTTTTTGCTTTAACGAATTGAGTATATCTGAAGTGACTGTAATTCTTTTTTGATTTATCGAAGCTGCTGATTTGTACCATACCTGACTCGTGAATAAAATCATCATTACCTATATAAATACCGACATGGGTAATTTTTTCTTTTGAGGTTGGAGTTGCTTTTTTACCAAAGAATAAGAGATCACCAGGTTTTAGATTTGAAAATCCATCTTTTGTATCGACGGGAATTCCGACATTGACTTGTTGAGAGGCATCTCTCGGAAGATATATTCCATTTAGCATGAACACTGTTCTTGTAAAGCCGCTGCAGTCCATTAATTTTCCTGAAGTCCCACCCCACAGATAAGGAACACCCATAAATTTCTTTGCTGTGATAACAATATTTTCACCGGTAAGCCGTAGGCTATTTAAATAATCTTTAAAATTTTCACAATTAGTGTTTAGAATATAGCCCATTCTTTTATCAGGATATTCAACCTTAACAAATTCGCCATCCCTTTCAACTTCTTTCAACAAATTTCCCGCTACAAGATCAGAAACCGGATCTGAGTTAACGTTTCTAGCGGAATAACAGTATCCATTTATCTTTGTAAAAAAAATTCGTTTAGATAACTCCAATTCAGATATTTGAAGATTATTCATTTGGACATAGCTATCATTTTCCATCCAGGCAATATACTTATCAGGAGTTTGAACTAAAGACCATCCTTGAGATTCTTTCAAAAGTTTTACTCTGCTTCCCAGCAATGCTTGACTAGCTAATTCAGCCTCTTGTTTAGGAGCAGTTCTGAGGTTCGCAACGGATACGTCTACAACGCCATATTTTTTATCTCCAAAAGAATTACCGGGTAATACATTGATACTATCTTTTAATTTATATCCTGCTTGACTCAAATTTTTAAGCAATGCTTCTTTTGCATCAGCTAAATCTGTTTCCCCTGAAAGTACAACTTCATTTTCATTTTCTAATTTGCATGAGACATTAAACAAAGCCGTCCTTTTATCGGGGGCAAATTTTTGTTGAAATTCGGTAATTATTTTTTTTAAGTTATCCATATTCAAATTTTGTTGAGAATAAATTGGATTAATTAAAGATAATAATAATATAAACGTAAAAAAATTCATCATGTACCTCATCTTAAAAACAATTGTCTTTTTAATAATTTAATTACTCAAGTTGACCGCTAGTATTTATTTATGAATTAGAAACCGTTGAAACGGTTAATAAATATGGTTTTACATCAAGTTACCCACGACTTGAAGTCGTGGGCTGCTTTTTTCAAACACTATAAATCAGTCGTTTTAACGGCTTACCTTCAGCGGCGGTCAACTTGAGTTAATTAGAAATATTTTTATTGAATTCCTTCTTCTCAATTACATTAATTTGCTTCCGCATTTTTTAACTTCTTTAAAAACATCATAACTAAAGAAGCTGAAATAAGAGAAGTAAATACTAATAGAAGAAAAAACTGCCATAACTGCCAGCTTACATAGAACCTCCCAACGAAGCCTGCTAAATAGCTGCCTATTGCTTGTCCGGCAAACCATCCGCCCATCATTACGCCTTTCATTCGAGGCGGAGCAACTTTATTGACAAAGGAAATACCCATTGGGCTTAAGAATAATTCAGCAACAGTAATAACAAAATATGAGGAAATCAACCAATAAGGCGTCACTCTGCTAAAAACTGAAGTCGAGACCGAGTGGACAGAAGGCAATCCAATTGATGCAAAAATCATAATTACAAACGATAAAGCAGTGACGTACATACCCATTCCAATTTTACCAGGAGAACTAGGCTCTTTGGATTTTTTATTTAGCCATGCAAAAGATGCAACAATAATTGGAGTTAGGAATAGTATGAACAAAGGATTAAAAGATTGAAAACTTTCGGGAGAAATAGGATTACTTGAAGGTAAGAAATTTAATTTGAACAAAAGAATTGTTATAGCGATAAAAGAAATTATTCCGCTATAAATTCTTGATTTGAATGAAGCGGCTTTTCTTAATGCAGTCGATAAAAAGATAATCAAAGCAAGTATGGATAAAAGTGAAAGAGGATCAAATAATAGATAAGTAAACCGGTTGACATGAGTCGCAGTATAATTTTTTGCAAACAAAGTAAGAGTAAACCCATTTTGATAATAAGTCATCCAGAAGAAAATAATTATGGCGAAGATTATAAGAAGAGCACTTATCCTTTCCTTCTCCTGAGTTTTGGTCAAAACAATACCTGAATTTTCTTTCCCTTTATCACTTATTCTATAATCGGCGTCTTTGTAATATTTCTTAAAAGATAAAAATATAAGTATACCAATAAACATTCCCAATGCAGCGACTCCGAAAGCAGCATTGTATGCGTGGACAAGGGATAGATGATAATGTTCCATCATGAAGTTTTTTGTTGTCACAGCAGCAATAGGCGCAAGAAAAGCGCCTAAATTAATTCCCATATAAAAAATATTATAAGCGGCGTCTTTCATTGATCCACTGACATTTTTATAAAGATTGCCCACGATGACATAAATGTTAGGTTTGAATAATCCATTACCTATAGATATTACTCCTAAGGCAATAAAAAGGAAAATGGGTTCCTTTGACGGGATGGACATCAGAGTATATCCGATCCCCATAGCAAACGCGCCGAGCAAAATTGTCTTACCATAGCCTAAGATTTTATCGCTTATTATACCGCCGAACAATGGAAGAAAATATACTGCAGCGAGGAATAATCCATAAATGTTGCCTGCAAAGGCAGCATCCCAATGAAAGTTTTCCTGCAAGTATAGAATAAAAATTGAAAGCACCGTATAAAAACCAAATCGTTCCCACATTTCCGTAAAGAAAAGGACGTATAAACCTTTTGGATGACCATTGAACATTATTTTTGCTCCATTTTCTTTTTTCCGAACTCAGGGTCAATAGATAAGAATTTAACAATAAGGATTCCGGGTATCATCGTCAAAAGGACCCATACAAAGAAGTGTTTATACCCAAGCAATTCCTGAAGCTCACCGCTAAATAACCTTGGTATCATCATGCTCAACGCCATAAATCCGGTTGCAATGGCATAGTGTGAGGTTTTGTACTCACCTACAACAATATAAATCATATAAAGCATATATGCCGTAAACCCGAACCCATAACAGAATTGTTCTATTGCAACCATAGAGGAAATGATATAAAAACTTGATGGCTGGTTATAGGATAGGAAAATATATACTAAAGCAGGAATATTAATAGCAATAAACATAGGCCACAGCCAAAACTTTAAGCCGTTTCGAGCTGCGAGCAGACCGCCGACAATCCCGCCGAGGGATAGCGCTATTACACCCACTGTCCCATAAACAAATCCTATCTGAATAGTTGTTAGACCTAATCCCCCGACATTTCTCGGGTCTTTCAGAAAGAGTTGTGCAATTGTAATTAGTTGTGCCTCACCCATTCTATAAATAAGCAGAAATGCAATTATTAAACCTATTTTTTCTTTTTTAAAGAAAAGGAGAAAAGTTTTAAAGAAATTCTTTACGGGATTATTTGTTTCAGTATTAAAGACTGCCTTATCAGCATCCGGATAAGGAAGGATGAAACTATGGTACACAAAAAACAGGAAGAATATTATAGTCAATATTAAGAAGACCGTAGACCAGGCATTAGGTATATTTCCGCTTTTTTCAAGCTCCCCCGCAATTATAACAAGAAAGCCTTGTGCAGTAATAATTGCTAATCTGTAAAATGTGCTTCTTATCCCGGTGAAATAAGCTTGCTTATGCACGTCTAATCCGAGCATATAAAAACCGTCTGCTGCGATATCATGTGTAGCAGAACTGAACGCCATTAAGAAGAAGAATATGATAGTAAACAAAAGAAAATTTGGAAGACGTAATGAAAGAGAGACTCCTAATAATCCGAGAGCGACAATAAATTGCATTAAGATAATCCAAAATCGTTTTTTCTTTACCATATCGATAATTGGACTCCACAAAGGCTTAATTACCCAAGGTAAATACAAAATACCGGTGTAGAATCCGATTTTTGCATTTGAGACTCCCATCCTTTTATACATAATTACTGATACCAGCATAACAAGCGCATATGGTATCCCTTCTGCATAATAAAGTGAAGGTACCCAGGTCCATGGATTTCTCGATTCTACCTTTTCTCTCGACATAATTTTGTTCTCCTGATTTAAGATAAGCGTATCAGACGCTCATTCTCGATTGGATGAAAAAACAAATTACTTTATTCTAAGCAGCAAATATAATAATCGGAAGTAATTTAGGTTTATTCTTTTAGTAATCTCTTAATCATAAGAAGCGCCCCGATTTCAGGAGGATTTTCCGCCTCAATTAAATTAACCTTCGGCAATTTTGCTGCAATTTTTTCACGCAAGGTTCTTGAAAAAATATTATCGCTATTTAATAACCCGCCAATGAAAGCAAGATTCAAAACAGGTTGATTTAATTTTTTAATCATCGTTTCAATGAGTAATATGAGTCCATCTGACTCTTTGTCAATAATCCGCAGGGCAATTTTATCATTATTAACTGCAGCATCCAGAACAAGCGGAGCAGCTGAAGCAATATTAAAATTGTCTTTATATACTTTTGTAATTAATATTTCGGAGGATGTAATATTGAATTTCTCACCAGCTAGTCTTGTAATATCGGAATGTTCTCCTCTTCCGTCAAATTCTTTAGCAACTGCGGCTAGCCCCTTTTGCCCTATTGAATATCCGCTTCCTTCATCACCTAAAAATCTGCCGAATCCGCCAGCCCTATGGATATTACCCTCCGGATCTTTCCCAAACATTATAGACCCGGTACCGGCAATAAGTATACTGCCCGGATTACCTGAGAAAGCACCTTCAAGCGCAATTCGAGCATCGCTTTCGACCAAAACTTTTTCAAATTCAATTCCTTTTGTCTTAAAAAAGGAGATTAAACTTTTTTCTAAACGTTCCGCATCAGTACGTCTTCCGCCTCCGGTTACCCCAATCAATATAAATCCTATATCTGTAAAATTAAGGTTTAATTGAGATAGACACTTTTGAATTAATTCAAAAATAACTTGAGATACTTCGTCTGTACCATAAATCAGAAAGTTTGAATGTCCTCCTGTGCATTTAGACAAAATATTTCCTTCAGCATCCGCAATTACACAATTAGTTTTTGTGCCTCCACCGTCTATTCCAATGTAATATTTCATATCAGGATTTACTCAATGTTTAGCTTTTATTAAATTGAATTAAATTAAAAAATAATTTGTTTAGTTCTTAAATTTTTCTTTTAAAACTTTAATAAGATATCCAAATTTATCTTTATCGAAGGATACTTCATTGAATATTTCAGTTAAAATATTCTTTGAAATCCGGTCAAAATCTTTTTCCAGAGGTGTTATGCAAACACCTCCGATATCAACCGCTGCAGGGCTAAGTAATATTTTATTTTCATCACTTGCGAAAAAGTGAGATGGGCGATGCTGCTCACGTAAAAAAACAACTATCCTCCAGCCGGCATCATTATCATAAAAAGATAAAATGTTCATTTTCGGTTCTTCAGCACCTCCGGAAATTGCCTCGTAGATAGAATAAAAAATTTCGAAATATTTTATTATTATGTTTTTATCTTTTGATTCAAAGGAAATAAACCTTCTAAGCAGGTCATCTACGCCAAAGATAGAAATGTCATCCGTCGAATAAACTTTTTTACCGAATTTTTCTTTAAGGTAATTATATTCCTTATCGACAGGCATAAAATATTTATTACCGGCTTGAAAGTGAAGATGATCAGGAGCAGAGGCGCCGCATTTAGGTCCATTGTAAAATACAGAATACTGAGATGACAAGTCTTTGCTAAGAGACAAAAGAGTATCTATGGAATTTTTAATCTGCTGCGGGGAATGATCAATATGAGCTAAAGTAAAATGCTCGGGGAAAATCGGGAAAGGGTTACAAAGAATAATAATGTTATCGCGGTATAATATTCCTTTTTGATCGGAAGGAAGATTCTGGTTGCATAGAAAACATTGTCTTTCATTGATTGATGCATCATCCACTTTAGCAGAAGTAGAAATTATTCTGCCAGGATTAAATTGTACTCTTATAGTAAAGCCATCAAAAAGGAATTCTTTAACCTTTATTAATTTTAATGAATCATATCCTTCGGCAAGCTGCGGCCAATTTTTCTTCTGTTGCTCAAGTAAAGCTTTGGAAGCATTTCCAAAGTCGTTTAAAGAAATAAATTTTTCTATTTCTATATCGGAATATAAAATATCGTTATTCAATTTCGATTTCGATTTCATTTGTGAAGTATAGATGGACTTAATATCATTTAGAGTTAGCCAGATTCTTATTCTGCCTGGACATAATTTCAATAGTTCTAATTCTATCTTTATAAATGTTATAAGTATTTTGTTTTTCTATAGACAATGCAGAATCGCTATTTTCTTCCCATCTTCTGCAAAAATAAATTGATTCAAATATTCTGCCTATTTTATAATTACGTGAGATTGCAAGACTAATAGCATAATCTTCACCATAGCTTACATTCGGAATTTTAATGCTGCGTAAAACAGGGGTATAATAAGCACGAGGAGCACCTAAGCCGTTAATTCGAAGGGCATTATTGCGTCCATTTTCCGGTGTCCATTCCCGGTGGTCAATTATACCCGGAGGAAGTTCATTTAATTTAAAATCAGTTAACGTGTAACTGCCTATAACCATTGCGCATTTTTCCCGTTTAAATGTATCAACAATTTTCTGAAGAGTATCGGTTCCTTTATAAATATCATCGCTATCTAGCTGCACTGAAAACATTCCGCAATCTTTATGATGGACTGCTTCATTCCAGCAGCCACCTATCCCTAAATCTTTTCTAACCGGAATTAAATGATTTACTTTCTCGTTTTTATCCGCAAATTCTCTTATAATATCCGTAGTACCGTCGGTAGAATAATTATCCACAACAAAAAGATTAAAGTTGAAATTTGTATTTTGATTAAGGACAGATTGAATTGCATCTCTAATTGTTTTAACCCGGTTTTTAACTGGAATTATTACGGATACTTCATACAAAAACGTTTTTTCCTCAAAATTGATTTGAACAAATTCAGGCTTTAGATAAGCACCAATTTTTTTTAAATGTTCCGTTGCTGCTTTTTCCATTTCAACTTGAACATCGCGATTTTTGGGATTAACATAATCAAAAAGTTTTTCGCCGGATTTTCTAAAATCGGTTGCAACGGTTGAATATAAATATTCCGGTATTCTTAAAATATTTTTACTTCGTGAAATATTTAGACAAAAGTCATAAAGTCCGGCAAATTTATAGTCAAAAGATTGTTCATAGTTCTTCATTGCTTCTTTAGTAATAAAAAGAAGCGGGCCAAAATTAAAATCGTCTCTTATACTTCCTAATTGGTAGTCAATTAAAGGATGAGGCTTCTTTTCTTCACCCTTTATTTCCAGATAATCCGAGAATAACAAACCTGAACCCGTATTTTCAGCAACATACAAGAATCTTTCGAGTGCAAACTGACCTAATTCAATCATAATATCTTGAGTCAAGAAAAGGATATAATCAGAATTTGCATTTCCCTTGATAAGATTTATTGTTTTTGAATCAAAAGGGTTTTCAATTTTCAATATCTTAGTTCCAGCAATCTTTGTTTTGCAATCTAGTGAGGACAGTAAAAAAATTTGAGAAATAAAACTTAACTTTTGAAGTTCTTGAACAAGAAATTTTGTAAAATCATGTTCGTTGTAGAGAAGAAAAACAGATACTTGTTTTGACATTTTAATTCATTTCCATTTTTTGAAAAGAGTGAAAAAAAGACAAATGATAATCAATAGATTTTTTTTAACTGAGCATTTTTGAAATAATGAAGAAGAATTTCATCATACATGTGCCCTTCGGCAGCCATAACAGCGGCACCAATTTGGCAAAGTCCAACACCGTGTCCCCAACCGGCACCAATTATTGAAAACCTTTGCGGTACCCCATTTAAAAGATCAAATTTTTCGATGACAATGGCAGAACTGTACAGGTGGCTTGGAGAAAGAATGCGCCGTATTTCCAGTTCTTTGCCGATAGTTAAAGTCTTTTTCTTCCCGACAATTTTTAATTTTATTAATCTTGCCGAATCGCCGCGTTCTATAGGAATTAGATCGATTATTTCTCCGAAATCAATTCCGCTTTTATTTTTAATTACTTCAGAAATCTCATTCTGCGAAAAGATAATTTTCCATCTGTAGAAGTCAGTAGTTTCCTGGTCATAGTCAAGAAGGATTTGAGAAAGATTTTTTTTATCCGTCGTATTACAATATGCAGGAGGAATTGCCTTAATCCATTTTTGGGCGTTTGCTTCAGTAGAAAAGTCAAGATTAAAATTATCCGGTTTAACTGCATAGTCAATAACTGCTTTTAGATAACTATGCTTTACCGGTTCCCAAACGTTTTCAAATGATTCTGAAATACCTCCGCAAGATTTAGAAAAGCGTGCATCGCAAATTTGATCATCGCTAATTAAAACCATCCCGGAAGTTTCGCCCACGGCTTGGTTTACAGTTGAGGTAGAAATTTTTGTAATGCCTTGATAACGCTGACAATGATCATCCGCGCAAACATCAAAAAGACTGTGGTCCTCTCTATCGTACCATTTAATTAATTCATCGTTAGATTCCTGACCATTCTGGAAATTATTTATTTTCTCCTTCTTAGAATTTTCCATTTGCGCAAGCAGCCAGCTTCTTGTAACGATAGCATGCGCTTTTAAAAGTTCAATCGAGCTTTTAGGGCTCATTTCCGATGAATTAACACTTACCAGATAATTCTCGACCGGTAATATATTAATTGCTAAAACATTATCATTTTCTTTAATTAGTTTCAGCGATCCATTAAACAATTGATTTTCTTTCCGTTCCCAGTGGAATTTCACACCGATAGTAACTTCATTTATTAAAAAAGAACATGTAAGAAAATTATCCGGTTCAAAAATAATTTCATCTAGCGCCTCAATTTCATCAGAATTTGATATGCATAAGATTTTGTCATGCAGCAACCCTGCCGTAAAAATGCCATTGAATAATTGATTATGACCTTGGACCCTAAAATCCCCTCGAAGTTCAAAAGTAATCTTCTTTTCAGATAATATTCCCACTTTTACTAATGGGTGTTTTTCATTTTGTGAAATCATAGCGCGGCAAGCTGCAATTATGAATTATAAAAGATAATTATATCTAACTAAAAAGTAAATTTTGATTTAAGAAAACATATTGAAATAAATCCAATAAACAAATTTGAGAATAGGATAAATTTATAAAATTCAAGAAATTATTTTAGATATTGAACATCCATCTTATAGCCCCACTTATTAAAATACAAATTTCCTCCCCGCCATTCTACTTCGCCTCTTTGGAAATCATTAGTTTCACTGCGCGGATAAATTTTTGCAGGGAACAGGGATTTTCCATAATCGTCATTTACAATTAGCCTGTAAGGATCAATTCCGCCGATATAAAAATATTCAACTTTAGGGTCATCGGAATTTTGAATACCGAAGCTTTGGTCAAGCGGAACCCATCCATATCCATTTAAATAAACCTCACACCAATCGTGTAAGTTTACCTGCCCCGGATGCAGCATCCAGCCGCTTTGCCATCTGCACGGAATTCCATTATAGCGCGCAAGGGTCATAAAAGTAAGTGTCACCATACCGCAATCACCGTGTTTATTATTAAGGCAGTAGGAAGAAATATTATTTATTGTAGAGTATTCTCTTGCACTAGCCCAGGGAATATTTTCATTTATCCATGTATAGATTTTTTTTATTTTTTCATAAGGATTCTTTTCGTTCCCAATTATTTTTTTTGAAAGTTCTTTAATTTGATTCGTGAAAACGATGTGGGGGGGACGCTCTGAAGTATATTCTTTGAATAAATCTGAAGTAGAATCATAAGGTTTTATTTTTTGCGGATCAATATTATGAATCTCAGAATAATCAGTAATTTTATATTGGATTTGAAAAACAGTCGGCTTCCCTTTTTGCGATGTCTTTTCCATATACAAAGTTCTTTGAGGATTAGAATCGCTAGCAACAATATACTCTTTTGCATTCACTGCAAGCAATTTTATATCCGTTTGTCTCTTGAAATCTTCTCTCGGATAAGGGAGCCAGCACCGGATAACTTCACCGGCAGGCACTGCATTTGAATCGACAGTTAAGGTATATGTAATTTCCATTGTAACAGGATTAGCAAAAACCTTTTTACTTTTCCGGCTTTCTTTTATCCATTCAGGGATATGAGCTTTTAAGAATACTTTAAGAGGATCTGCTGTTATCCCGTCGACTTCTTCCTTATGCTTTTTAGCTAATAAATTAATTCTGAATAAATTTGGGACTGCATTACGAAAAAAATATTTTTTACCGTTGATAAATTTCATCTCAAGTGATTTGTCCGCTTCCCAACTTTCGATCATTTTTTTGTTCAAATTGGGGTAATATTTTTTTAGAGCAGAATTTATATCTTCATCGGTTTTGTTAAAATCGAGCATAATTCTGTGCATTTTATCAATTTGAAAATTAAGATCGTATTTTTCTACTGTATTTATCTTATCACCAGATAATACTTCATTAATCAACCTTTCGGCTTTAGAGAAGTTGCCAGCTTTTATTTGTTTATTTATTTCTGGATATTTAGTTTGAGCATTCAATAGGACTCCAAAGAATAATGCAATAATTATTAAAAGTTTTCCGGTTAAAAAACGATTGTAAAATAGTCTTAGTAGGTTAATGTTTTTCATTTTTTGTTTTTTAAATAAAATTAACAATATTTTCTCACTACCGCAATAATATCTACTTAAAGTCCAATTGCTGATGGCTTAGTTAGCAATATTCTTTATTCAAACTTAAGCAAACCAAAATATTCCGGTTGATAAGGGAGATAATATTGCATCAACGACCAGAAACTTTGCTGTATTTTAGAAAGTAGTCTGATCGCGGTTTGTATCGAAATACAATTCAAAATCATCATCACCAAAAACAAGAGGAATATCTCCATACGCAACAGAAGATAATTTTTGAGATCTATATTTCCAAAACACGGACATATTTTATTCTTTTATAATTATTTTCAGATCATTTATATTTCAAATTTTATTCCTTGCGCAAGAGGCAAAGTTGTCCCGAAATTTATAGTATTAGTTTGTCTTCTCATGTAAGCCTTCCATGCATCCGAGCCGGATTCACGTCCTCCTCCGGTTTCCTTTTCCCCGCCAAACGCTCCGCCGATTTCTGCGCCGGAAGTTCCTATATTGACATTTGCAATTCCGCAATCTGATCCGTCTACAGAAAGAAACTTTTCAACATCACGCAAATTATTTGAAAATATTGAGGAAGATAAACCTTGAACGACTCCGTTATGAATTTCGATTGCATTTTCAATTTCACCGGAATATTTTATTAAATAAAGAATTGGTGCAAAAGTTTCAGTCTGTACAATTTCATATTCATTTTTAGCTTCTACAATTGCAGGGCTTACATAGCAGCCGGATTCAAATCCTTTACCTGATAAGATTTCTCCGCCATAAATTAATTTTCCGCCTTCCATTTTAACTTTTGTCAAGGCATCAACAAACATTTTTACAGCATCTTTATCGATCAGGGGACCGACATGATTTTTTTCGTCAAGCGGATCTCCGATTTTTAGGCTTTTATATGCTTTGAGCAACGATTCTTTAACTTTTGGGTAAACCGATTCGTGAATAATAAGTCTTCTTGTAGAAGTACAACGCTGCCCACAAGTTCCGACTGCTCCGAATACAATTGCGGGCATCGCCATTTTTAAGTCAGCATCCGGCGTAATAATTATTCCGTTATTGCCACCGAGTTCCAGAATTGATTTACCAAATCTTCTTGCAATTACTTCTGCAGCATGCTGCCCTACTTTTGTAGAGCCGGTAATAGAGATTAAAGGAATCCTCTTATCATTAAGAATTTTTTCTCCTAAAGTAGAGCCCTTTCCAATAACCAGCGAAAAAATCCCTTCGGGCAAATCATTTTCTTTCAGCACTTGAGCAATAATATTTTGTGTTGCAATAGCAGAAAGCGGAACCTTTGATGATGGTTTCCAAATATTTACATCGCCACAAACTGCGGCAATCATTGCGTTCCATGAGAATACAGCTACAGGAAAATTAAAAGCTGAAATTGTCGCAACAATTCCAAGCGGATGATATTGATCGTACATTCTATGGTTAGGTCGCTCGGAGGCCATAGTATAACCATAAAGCTGGCGCGACTGACCGACGGCGAAATCGCAAATATCAATCATCTCCTGAACTTCTCCCAAGCCTTCCTGAAGGGATTTTCCCATTTCATAAGAGACAAGCATACCTAGATAAGGTTTATATTCCCGCAGTCGAATTCCAATCTGTCGAACTATTTCTCCCCGTTTCGGTGCCGGAACCTTTCGCCAATATTTAAAAGCTGTTTGTGCTTGCAATATTATTTTTTCATAATCTGATTCGCTTGCCTGATGTACAGTTGCAATCAATTCGCCAGTTGCCGGAGAATTTATTTTCAGCACACCTTCCGTTTTTGTGCGGTTCCATTTGCGTCCTGAAGAAGAGCCGAAGTTAACCTTCTCAATACCGAGTTTACTTAAAAAGTTCATAAGAATTTCCTTTCTTGCGGTTCAGTATTCTAAAAAAACTTTTGGAATATTTTAGGATACACCCCAAATGAGTTTTCCTTTGATTTTTTAAATCAAGGAATTAATTAGCTATTTTTATAACGATAACTTTATAAATATTCGCATGATAATCAAACCATGGATGCATAATTTTCACGTTTTGGTTAGTTGAATTTGCGGAAGGAATTTCATAACTTAGAAATAGAAATTTAACCGATCATAAGATGTTAAAATTAAAAAATTTCAAAGCAGAAACCGGGTTCAAAGACCTTCGAAGCTACTTTGTCTCACGTTTTGAGGATGTTTTCTAACACCAACCTCCAATACCTCTTTTTTTAAAATATTTATCCTATTTAATAATACATACTATCCTGGAGGTTAATATGAATTCTACTATTCATAAGTTTGAAGATGAAATCATTGAAAATAATTTTAAGGTTACACCTGATAATGTTCATGCAATTCTATCAAAATATATGCTTACCGATGGTTTCGATTTTGTTTTAGATATAGAAAATAGCGTTGGAACAAAAATCATTGATGCAAGAAATGGCGAGTCCTATCTCGACTTTTTTACTTTTTTTGCCTCTTCTGCGCTGGGGATAAATCATCCAAAAATTAAAAACGACTTTGTTAAGGAACAAATTGCGAATGCAGCGATTAATAAACCGTCAAATTCCGATATTTACACAGTTCAAATGGCGGACTTTGTAAATACGTTTGCACGGATTGCAAAGCCTTCTTACATGAAATATTTATTCTTTGTTTCCGGCGGAACGCTTGCGGTAGAAAACGGATTAAAAGTTGCTTTTGACTGGAAGGTGCAGAAAAATTTTATGAAAGGCTATAAATCAGAAAAGGGGCAGCAAGTCATCCATTTTAAGCAGGCTTTCCACGGAAGAAGCGGATACACGCTTTCTCTGACCAACACCGAGCCAAACAAAATTAAATATTTCCCAAAGTTTAATTGGCCCCGTATTACTAATCCTAAAATCATATTCCCACTGGAAGAAAATTTAACAGCAGTAAAAGAACTTGAAACCAAAGCAATTAACGAAATTTATTTTGCTTTAAAAAACAATCAAGATGATATCGCCGCTATAATTATCGAACCGATTCAGGGTGAAGGCGGAGATAATTTTTTCAGGAAAGAATTTTTCTTAAAACTCCGTGAAATTGCCGATGAGCATGAAATCCTATTAATCTTTGATGAAGTTCAGTCAGGATTTGGTTTGACAGGAAAATTTTGGGCTTCCGATTATTTTGTAGAACCCGATATAATTGCATTCGGAAAGAAAGCTCAAGTATGCGGAATAATGGTTTCTCCGAGAGTTGATGAAGTCCCCGAAAATTGTTTCCATGTTTCAAGCAGAATTAATTCAACCTGGGGCGCAGATTTAACCGATATGGTTCGTTCAAAATATATTATGGAAGTTATAGAAGAAGAAAATTTGGTAGATAATTCTTATCAAATGGGAAAATATCTTTTAGAAAACTTGCAGAATATCCAAAAGGAATTTCCACAATTAATAAGTAACGCGCGAGGATTAGGGTTAATGTGCTCATTCGATTTGCCTACGACTGGACTTCGGAATGAATTTAAAAATTCTTGTTACGACGAGAAATTACTAATACTTGGTTGCGGAGAGCGTTCAATCAGATTCAGACCTCCCCTTAACATTACGAAAAGTGATATTAATGACGCCTTGACTATTATTCGAAATATTCTATTTTTGCTCTCGTCAAACAACTAATTATTTATTAACTACTTGCATGATGCGGCTCCAAATGGGAGCCGTTATCATTTTAAATTATCGGAGTTAATTTGCAAAATATGCTTTACATCGTCAGCACTCCAATAGGCAATCTTAAAGACATTACATTACGAGCATTAGAAATACTGAAGGAAGTCGATTTCATTGCATGTGAAGATACGCGAGTAACGGTGAACCTTCTTCATCATTATGAAATAAAAAGGGAAATGCTTTCGCTGAATGCGGTAAATGAAAGTTCAAAAATTGATTCGATAATAAATAGAATCATTTCCGGTGAAAGCTGTGCACTTGTTTCCGATGCCGGCACTCCTGGAATATCCGACCCTGGCAAGAGATTAATCGCTTCAACAATTGGGAAAAATATTACAGTAGTACCCGTTCCGGGCGCTTCGGCGTTATTAACAGCATTAACCATTAGCGGATTACCCGCCGATTCATTTATCTTTGAAGGATTTATCCCTCAAAAAAAAGGAAGACAGAAAAAGCTTACTGAAATTTCTCAGGAAGAAAGGGCAGTCGTGATTTATGAATCCGTTTACAGAATAGAAAAGTTGATTAATGAATTAAATCAATTTATACCGGACAGAGAAATTGCAGTCTGTAGAGAATTAACAAAAAAATTTGAAGAGGTTTGGAGAGGGAAACCCTCTGAAATTCTCAACTCTCTTCCGGGGAAAACGATAAAAGGAGAATTCGTAATAGTTATTGCTCCTTCCAAATGGAAGAAAAATTAATTCATTCTTCGTTTTTGTAATCAACCAGAGATTTAACATCATACATTTTCAATTTATCTCTACCATTCAAAAAGCTCAATTCAATAACAAAAGAAATTTGGACAACTTCGCCCCCAAGCTTTTCGATTAAATTTGCGGCGGCAAGAGCAGTACCTCCGGTAGCAAGGAGATCATCATGCAAGAGAACCCGCTCGCCGATTTTAATTGCATCTTTATGAATTTGAATCGTATCATTTCCATATTCCAAAGCATAAGATTGGCTTTCAATTTCAGCAGGAAGTTTTCCAGGCTTGCGGATCGGGATAAATCCGGCGTTTAATTTCTCGGCCAGCATAGAGCCAAATATAAATCCGCGGGATTCAATACCGACAACTTTTGTTATATCAAGGTTTTTTGTTAAGTCATACAATTCATCAAGAGTTTTTTTTAATGCTGCGGGATCTTTCAATAAAGTTGTAATATCCCTAAACATTATTCCTTCTTTTGGGAAGTCTTTTACATTTCTGATGTAACGTTTCAAATCCATTTTATTAAGCCTCAATTTTTGTTAAGAAATTTCTCAAGTCCATGTTTAAAATCTTCCGAAGTTCTTGCGATTGTGTTTAGATTGATGCAATAATCTACAGCATTTTCCACTCCTAAATTAGAGATATTATTGATCATTTTCTTTGACATACTCATGCTAAATGCTGAATTTGCAGATAATTTTTCAGCCAGGGAAAATGCATCTTCCACTACATCATCTGAAAGGATGTTAACAAAGCCTATCTCAAATGCTCTTTGTGGGGAGATAATTTCGCCTGATAAAAGCATTTGCCTGGCATATCCTTCGCCAATTTTTTTGATTAGAAAAATTGATACAATTGCCGGGAGAAAACCTATATTAATTTCGGAGTAACCGAATTTTGCATTCTGTTTACCGGCTATTACAAAATCGCAGCAGCTTGCAAGTCCGCACCCACCGGCAATTGCAGCGCCATTTACAGCGGCAATAGTAGGCTTCGATAAATTATAAAGCTGAAGAAACATTTTCCCGAGATTTACGGAATCTTCTTCCTTTCTTAAAATAGAAAAATTGTTAAGCTTATTTAGATATTCCAAATCCGCACCTGCTGAGAAACTTTTCCCTTCGCCGCTAATGATAACAACCTTAACATCGTTATCGTTTTCAATTTCAATCAATTTTTCTGTCAAGTGTTGAATCAGCTCCGGATGTAAAGCGTTTCTCTTTTCCGGGCGGTTAAGTAAGATAAATCCGACGTTATTTTTTTTAGTATATTTAAGCATATTCATCAAATTATTTTCCTTTTTATTTTTCTGCAAAGAAATATTTTGAAGTCATTTTCCGTAAAGCAATTCCTGGACTCATGCAATAATACTATTTCCTTTTTTTCAGGCATGGTTGAAAAGTTTTAAGATTAAATAAATTTGAAAATATGTCGACATAAAACCGAACAAGGCGCCAAATATTACTTGGCTTATGGAATGGCATTTCAATTTGATCCTTGACCATCCGACTAAAGCCACGACAATGAACATAAATAATCCAATCCAGCCGAAAAGAAGAATAAATGCAGCAGCAGGGCCAGCGGCACCCATCGCATGAACGCTAATCTTCCAATACTTATTAATAAAAATAATTATTAGTGTATTGGAAATATAGCAAAACCAAAATGCTATTGAAATAATATTAATCTTATAAAAGATTAGTATTAATAATCCGATCAAATAAAATATCTCTGCTATTAAAAATGGGACTGTTCTTTCTTCTTTGATGGAAGCATCTATATCTACCAATTTTCCGTTTTTCCGCATAAAGACAAATAAGATTATTGGGGAAAAAAAACCAAAAATCAGGGCGACTAAAATCATCACAAGGCTTTTTTGAAATGTTTTCTCAAGAGAAAAAGAAAGGGCTGTAAAAAATATCAGGGTAAAGGACGGAGGAACAAATACCGTAGAAATAATTCTTGCTATTTTTTTTGACAAAGTTTTTCCAAAGTATTAATTGTTTTTGGTGGTTACAAAATTGGGACCGTGAAATACTAGTTTATTACTTCTTCTACGGGTTCGTTTTGTAGTCTTTCGAGATATTTGAGTAAGATATCTTCCACAAAATTATATTCCATAATAGCCATTAATTCCTTTCTTACCTGTGAAGCGAAAGGTAAACCTTTTAGATAACCGGAATAAAATTTTCTGTGTTCCAAAACGGCTCGTTTTTCGCCTTTTACTTTTATAGCAAGGTGTAGATGCCGTAAACAAGTTTTAATCTTAAGATTTTCATCAACAACAGAAGTTATGCTGCCATGGTTTAGAATTTGTTTAGCTTCATAAAAAATCCACGGATTGCCTATAGCACCGCGGGCAATCATGACACCGTCCGCGCCGGTTTCGTTAAACGCTTTTTGTACGTCTTGAGGTGTCAGTACATTTCCATTCACTACAACAGGGATTTTAACAACTTCTTTGATTCGCGGTATCCAATCCCAGTCGGCTTCACCTTTGTGTCCCATTACTCTTGTTCTACAATGGATAGTCAAAGCTTTAACCCCAACATCTTCCAGACGTTTCGCAACTTCCAAGATTTGGATGCTATCGTTATCTAATCCAAGACGTGTTTTAACTGTAACAGGAAGAGAGACCGAATCAACAACTTCTTTAACTAATTTTTGCATAAACGGCGGATCCTTTAGCAATCCGGCACCGGCGCCATGTGCAACAACATTTTTAATCCAGCAGCCTGCATTAATATCAATTAGGTCTGGATTTTCTTCCTCCGCAATTTTAGCTGCTGAAGCCATTGAGTCAATTCCACTGCCATAAATTTGTATACCAACAGGGCGTTCTTCTTCGATTATTTCTAATTTCTTATGAGTTTTTTCAGATTTTCTTATCAAACCTTCTGAATTTACAAACTCCGTGTATACTACATCTGCGCCAAGTTCTTTACAAACTAAACGAAAAGAAACATCCGAGATATCTTCCATAGGAGCAAGAAGGATGGCTTTCTCAATATTTATTTTTCCAACTGAAAACATAAAATTACAATTAAATCATTTTTACTATTGCAAATATAACACTTTTCTTTTTATTGAGGTGGTAATTAAGCGTACGAATGGGATTTTGATCAGTCTTCTTTTTCTGGTTCAATATGAATGTGGACATCAATATTATCAAAACTTTGATGAAGTTTTTGCTCAACTTCATGAGAAATTTCATGAGCTTTATCTATTGTTAAATTTTCCTTTACGTGAATATTCATTTCAATTAATGTTTGGGCGCCGGCACTTCGAATCTTTATATCGTGAGCTTTAACGACTGCCGGAATTTGAGAAGTTATTTCTTCAACTTTTTCCTTAATACCTTTTGGAGCCTTATCTAAAAGAACATCAATAGCTCTCTTGCCCAGATTAAAGCTAATAAAAATCACAATCATCGCAACAAAAAATGCCGCAATCGAGTCTGCATAGGTGAAGCTGAAATAAACACCGATTAGCCCTATAAAAACAACTAGGGAACTATAAACATCCGTTGAAAAGTGAAGTGCATCCGCTTCTATTGCCTGGCTATTATATTTAACGGCAACTTTCTTTAGCGCCCTTGATCGAGATATATCTATAATAATTGATGAGACTATAACTATATAGCTCCAAATATTAACTGTGATATGAATGTTTTCACCAAGTAATCTTTTTATTACTTCACCTATAATCCAGCCGCAAGTAATCAATAGAAGTAACGTTTCAAACAGCGCAGAAAAATTTTCAATTTTGCCATGGCCGAAATTATGATCTTCATCGGCGGGTTTACTAGAGAATCTTACCGCATAGTAAGTCATAAGTGCAGCAATTAAATCCAAGCCTGAGTGAGCAGCTTCGGATAATATTCCCAGACTGTTGGTGGTCAGTCCAATAATTAATTTAGATGAAGTCAAAAAAATGGCAGCAATTACCGACCAATAGGTTACCCGGTTTTTTTCCTTATTTTCAACAGACTTATTGTATTCCATAGAAATCTTTTGGTGAATTATATTAAATATAAGATTTTATTTTGAAATGATAAATCGCTTTAATATCCGGGAATTTTTTCAAGCGATATTTTTTTTGTAAACAGAGACAAAATATTTTTTGTATCCTGAAAAGCTTGGCGCATTTTCATTAAGTCTGAACCTGTCAAATATTTGGGTATATTATTTCCAAAGGCTTCTTGTGAAGGTAAAATGATATATTGATTTCCGTTAGAGGTTTTACCTTTGAATACCCACGTAGGTAAATATTCGACATTCGATATTCGCATAGAATTAGTAGAAAAATTCTTTGTAATATTTAAAGTCAAAATCACTCCTGCATCAGAATATCTCCATCTCTGATTAGAAATAAAATTACCTAGGGAATATGCGACGAAACCGGTATCCACATTTGGTTCAGTAGTTTTAAAATAATTTACGGGTTCAATAACATGCGGATGTCCACCGATTATGATATCCGCACCTGCTCTAATTGAGGCGGCAACAATTTTTTCTTGATATTCTACCGGGACCCTTTTATATTCTACTCCAAAATGGAAATGAAGAAGGACGACATCGGCACTATCCAACCGCGCTTTAGCAATATTTTGACGAATCAGATTTGTATCGATAAGATTTATAAGATAAGATTTTCCGGAAGGAATTTTATTCCCATTTATTCCGTATGTGTACGCAAGAAAAGCCACCTTAATTCCTTTAATATTAAAGATGCGAATTGAGTCTCTGTCTTTTTGCGATACAAAAGTCCCGTTATAACATAAATGATTTTTGTTCAGCTCCTGGATAGTCCGCAAGACACCTTCTGCACCTCGATCAAAAGCATGATTATTAGCAGTAGAAATTAATTTAAAACCTGCATATTTAATTCCAGAAATAAATTCATCAGGAGAATTAAACATCGGATAACCGGAATAACCTTCGGATCTTCCCGCTGTAACGGTTTCCAAATTACCAAAGGCAAAATCCGGTTCTTTAATAAATTTCTTTACAGAATCAAAAAATGGATTAAAATTAAAACTGTCGGCGGATACTTTTGCATAGTTTGATTCAATAGTATGGCACATCAAATCGCCAACGGCAGAAATCGAAATCGTAACTAAAGAATCCGTGTATATTTTTTTTGAGTTAGTTGATTTACTACTTGCAGAATTAACAAAAAGACTAAAAAAAGATAAAATAATGAGAAGAAATAAAACCGGAAATTTTTTATTCATAAAAAATAAGGCTGAATTAAATTTAATTCAGCCTTCTTTATAAACAGGATTATGATTTGCTAGCTTTTCTTTGAGATTTAACTTCCTGGACATCTTTACGAACTTCCTGGGCGTGTTTTCTCAAATCGCTAAGACCTTTGCGTAGACGCGTACCTGCAGCAGCTTGTCCCTTCTCGTAGAATTTTTCAAAATCTGCTTCCAGGGTTTTTACTGCTTGAACTAAGTCTTCAAATTTACTCATAGGATACCTCCTAAATTTAGTTTATAGAAATGATTAGTTAGAATTCTCAAATATAATTTCCGCAATATCTTTCACATGCACTTCGTCAATTTTCTCAAAATGTTTAACTCCATCGGTCATCATAGTCAGACAGAATGGGCAGGCAGAAGCAATTGTGGATACTTCTGTTTCAAGGGCTTCGCGTGTTCTTTCAATATTGATTCTACCCCCCTCTTCGTCTTCTAAGAACATTCTTCCGCCGCCGCCGCCACAGCAAAATCCTTTACTCTTATTTCGATTCATTTCAACAATTTCCAACCCGTTTATTTTTCCTAATGAAAGACGGGGCGAATCATAAACTCCGTTATATCTTCCAAGATAACATGAATCGTGATAAGTGACTTTCTTTACTGATGCATCATCTTTAAGTTTAATTTTATCTTCACTCAATAATTCATTTAAAAACTGCGTATGATGGAGTACTTCAAAATTTCCGCCGAATTGTTTATACTCATTTTTAATCGAATGAAAGCAATGCGGACAGGCAGTAACAATTTTTTTTACGCCGTAATTGTTTAGCGTTTCTATATTTTCTTTCATCAACATCTGAGCGAGGTATTCATTCCCAAGCCTGCGAGCTGTGTCGCCGTTGCATTTTTCTTCAGTACCTAAAATTCTAAAATTGATATTTGCTTTCTGCATCAGGGAAGCAAATGCTTTAGTAACTTTTTTATAGCGTTCATCAAAAGAACCGGCGCATCCGACCCAGAAAAGAATATCACCATTTGGATCTTCAGCCATTGTTTTGATGTTCATACCTTCTGCCCAAGCAGCGCGGTCGGATTGGTTAAAAGCCCAGGGGGTATAATTAGTTTCGAGGCTTTTGAAGACGCTATTCAAGTTTGAGGGAAATTGAGATTCCGTCAGCACTAAATCGCGTCGCATATCTACGATAGAATCAACATGTTCTATCATTACCGGACATTCTTGAACGCAAGCCATACAAGTTGTGCATTCCCAAAGTTCTTTATCCGCAATATAATCATGGACTAAAGTTTTACCGAAAATTTCCTCGTCAGTTTTATTTTCTAAGAGAAGCGGGGCTTTTTCTTCAACTCTATGCCTTATATCTACGATTATTTTTCTTGGTGACAAAGATTTTCCAACGGTAGCTGCGGGGCATACTGAAAAGCACCTTCCGCATTGAGTGCAAGAATATCCGTCAAGAATTTGTTTCCAAGAAAACTGTTCAATATCTGCAGCGCCAAACACTTCAACGCTTTCATCTTCAAGATTGAGAGGTTTAATTGTATTTCTCAAGGGCTCAAGGTTTGCAAAGAAAGTATTCGGAATAGAAGTCAAGACGTGAAGATGCTTTGAAAACGGTAAGTAATTTAGGAATGTTAATACGACTAATACGTGCATCCACCAAAATATTTCAAAAAATGTTACTGCATTTGTGGGATGATTTGAATAAAATAGCGGACTGAGAATAGCGGAGATCGGTCTTACTTCATAATTCTTTAAAACAAAATTATGGCTTGCAATCAAAGAAATGTTTTCACCAAACATCCCTATTACTACAAACATTATTAACAACAGAATTATCGTGGCATCAATCTTTTCAGCCTTACCAACTTCAAGACGAGGAATATGAATAACATAGCGGCGATATAGGGCATATAATACTGAAAGAATGACCAACAAGCCCATAACATCTTCAATAATCGTTATTAATGAATAAACCGGTCCTAAAAATTGAAATGTAAAAGGCGAATAAAAGCCTTGGATAAATGCTTCAACCACAGCAAAAAGGAAAAGTACAAATCCCCAAAAAATAAAGACATGAAGAAGTCCGGCTTTCAAATCCCGAAGTAATTTTTTTTGAAGAAAAGCGATTACCCAAACGTTTTTTAATCTTCTGACAATATTATCAAAACGGAAATCTTTTTTCTTACCTACAGTCAGGTTTTTAATAATTTTATTTGAGTTATAAATGAAAAAACTTATAGCCGAGATAAAAACTAAGATAAAAATAACGTTTTTAAAATCCATCGGAAGAGATTTTCCTTCAATAAAAGTTAAATGAACTCAAAATTAGTTAGACGAACCGGGATTCTTTCTTAAAATTCCGAAATAAATATTTGCGCCGATAAAGACTTTAACCATTTCCCAGATTAAAAACGGAATAACGCCAACTTCAAATGCTAGCGAAATATTTTTCAAATAAAAGGTACCGAGGTAAATCGAACCGATCAATAAAATCACCGAATTTCCAATAAACATAGAAATAAGGACCCAGAAATAGGACTTATTTATTTTGGTTAGATAACCAGTTATAAAAGCCGCCGCAGGGAAAGCCAGTAAATACCCTCCGGTAGGACCGAACAAACGAGCAAACCCAATTGTCGCATCAGGAACTTGAGCAAACACTGGGAGACCTAAACAACCGGCTAATAAATAAATAACTTGACTGTAAAATCCTTTTTTAGCTCCTAGGAAAGCACCTGATAAAACTACCACCATAGTTTGAAGTGTAAAGGGAACAGGTTTAATGGGAATAGTAATTTGTGAAGCAATTGCAGTTAAAAATGTAAATGATAAAATCCAAAAAGCTTGAGAAGTACTTAGAATTGAAATCAGATTTAAAAACTTATTTTTTGCTATGTTTTCTTTGTAGGTCATGTAAATTCCTCGTCAGAGATTTTAAGATTTATTATTATTTAGAAATAAAGAATTTTATTGTTTAAAATGGATTCTTAACACCGTTTAAGCAACTTCAGAATAGAAGCAATCTTATGAAATTTGTTAGTTTAGACGTAAAACTAATCGGTCTCACTTTCAAATATGCTTATTACTTAAAGAAAAGTCAAGAATATGATAAATTTTTGAATTTTTAAAATTTGTGCCCTTTTGAGCACAATTAAAAAAATTTTTGTACAAATTAAGATAAGATTGCATCTTCCATTGTTGATTTTCTTTGTTTTTATAAACGGTTTGATTATTTTTTCACTTGCAGAAAGAGAGAAATACCTTGATAGATTTTACATTCACAGAAGATCAAAAAATGCTACGCGGATTTGTAAAAGAATTTGCAGACTCCGAAATAAGACCACTAGCCAAGCAGATTGATGAAAACGAATCCATTCCGCGGGAGTTGATTATAAAACTTGGCGAAGTTGGGCTTTTAGGTACATCCTTTCCCGAAGAGTATGGAGGAGGAGGCTTTGGAGAAGTCGGATACTGTATTGCTCAAGAAGAAGTGACCAGGGCATGCGGTTCAACAGCTACTTTGATAGGGGCGCACCAATCAATCGGAGCGAATGCCATTTATATCGGCGGTTCTGAAGAATTAAAAAAAAGGTATTTGCCTCTTTTAGCCTCCGGGGAAAAAATAGCCGCATTTGCTTTAACCGAGCCCGAAGCGGGTTCGGATTCATTCAATTTGAAAACAGTCGCTAAGAGACATGGCAATAAATGGATAATAAACGGTTCAAAAATGTGGATTACAAACGCTGGAATTGCAGATATATTTTCAGTTTTCGCAAGAACGAAGAATGGAATTACGGGCTTTGTAGTTGAAGCAGATTTTCCCGGTGTTTTTGTCGGTCCAAATGAAAAAAAACTTGGCATAAAAGGAAGTGTCACAAATTCAATTAATTTTGAAAATGTCGAAGTGCCGGAAGAAAATATTATAGGAATCGACGGCAAAGGTTTTTTAATTGCAATGGCTACATTAGATGCAGGAAGATTGGGGCTAGGTGCAGGCTGCCTCGGAGGTTCAAAGGAAGTATTAGAGCTTTCAGTAAAATTCTCAAAACAACGCAAACAATTCGGAGAATCGATTTCAAAATTTCAAGCAATTCAATTTATGCTTGCAGAAATGGAAACAAAAATATATGCAATGGAAAGCATCCTATACCGGACAGCTCATAATTACGATTTGAATAAAAATATTTCCAACGAATCGGCAATCGTAAAGCTTTTCTGTTCAGAAGCAATGCTTGAAATAGCTGATAAGGGAATTCAAATCCACGGCGGAATGGGATTTTCGAGAGAACTTCCTCTTGAAAGGATTTACCGTGATGCGAGAATCCTTAAAATTTTTGAAGGTACTAACGAAATACAAAAATTAATCATTAGCAGAAATACAATTAAAAATAACGGTAAGCGGAAAGTATAAATGGCATATTTATTAGTTATTCCATCTATCGACATAAAGAACGGCAAAACAGTCCGGGTTGTAAAAGGAATACCGGAACTAAACTGTCAAGAATACGGAAATGATCCGGTAGAGATGGCAAAAATTTGGCGTGCTGAAAATGCTAAATTAATTCACGTAGTAGATTTTGACGCAGCCGCCGACCATAGCAGAAATAATTTTTCTATAATTGAAAAAATTTGTTCTTCGGTGATTATTCCTGTTGAATTTGCGGGCGGGATAAGGTCATTAGAAGATGTAAAAATGATTATGGATTTAGGAATCAGCCGTCTTATTTTAAGTACAATGGCTATAGAATCTCCAGCCGATTTTATTTCAGTATTTGAGAAATACGGACCGGCAAAAATTTCTATTGCACTTGATATTATAGATGACGAAATTGTAATTAAAGGTAGGCAAGTAAAAACCGGAATTCATTATAAAGATTTTTCTAAAAAAATGTCAGCCATCGGAGTAGAGAGATTTATTGTAACGGATGTATTGCGTAACGGCGTTCTTGGCGGTCCAAATTTGACTTACACAAAAGATGTTGCGGAAATAACCAGGAAAAAAGTAACTCACTCCGGCGGAATTAGGAACAAAGATGAACTTATGGATGTTCAAAATTTATTACCACTCGGAGTTGATTCAGTAATAATCGGACGTGCACTTTACGAAAACAGATTTCCATGCCAAAAAATGTGGCGCGTTGCCGAATCCGGAATTTTTCAATAGAGGATATTATGGAAAATAAAAATGGAAATGTAGTTCATAGCAGTGTCTGGTCTAATATTTTTAATACACCTACGGAAAAATCTGACCTTGAAAAAAGCCTTCAAGCCATTCCTATGTTTAAGGAATTGAGTAAAAAAGACTTATCGCTGGTTTCCAAATTGATCAACAACAGAAGTTATATTGCCGGGGAATATATTTTTTCTCAAGGCGATCCGGGTTTAGGATTGTACATCATCCGGAACGGCGAAGTTACAATTAAAAAATTTACATCCGAAAACGAAGGGCTACTTCTTGCGACATTATTTAAGGGAGATTTTTTTGGTGAACTTGCATTGATCGACGGTGAAAAAAGATCTGCTTCAGCAATTGCAAAGACAGATACAAAAATCGCAGTTATATTTAAACCCGACCTGGATGAGTTTATTGAAAAATACCCTCAAAAGGGGATTAAAATTTTGAAAGGCGTTCTACAAATTATAACTTACCGCTTAAGAAAGATGGATGATGATTTCCTTTCAATAAAAGAGCAACAAAAAAATAATATAGGAGAATAAAAATGGGACTTAAGATAGAAAAAGTTTTGGTACCAATTGATTTTTCCGACTACTCTAAAAACTCACTCAGGTATGCCGTAGACTTTGTAAAACAATTCGGAGCCGAGCTTTATTTAATTTACGTTGTTGAGCCGGTAATTTATCCGCCTGATTTCAGCATGGGACAAATCGCAATTCCATCTGTAGACTTGGAAATGGATAAACGAGCGGTTGAAGAGCTTGAAAAGCTTGCAAAAAAAGAAATCCCACATGAAATCAAAGTAAACACTATTGTTAAAACCGGCAAGCCATTTATCGAAATCATTGAAACCGCTTCAGAAGAAAAAATTGATTTAATAATAATTTCCACTCACGGTCATACCGGAATGGAACATATTCTTTTCGGAAGCACGGCAGAAAAAGTTGTGCGAAAAGCTCCCTGCCCTGTTTTAACTTTAAGAGAACCGGTAAAAGGTTTTGATTATAAAGAAGAGATACGAAAAGAATAAAAAATATTCACCCACAAAAGATGGGTTTTAATTTTTCCGTTCGATAACAAAGTCAACTAAAGCTTCAAGAGCAATTTTACTTTGCGAATCGGGAAGAATTTTTAATGCTTCCTTAGCTTTAAGAGAATATTTTTGGGCAATTTCGGTGGCATAATTTATTCCATTATTTTGCCTAACGAATTCAATAATTTCTTTAACGCTTTCGTTCTTATTCCCATTTTTTATTTTTTTTCTGATAGAGGAAGCTTCATTTTTTGAAACCTTGCTAAGCGAATAAATTAATGGAAGTGTTATTTTTTTTTCTTTTATGTCGCCGCCTACCGGTTTACCTGTGATACTAAAATTTCCTTCGTAATCTAAAATATCATCTCGAATTTGAAAAGCTATTCCGATTGACTCACCGAATATTTTCATTGCTTCGTGATAACTACCGTTATCTGAACCGCTGAGTGCTCCTATCTGACAGCAAGTTTCAAGAAGAGACGCAGTTTTGTCAGAAATTATTTTGAAATAAGTGTCTTCATCGATATCAAGTTTCCTGGTCTTACGAATTTGCAGTAGTTCACCTTCGGACATTCTTTTTACAGTTCTCGTCATTACCTCTAAAAAATCATAGTCCTTCCCTTCAATCGCAATCATAAGACCTCGGGATAAAAGATAATCGCCCATCAGAACAGCAATTTTATTTTTAAAGATTGCATTGATTGACCAGAAGCCACGTCTTTTATCGGCATTATCTACAACATCGTCATGTACTAAAGTTGCAGTGTGAAGAAGCTCAACTAACACAGCGCCGCGGTACGTACGTTCATTAATATTACCAACAACTTTTGCAGATAACAAGACAAGGAGCGGTCTTATCTTCTTCCCCTTTTGGCGGATAATATAGCGCGCTATTAAATCAACCAGAGCAACTTTTGAACGAATCGACTCTTTAAATAGTTCGTCGAAAGATTCAAGCTCTGATTTTATTGGCTGGCTAATTTCTGATAGTCCTTTTATAATCAAGATTTTTTTCTGGAATATTTTGAAATTATAATGCTTATTTCATACAACACAATCAACGGAACCGCAAGAATTATTTGAGAAACCGGGTCTGTCCCGGGAGAAAGAAAAGCAGCTGCAATAAAAATAATTACGATTGCATGCCTGCGGTATTTACGCATAAATTGAGGAGTCAAGATACCAAGTTTTGTTAAGAAAAAGGAAATCATTGGAAGTTCAAAGACAAGACCAGCGCCGAGCATAATACTTAGAATTATTGTCATATACTCATCAATCGCAAAATCATTGGTTATGTTTTTTGAACCAAATTGCGATACAAATTTCAATGAATAAGGCAGCATAATAAAATATGCAAACACAATTCCAAGTAAGAAACAAAGTGTAGAGAACGCGACTATCGCCGAAATATATCTTCGTTCATTCTTTCGTAAAGCAGGCGAGATAAATTTCCATAACTGATAAAAAACATTTGGTAGACTTAATATTAATCCTCCAACCATCGCGACTTCAAAGTAAAGCATTAGTTGGCCGAAAGGTTTCAAATTCTGGAGGTGCAAACCAACTCTACTAGCTGGCAAAAGCAAAACATCATCCACTAAATAATCGACAAATATCCAACAGATTAAAGCTCCGATGCCAACACCGATTAAGGAATAAATAATTCTCCACCTTAATTCCTCGATGTGTTCAAGGAATGTCATTTCTTTTTCTTCTTTTTCAGTTGAAGGACTATAAGTTGTTAACTCTTCTGTTGCCAATTTGTATTAGTTGCTTAATTCAATTCAGAGTATAATGGGAATGCTAAGCAAAGATTCTTCACATCTTCTTTAATTTCAGACAAAACTTTTTCATTCCCGGAATTACTAATTGCTTTGTTTATAAACTCAGCTATTATTTCCATCTCTTTTTCCTTCATGCCTCTTGTTGTAACAGCAGGGGTTCCAACTCTTATTCCGCTAGTCACAAATGGGCTGCGTATGTCAAAAGGTATCATATTTTTATTAACTGTAATTCCTGCTGCGCCCAGAGAATTTTCTGCTTCTTTGCCGGTAATATTTTTATTGTTAACGTTGATTAGCATCAGATGATTATCTGTTCCGCCGGAAATAATTTCAAAGCCATATCCTTTTAACTTTGAGGCCAAAGTTTTTGCATTTTTAATAATCTGTCCTGCATAATCCTTAAATGAATCCTGAAGCGCTTCTTCAAATGCAACTGCCTTTGCCATAATAATATGCATAAGAGGTCCGCCTTGTATACCCGGCATCACCATGCTATCAAAAATTTCAGACATCAGTTTTAGCCTATCCCCTTTGGGAGTTTTAATTCCGAGAGGATTTTCTTTATCCTTACCAATCAAAATAATTCCGCCCCTAGGTCCTCTTAGTGTTTTATGAGTAGTAGAAGTAACGACATCGCAATAAGGAAGCGGGCTGTTAAGAAACCCCTTAGCAATCAAACCTGCGGGATGAGCCATATCGCACATCAATAAAGCACCTACAGAATCGGCTATTTGACGAAACTTAGAATAATCCCATTCACGCGAATATGCGCTTGCACCGGTAATAATAAGTTTTGGTTTTTCTTTTTTAGCAAGGTCTTCAATCTGATTGTAATCCAGAAGATGCGAATCCTTATTCAACAAATATCCGATTGCCTGATAAAGCTGCCCCGAAAAATTTACAGGAGAACCGTGTGTTAAGTGCCCGCCATGGGCTAAACTTAATCCTAAGAATTTATCGCCTGGTTTTAAGAGCGTCATTAAGACAGCCATATTTGCCTGCGAACCGCTATGCGGCTGTACGTTTGCATACTCCGCATTAAAAAGTTTTTTTAATCTTTCGCGAGCTATATTTTCAGCCATATCGACAAATTCGCATCCCCCATAATACCTTTTGCCAGGATAGCCTTCAGCATATTTGTTTGTCAGCACTGTACCTGCTGCTTCTAAGACTGAAGGGCTGACAAAATTTTCGGAAGCTATTAGCTCTAAATTTTCTTGTTGACGTTTTGTTTCTAACTTCAAAACATCAAAGATTTCTTTGTCGTTTTTTAAATAATCATACATAAAATTTTTACGCTTTTTAAGATTTATTAAAAGTTATCTCGCAGATTGAACAAACCAAAGCTCGCCAATGCTTAAACCGAAATCAACTCTTACAGAATTTTCCTTTATTAAATTGAAATTGGTCGTTCCTCTATTAGAATATTGAACACCGACATCGAGCGTATTTTGATAACTCAACGGAAACGAAAATCCTCCTGAAATAGAAAGTTGATTTATTCCAGTACCATTAATAAAATATTGTGTCTGTTCATAGCTTAAACCCGCGCGCCAAATAATTGCTTGCCAGAATGAGGAACCAAGATTAAGCAAAGGTCTATATTCAAATCCGGCGCTGACTTTATAAGCATTTCTTAATTCGGGTGATTTAACATTGTTATAAGTATAATTTTGCCAAGGTTGAGTAAGAAAATCCAGACTAACTAAATACTTTTTACTTAACGACATACTTAACCCTGCCGATATTCTTAAAGGGATACTCATTGTTGCTGAACCGAACCCAATTGTATCAATGCCTAATGTAGAATTTGAGGTTCCGATAGTATCAACATTTAGTTTGGAGATATAATTTACAGCAAGGCCTAATCTTAAGTCAGAAATTGTATTTGATTTTAATACAGGTGATAAATCCGGGGTAATTAGACCTACAGTTGTACCTGTTCCGTTTGGTCTGTAACTTTTCAAATAATTGGTAGAAATATTTGAAGTATTTGTAAAGTTTACCTGTGAAGAGTTATCGATCTCTCCAAAATAATAATCGAATGATGCACCTAAAACTAATCCAAAAGGTAGTTCAAAAGAAGATCCGATAAAAGTTCTTGATAAACCACCGCTGCCGATATAATTAAGCTGATAATCAGAAACGTTTGCAATAGGAGAAGGATAACTTTGTAATACATCATAACTTACTCTAGAATATGGAACAATTCCCATCGCGACACCAACACCATATTTCTCGCTGACGGGGAAAGCTAAAGTAAATCCGTTAAAAATTGCGCTGGAGAGCCTTCCGCTTTGAGTATTATCGCTTAAGAAGAGATTATTGTCGTCAACTGCAATTTCAAAACGGGTTCTGTCTAGCTTAAACCAGGCGGCAGGGTTAATAATACCGGTAAAGTCAGGCACTGCCAAAGATGTTCCGAGCTGCCCCATTCCCATACTTCTTGCAGAGTAAGAAAACACTAAATCGCCAATTCCTATTCGTGAGTAGCTTGAGCTACTTTGAGGGAAAACATAAACTGATAAGAGTAGAAGCAATAAAATTATCTTTTTCAAATTTTTAATCATAACTACTTTCTTGTTGTATAAGTTATTCTTAGACGCGGGCGTAACTGCAAATTGGATGCGCTACTTCCTTTCAGAGCAAATAATTCCAACCCAAGTAAATTTCCATCTGCCTCCAATAATAATCCTTGGTTGTTTTTTGACGACAACCATTTTTGCACAATTGGGGTAACATTTCCGACATATTGATTTCCGCTTAGAGAGAGCATTATATTGTACATACTTGTTGAAGAAGAATCAGGCAAAGCAGATGCGCTGTCTGCCAGATTTGAAGCCAAAAGAGCATTATAAAAAGTACTTCCAAAAAGTTGAGCTGATGAATCAGCGGTTAAAGTTAAGTCGGCATAATTGATAACTGCATTTGCCGGGATCTTGGAGATATCAAACCAAAGTTTCGAATTTATCTCTACCCCTGCTTGGACAACAATATCTTCATGATTAACAGGAGGCAGGCTTCCAGTAATTACGCTAACATCTTGCAGCGGGTAAAAAGTGGTTGTGTCCGTATAAGAACCTGGTTTTTGAATTACTAATTTCAAGCTAATACTGGTTGTTGATGTAGATGAAGATGTAGTGTAACCAAGAATTTTTTGGGAGCCGGAAGTGGGAACAAGATAAATACCATATATAGTCGAATCGACAGAATCTGCTGCTGCAATAAGCCAAGAAGTTGAGAGGGAATTGCTAATATTAAAAGTTGTCAATGAATCTGTCACCAATCTATTTGAACTAACATCTGTAGGATCGAATATTAAGGAGGAAATATTGTCAGCGGTATAACTTGTTGAAGTCCACGCATTAGTAATTTTATAAACATTAAAATCAAGACTCGCGTTGCTATCTCCATAAGTGTAGCCAGTAGGTAAAGAGATAATCGAAGCGATTACGTGTGCATTATTTGCAATTAAATCTTGATTTATTGAATCGGGGAGGGAAACATAAAACTTAATCAATGCAGAGGCTTGAGCATTATTTTTTTTGCCAAGGAAAAGATATGAAGATGACGATAAATTAACCGAGCTTTTGAAATAGGATGAAGTTTGACGTAAAGAATCTGCATAAGAATCCATCGTTTGCACATTAACTAAATCACTGCCTACTAATTGAGCTCCGATAGGAGTTGGGTTATTACTGCAAGAATAAAATGCTAAAGAAATTACCCCGGTTATGATGAGAAGGAATTTATTTTTGGACAATTATTTATCTCCGCTAAAATCTTTTTGAATAAAAGTAGATATATCTTTAATATTATCGGCAACAAAAGTCGGGAATATATTTTGCTTTTTCAAGATAGAAAAACTTTCCGTACCGAAACCGGTTTTTACTAAGATTGTTTTTAAGCCGGCATTTAATCCGCACTGAATATCGCTAACTGTATCTCCGACAAAATATGATTTGCTAAGGTCTATATTAAAATCATTTGCAGCTTTGAAGACAAGCTCCGGCGAAGGTTTTCGACAAGAGCAATCATTTTCACTACTATAATCAGGATGCGAAGGGCAATAATAAAATGCATCAATTGCTGTGTCGTAAACGGAAAGCAGTTCATTTATTTTTGAATTTACCGCATCAACCATTTCTTTGGTAAGAATTCCTCTTGCAATTCCGGATTGATTTGAAATAACGATAAACAAAAAATCAAATTTTTTCTTTAATAAAGAAAGAGATTCTCCTGTACCCGGAAATAATTTAACTTTATTTGGATCTCCTAAATAGCCGGGATCTTCATTAAGCGTACCGTCTCTATCAAAGAATATGGCAGCATTTGGCATTAATCGTTATTCAAAATTTTTCTATAAAGTTCTATATATTTTTTTGCAGATGCATTCCAACTAAAATCGCATTTCATGCCGTTACGGATTATCTTCATCCATATTTTTTTATCTTCATAAAACTTTAAAGCTCTTTTGAGTTCCTTTATAAGTGCAGAAGCTTCATATTGTTTGAAGACAAAGCCATTACCTTCTCCGGTTTTTTCATTAAAACGCTCGACTGTATCGGCAAGACCGCCGGTTTCTCTAACAACCGGGACGGTTCCATAAACAAGGCTGTACATTTGATTTAGTCCGCAAGGTTCGTAACGGGAAGGCATTAGAAAGATATCTGAACCGCCTTCTATTAAATGTGCAAGATCGTCGTTAAAACCAAGGTAACATGCAAACTTACTTGGATATTTTTTGCTCATTTTATCAAAGAAATTATGATATTTCTTATCGCCGGTTCCCAGAATAATCATTTGAATATTTAATTTCATTAATTCCGGAAATGCCTCACTAATTAAATCATAACCCTTTGCTTCATAGAGGCGCGAAATTACACCGATAATCGGAATATTTTCGTCAAAATTAAATCCAAATTTTTCTGCAAGTTCTTTTTTATTTTCAACCTTACCTTCAAAATTTTTTAGAGAATATTTCTTCGGTAAGAGTTTGTCTTTTTCAGGGTTCCAGACTTTTTCATCAATACCGTTTATAATTCCGTAAAGATCATTTTTCCTTTTTGCTAGGACTTGTCTTAAGCCTGCTCCTAATTCATCATCCGATCTAATTTCATTAGAATAAGTTTCACTAACCGTATTGATTACGTCGGCATAAAGCAATCCGGATTTCATAAAATTAACTTTATCGTAAATTTGAATACCCTTTTCGGAATTTAATTCCTCGGGTAAACCGGTTTTAACAAAAGATGATTTGGGAAATTCTCCCTGGTAAGCAAGATTATGTATCGTAAATAATGTTTTGAACTTTGAAAAAGCTTCGTTGTCTTTATAAATAGTTTTTAAGTATGCCGGGATTAAGCCGCACTGCCAATCGTTACCATGGATAATATCAGGTATCCATCCTAATTTTGAGATTAATTCAAAGACAGCATGAGTAAGAAGGATAAATCTTTCATCATTATCTGGATAATCCAGACCTGTAACAGGGTTAACATAAAGGCTGTTTCTACTTCCGAAATAATCCTGGTTATCAAGGAAATAAATTTGCACTCTAATTTTCTGCCCTGGTAAAAAGCAAGATTTTAAAGAAAAAACAACATCCTTGTCCCCAATTTTCATTGTTAAATCTTTAAGCCTTACAACCTCATGAATTTTAAATTTTCTTGTATCAACTGCACCGTATTTGGGGACTACGATTCTTACTTCGTGCCCCATTTCTGCCAACATTTGAGGCAAAGCAGCCGAAACATCAGCTAGACCTCCGGTTTTCATAAATGGAACAACTTCGGAAGTGACAAACAAAATTTTAAGTTTTTTTACTGACATTTGCTAAAAGGTTTGTTTTTATTAAATTAAATTTACGAAATAATTACTTACGCCACAACCTTTTAGAACCTCAATAGTGCGAGACATTTCTCTTAATAATATTTTTACGCTTTCAGTATTATTCACTTTGTTTTATATTTAACTAGAAATAATATCAATTTTTTCGATGGGATTTAATGAACCGGAAATTTATTTTTTTATTTGGTTTTATGATAGTGAGTATTTTGATAGCTTCTTGCGGCACTTCGGTTGCAACAAGATATGAACAAAAGCCCTCTTCAAAAGAAAATTCGCTAAAGGAGACAAAAAAAATTAAAGGACAGGAAAATTTTGATCTGACAAATTATAGGACAAAATTAAATTTTCCCGATACAAAAAATATTTCTTCTCCTGAGAAAAATGTTGTATGGTATAATTATAAAAATGCTCCGGACACTTCATCAACAAAAGTTATAATCAAAACTACTCAAGGATACAGGATATTAGTTTACACAAGCGATAATTTAGATGAAGCTGACTCAACAAAGTCCGATGTTGCGATAAAAACAAATCGCCAGGATGTATATATTGTCTTTGACCCTCCATTCTACAAGGTTGAAGTCGGAGATTTTAGAGTTATGGGAGATGCTAAAAATCTTAGCTTTCAATTAAAGCAGATGGGATATGGTGATTCCAGGGTGATAAGTTCTAAGATAAATATTTATCAGTAAGATTTTTAGACATGATTAAAATTTTTTCTAATCCATCTGTGATTATTACTGTCGATACAGGTGGAGAAAATGTCAAACGCGGGAAATCGTTAGACCAGATTAATCTTCTCCCGGATCATTCAATCTTAGTCGAGAATTCCACAATAAAAGATTTTATCCCCACACAATCACTTTCAAAATTTTCTTCATATCAAAACATTTCATTAAAAAACAAAATAATATTCCCGGGATTAGTCGAGTGCCACACTCACACAGTATTTTGTGGTTCAAGGGCCGATGAATTTCGCGATAGAATGAGCGGGAAAACATATGAAGAAATTGATGCAAACGGTGGTGGCATAAATAAAACTGTAATCGCGGTTCGCGAGGCAAATTTTGACGAAATAATAAAAACTGTTAAGCCTAGAATCGAATATTTTATTTCACAGGGCATTACTACGCTGGAAATTAAAAGCGGTTACGGATTAGACTTTGAAAATGAGGTTAAATTATTAAAAGTAATTAAAAGGTTAAATGAAATCTATCCAATTGAAATAATCTCCACATTTCTTGGAGCACATACTTATCCAAATGAATTTAAGGATAACCACGGTGACTACTTAAATTTAATAATTAACAAAATGCTTCCTTACATTGCGGGGAATAAGCTTGCGGAATTTTGCGATGCCTTTTGCGAGAAGACCGCATTTTCTGCTGCTGAAGTTGATTTGATTTTTGATAAAGCTGTAGAATTGGGATTAAAAGTAAAACTTCACACAGATCAATTTAATTCGATGCAAGGGATATCTACGGCTTTGAAACACAAAGCGGTTAGCGTAGATCATCTCGAAGTAATAAATCAAACTGATATAAAAAATATTGGGGCATCCGAAACGGTCTGTACAATTTTACCGGGGGTATCATTTTCCCTTAATCATTCATTTGCACCAGCAAAAAAGTTAATTGAAGGTAATGCCATAGTAGCTTTATCTACGGACTATAATCCCGGCTCATCAAATATTGCAAACTTAAATTTAATTATGTCAATTGCGGCACTTAAAATGGGCATGACAGTTGAACAGACTATTTCAGCAGTTACAATAAACGCCGCAAGAGCATTAAACAGAAATAACCTTACGGGGAGTTTGGAAATAGGCAAGAAAGCTGACTTTGCAATTTTGGATACAAACGATTACACTGATATAGTTTATGCTACAAGTAAGAATTTAAATTGCATGACTGTAAAAAATGGGGAAATAATTTACAACTCACAAAATTCTTAGAAGTAATTTTATAACTGCAAAATAAAAGTAAAGATACAGGAATCATTTTTTTCTTTTATTAGCTCATGTTACGCAGACAATTTTAAATATAATGGAAGTGAATTGCAAACTCCGAGGTTTTGCTCAATTGTCATTTCGACGACCGAAGGGAGGAGAAATCCCAAACATAGCGCTGATACCTAATATCTATCATGGGATATCTCAGTCGAAGACTCCTTCGATATGACACATTACTATTTGTCAAATAATAGTAAGACGATTGAAAAGTGAATTATCAAAAGTATGGTGTTTAGGATTTACCTTCTTTGCAGGATTGAATGCGGAAATCTTATACATTATCTAAAAGTAAAAATGTATTTTCCTTATAACTGTTTTTTGCTTCAAAGTTTTTTTTGGGATAATTACAAATTCTAACTAAAGGACAAATAAAACAATTTGGATTTGCAGGTTTACAAATTTCCCTACCTAATCGGATTAAGTTTGTGTGAAAAGAATGTGCAACTCCTTCCGGTAAATTTTCATTTAAAATCAAGAAAGTTTTATCTGGTGTTTTTGTGCTGACAATTCCAATCCGGTTTGTTGTACGATGGACATGCGTATCAACAGGACAAATATTTTTTCTCAAAGAGAAAAGCAAGACACAGCTTGCGGTTTTTACTCCTACACCTTCATAACCCGTTAACTCTTTTAAAATTTCGCCATCTTTTTTATTTAATAAATGGTCAAGACTAATTCTTCCCTTATTTTTCAGAAGTGATCTTAAAACATTTTTAATAGCTTTTGATTTTTGTTTCCCAAGTCCGGCTATTTTAATTTCTTTTTCAATTTTCGCTAATGGCAAGGTTGAGACATCATACCAATTTTGATAAGTCTTCTTCAAGTTTGTAAAAGCTTTATAAGAATTTTTATCGTTTGTGTTTTGCGAGAGAATAGTTGCGATTAACATATCCACCGGATCGGGCGGATTTTGAGGACGGAATGGTATTCCATATTTTTGGATCAAGAGTTCATCCACTTTTGAAATTCTTTTTGATACCGTTTTTGATTTCTTAAGCATCGTGTAAAAGTCGTTTGTATAAAATTATTTTCCTTAGTCCTAACATAAATAATTCTTTAGTCATTAATATAATTCAGACAGGAGGATAAATGCCTACTTTAATGGTTAGTATCTCAGGTATTCGTGGAATAGTCGGCGATGGGCTTGATCCGGACACAATAGTAAAATACACTTCAGCCTATGCAGATTTTATTGGAAAGGGAAAAGTCGTCGTCGGTAGAGATGCGCGAATTTCCGGGGAGATGGTCCAATCAATTGTTACCGGAACTCTATTAGCAAAAGGATTAGATGTATTAGTAATTGGAATTTGCCCGACTCCGACGGTTCAATATGCGGTGAAAACTTTATCAGCTGACGGCGGAATAGCAATCACAGCAAGTCATAATCCTAATCAATGGAATGCTTTGAAGTTACTGAATAATACGGGTCAATTTATGACTCCAGAGCAAAACAATGAAATGCTGAAGGTCCTAAATACTTGTCAAACCTTCAAAAGGTGGGATGAGCTTGGGACCTTAAAATATTTTGAAGAAGGATTAAAAAGACATGTAACCGATGTATTAAATTTAGGATTTTTAAGAATAGATGAAATAAGAAAACGAAAATTTAAAGTCGTAGTAGATTGTGTTAACGGAGCCGGAGTTTATGTAATTCCCAATCTTCTAAAAGATTTTGGATGTGAAGTAATAGAAATGAATTGCGAACGAACAGGCATTTTCCCCCGCCTTCCTGAACCTTTGCCTGAAAATTTAACAGAAACAATGAAAGCAGTCGCATTTAACAAAGCTGATCTTGGCATTGTAGTTGATCCGGATGTTGACAGATTAGTGCTTATTACGAATGAGGGGAAACCTTTCGGGGAAGAAAACACAATTACTCAAGCCGTAAAATTCATTTTGTCTAAGCAGAAAGGAAATGTAGCTGTCAATCTATCGACAACGAGAGCTGTAGAAGATGTAGCAGCGGAGTATGGTCAAAAGGTATTCAGGTCGCCTGTAGGAGAAGCAAATGTCGTAAAAAAAATGAAGGAAGTCGATGCAGTAATAGGCGGGGAAGGAAGCGGCGGAGTGATTTATCCCGCATTGCATTACGGTCGTGATGCACTAGTCGGTATTGCAATTACGCTTCAGCACTTAACAGAATTCGGCGGGACAATTTCTGATTTAAAAAAATCTTTGCCTTCCTATTTTATTGCAAAGAAAAAGATTGATTTGGGTAATTCACAACCGGATGAAATAATCAGGCATCTTTTAGAAAAGTACCGGGATGAAAAGATAAATAACGAAGACGGATTAAAGATTGATTTTGAAGATCATTGGGTACATTTTAGAAAATCAAACACCGAACCTATAATAAGAATAATAACAGAAGCAAAGACACAGGATTCTGCAGAAAAATATTCACAAAGATATTTTGACGAAATTAAAAAAATGTTTTGAAGATTGAGTGTCACAAAGCTGAGTTAAAATAATTTGCTTCTTTTTTGAATATAGCTAAAAAGCGCTTTGTCAAACGGCATAGAAGTTTCAATAAGGTTGTAGTCAATATTTGAATTTAGACATTCCGTTTTAATCTTGTTTAGAAAGCTTTCCATTGATTCCCGGTAAGCTTTTTGAATTTGATAAGGTTGGGTAGTAATTTCATCTTCGGTCTCTAAATCCTTAAATACTGCATCATTTCCAAATGCAAAACTTCTTTCAAGCGGATCAAGAATCTGAAAGACTATAACTTCATTTTTTTGGTAGCGGAAATGTTTCAGAGCTTTTAGAATTGAGTTTATATCATCAAAAAAATCAGAAAAAATTATGACTAAGCCTCTCCTCTTAATTTTTTCTGCAATGATGTTTAAGGAAGTAGCCGTGTTGGTTTTATTAGACGGAGTTAAAGAGCTAAGACTTTTCAACATTTCTTGAAGATAAGCTCTGCTGGTTTTGGGAGGGAAATATTTGTCAATTGTTTCGGAGTAAAGCGACAAACCTACAGCATCCTGCTGTTTTATCATAAGATAGCTTAAACCCGCAACTAAAGTTATTGCATATTCTAACTTTGATATATTTGTTCCGGAAGAATAACCCATCGACTTACTTGAGTCTAACAGAATATAACTTTTTAAGTTAGTTTCTTCTTCATATTGTTTAATAAAAAACCTTTCGGTTTTCCCATAGGCTTTCCAATCTATATCCTTAACCGAATCGCCCTGCATATAAGGTCTATGTTGAGTAAACTCAACGCTGAAACCATGGTATGGGCTTTTATGAAGTCCAACCATAAAGCCTTCAACTACTAATCTTGCTCGAAGCTCTAATGAATTTAATTTTGAAATGACCGCCGGGTTTAAATATTTCCGGTAATCATTTGAAGATTCTTGCATTATTTGCCAGCCATTTTTTTCCGCTGAAGAATTTCTTCCGGAGTTAGCCCCATATTCTCTAATTCTTCTTTTACGGATGTTGCTAATTCATTATTAGGATATTGCTTCAAAAAAAGGTTAAAGGTCAAAGTTGCATTCTTAAAATCTTTCTGATCATTTGCTTGGATAAATCCGGACAGAAATAAACACTTAGGGGCAATATCACTTTGAGGATATTTATCATAAGCACTTCTAAAGAGTAAAACAGCACGTTGCAACGATTCTTCCGGAGTTAAATTTTGATTTGTCGAAGGTATTTTTTTAATCAGGAAATTTTGATACAGAGTCGCCATCTTAAATATTGCCTGGGGGGCTAATTGGCTTTCGGGATAATGATCTACCAATTTCTCAAATGATTCTAGTGCCGCATCATAATTTTTTTGTACAACACTTGCATTGCCCAAATCTAAATAATTCTGATCAGTTTTTTTGCTGCAGCCGAATAAAACAAAGGCTAAAATGAGTGCGGATATAATAGAGAGTTTCATACATTTTCTATAATTTTTATTAGAAATATTGGTTGCAAAGTTATCAAATTAGAAATGAAGTAGCAATCAAAGAAATATTACCGGTTTAATTTAATTGTTTCTCATCTTCTTTAATTGATCATTTTTCTTCAAAGATTCCTCAGCTAATTTCTTTTTGTAGTTAATTATTTTTTCTTGAAGACTCTTATCGCAAACAGAAAGAATTTGAGCCGCAAGAATACCCGCGTTTTTAGCCTGGTTGATTCCGACAGTTGCTACCGGAACACCTCCAGGCATTTGGACAATTGAAAGAAGCGAATCCATGCCGTCAAGAGATTTTGATTTTACGGGTACACCAATTACGGGGAGAGGCGAATGAGAGGCAGTCATGCCTGGCAAATGAGCTGCACCGCCTGCTCCTGCAATTATTACTTTAATTCCTCTCTCATGAGCAGAAGCTCCATATTCTGCCATTAAGTTTGGGGTTCTATGCGCTGATACGATTTTTATTTCGTACATAATCTCAAATTCGTCAAGCACAAGAGCGGCTTCATTCATTACCGAAAGATCAGAATCGCTGCCCATGATTATTCCGACTAGGGGGTTATTGTGTTTCATAATTTTCTTCTTCACTTTTATATTATTATTTGTTTTTCAATTTCTTTCACACGCCTTAAAATTGGGTAAAGATTATCGCCTAAAATAGTTATGTGCCCCATTTTTCTACCAACCCGTGATTTCTCTTTTCCATAAATGTGAAGATGAACATTGTCATCCGTAAAGGCTTTGTTATAATTTCGAACAACCCCATCTCCGATTCTTTTACCGAGAAGGTTAATCATTACGGCAAACGGTCTCAACATTTCGGTTGAGCCAAGCGGTAAACCCAGAATAGCACGAATATGATTTTCAAACTGCGATGTCACACAAGCTTCAATTGTATAATGCCCAGAATTATGGGGCCTCGGAGCCATTTCATTTACCAAAATATTTTTATCTTTTGTAAGAAACATTTCGATTCCAAAAATACCATAACCACTTACCGCCTCAACGGCGGAAATTGCGATCTCTTCAGAAAACTTTGCTAGTTTTTTTGGAATCTGCGCCGGTGCAATCACCGTTTTACAAATATGATTTTCCTGAATCGTTTGAACAACCGGATAAGTTTTAATTTCCTTTTTAGTTCTAACAATCATTATTGCAAGCTCCATTGCAAAGTCAATGAACTCTTCCGCATAAAGTTCACTGCCGCGCGATGCAAGCTTCTTCAAGCCTGAATTAAAAGAATTAATATTTTTCACAAGCGCATTGCCGTAACCATCATAGCCCATCTTTCGGGACTTCAGAACAAACTTTTTACCAAGTATAGAAGAAACATCCTTGTAAAGATTTTCATAATTATATTTCACAAACTTCGGAACGGGAATTCCATTTCTTTCAAGAGTTCTTTTTTGAATATATTTATCCTGAATCAAAGAGATTGTTTTTGAGGATGGGATTACTTCCTTTCCCAGGGTCTCTATGTAATGCAATTTTTCGGAATCTATAAATTCATTTTCCAAAGTAACTACATCAGAATGCTTTGAAAATTCTTTAAGAACAGATTCATTATCAACCCATCCGACATACTCTTTTTTTGTCAATTGACCTGCCGGAGAATTCTTTTCTTTCTCTAATATTGCGACATCAAAACCAAGCTTAAAAGCCTGATAAGCCGACATTCGGGCAAGCTGCCCGCCTCCAAGTATTCCAATACATTTTTTAATATTCACTTTAACCTTTGTCTTCATTATTAATAAAAATCCAGTTCAATTCAACTTTCCCAGTCGACCTGGGAAAAATTTTCCCCGTCTGACTTAAGCAAAATCCCGCCTTGTTTGTCTGTCCGTATAACTTTTGATTTATGTCTCTCCAGTCGTTTTAAAACTTCATAAGAAGGATGGCCAAATTTATTTTTAATTCCGACACTTATCAAACTAATTTTTGGTTTCACGCAGCTCAAGAATTCTTCGCTTGAACAAAAATTACTTCCATGATGAGATATTTTTAGGACGTCTGAGTTCAAAAAACTTCCATATGTGTCTGCATAATATTTTTCTCCTTTTGCATCAACATCACCAGTAAATAGGATGCTTGTTTTACCGTATACGATTTTTATTATTCCGCTTTTATTATTTGAAGTGGTTTTATTAGCATTAATTCTTGGGCGATCATTTAGTATATATATTTTAGAGTTACCAACTGTAAAACATTTTTTCGAATAGTGCTCAAACTGTATTTTTCTGTGAATAAGAAATTGTTGAAACTTAATTTCCTTCTTTAATGCCGAATCGATTTCAGGAATGAACACCTTTTCTATTTTGTTTTTTTCAATAAGAGAAACGATTCCGCCATAATGATCAGCATCAAAGTGAGAGATAAACGCATAATCGATTTTATTGATGTCAAGTTGATTCAGCAGCGGGTCGATTATTTTTTCTCCGTTGTCGAAATTAAATGAAGCCATGCCGGCATCCACTAATGCAGTCTTACCGTTTGGAAATTTTAGAAGAAAAGAATCCCCCTGCCCTACATCAATAGCATAAACATTAAGGAGGTTCTTAGACAGAATATCTTTATGGTCTAACGAACTATATACAATAATATTTAGAAATACCAATGACATAAGGATAGTTCTGGAAAAGAAAGTGGAAAACTTATTCATAAAGAGAAAGAAAACGATAAGGAAGAAATAAAAGATAAGAGAATCGAGTAGAGTAAAATTTCTAATCCACAAAAATGAATATTGGAATCTACCTGTTAGCTTAACAAATTCAAAAATAAAAGAGGTTGTTAAGTTATTTGCTGCGGCTGACAGAGAGGCAAAAAAGGGTGAAAAGAAAGTTAAGGTTAAGGTAAAAAAGGAAATCCCAACTATTACACCTATTGTTGGAATAACAATTAAATTAGCGAGCAGTGCGACCACAGATAGTTTACTAAAGTAAACAAGCGTAAACGGAAGAGTTCCTATTTGTGCGGATAATGAAACTGCAAAAAACAAAAGAAGATTCTTCAACTTACTTGAGTTAATTTTTAAAGCCTCTATTTTGCTGCGAAGATATGGATAAATGGCTGCTATTGAAAAAACTGCCGCAAAAGATAACTGAAATCCAGGGCTAAACAATTCGTTGGGATAAAATAGAAGAATCACCAGTGCAGCCAACGACAAAGAATTAAAGATGTTTGTGCTTCTATTAGTTAACAAAGTAATTATGAAAGCTATCGACATAATAACAGCTCTTACAACTGATGCCGGCATACCAGTAATAACCATAAACATAATTAATCCGGCTATAGTTAATATTGAACCTATATACTTATTTAGTCTTCCAAATAGGAACATAAAAATTATAGCAATGAAGCCAACATGTAAACCCGAAACAGCAAGTACATGCATTACTCCGGAATTAATAAAATCTACTTTTGCGTTCTGATCTATTTCACTTCTGTCCGCCAATAGCAGCCCTTTAACTAATGCTGCGGTTTGCGGTGCAAACAATGTAGAAATAGTTGTATTAAGATTTTTTCTCATCAAGAAAACTGTTGATTTTACTTTATCTTTGTTCTGATTAAGCAAAAAGAAATCCTTAACACTGTAGGAATTTAATACTCCGCTTATGCCTTTGGAATTAAGATAATTGTTATAGTCAAACTCACCGGGATTTCTCCGGTTTCTACCTGTGGAATAATTACCTGTAATTTTTATAAAATTGCCGGGGTTAATTGAAGCATAAACCGAATCAACATTCCGTTTTGAATTATCTTTCAACCTACAAAGGATATTAGTTTTTAACTTTGATGAAAAGCTATTAGACCTAAGAGAATCAATACTTAATTCAAATAAAATCCCTTTTTCTTTATTTAGTTCAATATTTGAAATCTTTCCATATGCAGTAATGTCTTTAACGTAATTGATATTTGAAGGAAGAATTTTTTGGTTACTAAGTGAAATAGATTCTACAGCGTTGCCTGCTCCGACGACAGCAATAAAAGAAATAATACTCAACATATTTTTTCTTTTACTTTGTTTATCAAAAACCATTATTGTAAAAAGTAAAATGAGAGTTATTAAAGCCAGAATCAAATAAGCAGTGAATGTAAATGAAATAAATTTGTTTAAAATTATTCCGGCGATAAAAAGGATAGCCACCTTTATCAATGGATAATCCTTCATCGGCTTATCTCGATAATTGCCTTTTTAATTTGGGAAATGTCTTTTATCGTATTAAATAAATATCTCCCATACTTCCCTGCGCTTATTGTTAATGAAGGATTCAGTGAATGTGTCTTGATAGATAAATCTTCCACATTGCCGTGATCGGAACAAATTAATAAAGTAGTATTCGATCGATCTATTTCAGATAAAATTGTAAATAGGAATTCATCCAAAGTCTTCAGAGCGGGCTCAATATTCCCTTCATGTCTACCATGTCCGATGTAATCAGTAAGATAATATTCGAAAAGAGTGAAAGAATTTTGAAACGCAATTTTTAATAGGCGCCTAGCTGCGGTCTCAGATTTAATAACCGGCAGTGTATAGCCTAATTTCTGATTCCATTTTTCGTTTGTAATTTCTGCAGTTAGTGCCTTACCCTTCTTAACATCTGTAGCATGGTTTAGTCTAACTCCGCTAAACCTGCAGCTTAATGAAGTAACGCTAAGTCTTAGTTTACCGGATTTAAGATAATCAAAAAAAGGTTTCGGGTATGCGTTTGCAAAAAAAACTTTTTTGTTTTTCTTTAGAAAGTATTTGAATATATTTTGCTCTTGAATGATAGGTAGGAGAGTAGAATATGGATACGGACCAAAATGTTTCCCAACGATTTTGGGTGCATTGACACCACAGAAGATAGCTGTCTGCCCAGTACCGCTTTGCGGAAAACCTTCAACTCCTAAGCGCGCATCAGCCGGAAAGATAAAGGAGCTGTTTGATTCGATAACCTGGTCTGTAATTGAGGGGGTTTTTCCGAATATTTTAGTAAAGGTTTTAAATGGATACTTAAAAAATGGATTGTTTTGATAATCTTCGTTTCCGATTCCTACTCCGTCTATGAATATCATTAAAACATGGTCCAAGAGATTCACCACTTAATAGTTTTTAAAGAAACAGAAAGCAAAAGCTTAATCTTATTTTGAATCGACAATTACTGTAACGGGTCCATCGTTAATTATTTTCACTGACATCATTGTCTTAAAGATACCGCTCTTGACATTATGCTCGCCTATATTTTCCTTTACTCTCAATATAAATTTTTCATAAAGCTCATTTGCAATTTCCGGTTTTGCTGCCTCTGTAAAGCTCGGGCGATTACCGCGCGATGTATCGCCATATACAGTAAATTGCGAGATAATTAAAGCTTCCCCGTTAATATCTTTCAAGGATAAATTCATTTTATTCTCTTCATCTTCCGAATAATCTTTGAGTAAAAGTGGTTGATCTTTTCGCGAAAATATTCGAAGATTGCAACATTTGTCTGCCACAAATTTAACATCAACAAGAGTATCGCTGTTTTTAATTCCCAGTAAAATCACAACTCCCTTCTTAATTTCCTCATGAATATTTATTGAGTCAATATATACTCCTCCTTCAGATACTTTTTGGACAACAGCTCTCAAAGCATCTCTCCTATCATAACCCTGTCAATATTTTGATAATCTTTTATAATTCGAATATTCTTAAAATTATTAGACGATAATAATTCTTCCACCTGGAGAGAGTGGCAATGCCCGATCTCAAAAAATAATTTACCGTTATTTTTAAGATAATTGACTGCCTTTGAAGTAATGGCTCTATAAAAGCTTAAACCATCAGCTTGGTCCGTCAATGCTATTGTAGGCTCGTAGTTTTTTAGTTCGTTATCGAGATTTGCATAATCGTTTATAGTAACGTAGGGAGGATTAGAAACAATTACATCAAAATTATTATCAGCTAATGCCATATCAGCTAAAATATCATGTTTAAGAAATTGAATTCTATCGGCAGCATTATTACATTCTGCATTTTCTCTTGCAATTAGTAGAGCGTCTTCGCTAATATCAATTGCAACTATCAAAGCCTCCGGGAGAAACTTCGCTAAGGCAACGGAAATATTTCCGCTGCCTGTACCTATATCTAATATCTTAACAAATTTCTTTTCTCGATATTCATTTATAACTGTCTCAACCAGCAATTCCGTTTCGGGGCGCGGGATAAGAACTGCGGGAGTAACCCTAAACTCTATACCATAAAACTCCACCGAACCGGTTATATATTGAAGAGGTTCAAAATTACATCTTCGTTTTAATAATTCTCTGTATAAAATTACCTCATTTTCTTTTAGTGGTCTGTCGTATGAAAGATAAAGCTGAAGCCGTTTGCATTTTAGAATGTGGGCTAATAATAATTCCGCATTAATTCTTGGAGAATCAATTCCTTTTTTTTTCAAGTATTCTGTGGAAAGATTTATTGAGTCTAAAACTGTAAGCATAAAGATAGAAGATTATAATTCTAAATAATGTTTCTGGTTCTTTTGATTGAATTATCCTTAAAAAATTTCTCAAGTTTTTCCGTAACTTCATCTACCGTTGCAGAAGCGAGACAATCTTCCGCTAATAACTTTGATTTTTCAAAAGAAATACTCCTCAAAATTCTCTTTGCATAAGGAATAGTAGCCGGTGCAAGGCTTAAACTAGTTAGACCAATTCCGACAAGCAAGGGAATTGCAAGCGTATCTGCAGCCATTTCTCCGCAGATGCTTAGTGGTTTCTTAGCTTTCTTGGCTTCTTTAACAATATGACTTAGCGTTCGTATTACCGCAGGATGAAATTCCTGATATAAATCGGAAACTAAATCATTACCCCGGTCAACTGCGATTAAATATTGGATTAAATCGTTTGTTCCAATGCTTAAGAAATCAACATAGCCGGCAAGCTCAAAGGTTAATAATGCGGCTGAAGGCACTTCAATCATTATACCAATTTTAAGTCCTTTATCAAAGTATATTTTCTCATCTCTGAGTTCGTTCTTGCATTCATGAATTATTTCCAACGAACGTTTTATTTCCAAAACAGTTGAAATCATCGGCAGCATAAATAAAATATTATTATTTTTACTTCCTTTTAGAACAGCGCGTATTTGAGTCTTAAACATTTTCTGGTTCTCCAGCAAAAGTCTAATGCCGCGCAGTCCAAGAAACGGATTCGGCTCGTCAAAATCTAAAAACTTAAATTTATCTCCGCCAATGTCAAAAGCTCTAATAACTAAAGGTTTCGGATAAATTCTTGTTGATAAGTTCAAATAAATTTTTGCTTGTTCATCCTCGCCGGGCAACTCTCCAAGCTCTTCGATTATTTGTTCAGTTCTGTAAAGTCCAATACCTTTAGCATCGTTGGTAATTACCAAATCAATTTCTCCGGTTACATCAACATTTGCCAGTAAAGTTATTTCTTTACCGTCAATAGTTTTGGCAGGCTGGTCTTTCAATTCGGCAAGGCTTTTTTGAAGTTCCACCAACTTTTCAATTTTTTCTTTGAAGAAATCTATTTGCTCTTTACTCGGATTAACTAGAACGTAACCATGGAAGCCATCAACAATTATTGTATCGCCGTCTGCAATATGTTTGGTTGCATTGTGAGTGCCCACAACCGCGGGAATATTTAATGAACGAGAAATAATTGCCGCATGTGAAGTTAATCCGCCGTGATCGGTGACAAAGCCTTTTGCATTAGAGCGCGAGAGCAAAATTGTATCCGCAGGAGTAAGGCTATCGCTTACGACAATCATATCATTCTTAATTTTTGACTCCCATCTTTTCTTCTGAAGATTTCTGATGATGCGATTTTTTATATCTTCAATATCCCCTGCTCTTTCTTTCATATAAGTTTCATAGGAATGCATCATGAGTGATTGGTATTTTGAGATTTCATCATTCACAATAAATTCCGGTTGTTTTTTTTCCGTTTCAATCCTGTCGTTAATATTTTTAAGAAGAATAGGGTCATCGAGAATCATAACCTGGGCTTCAAAAATGGCAGCGCGTTTCTCTTCCATTTTTTCTTTTGCAATCGCAAAGATTTTCTTAAGCTCCTTTTTTGATTTAGCCAGAGCATCAATCAAATTTTGCTTTGCTTCCTCAACGTCTGATATTTCGCTTTCATTTATCACGAGTTTTTCTTTTGTAAACAGGTAGGCTTGAGCTATAACAATTCCCGGCGCAGCCGCAATGCCGGTAATTTTATTTTCAGCATCCTTAAATATTTGACTAAATTTTTTCACAACTCATCAAATCCTCTCTTGAAATAGTCTATTATTTCTTCAGACGCCTGTTTCTCATCATCGCCGTCAAAAGTAAGGACAAGCTCTGAACCCATTTCTGCAGCAAGCGTCATAACTCCGATGATGCTTTTTGCATTAATATTTAATCCGTCTTTGGAGATATAAAATTCACATTTAAACTTTGCAGCCATTTTAACAATAGTAGCTGCCGGACGCGTATGCAGCCCTGCTTTGTTTACAATTTTCACCGTCTGTTCAATCATTATTTGCTTCTTTTAATAAGTGAGTTAGCAAGCCAAGTAAAAAATTCCCTGTCAGTATTATTTTGTAAAACTTGTACTGACATCAAGGCTTTATCTGTATATCGTTTTATTTCTGTTTTAGCATCATCGAGCACTCCGAGTTTTTTATACAATTCTCTGTATACTAAAATTTCATCTAGTTTAATGCCTTTTCGGTTTATAACTCTTTGAAGTTTTTTTCTATCTTCACCTTTTGCAACTTCAAAGGCTTTAAGTAAAAGAAATGTTTTTTTTCCTTCCATCAAATCACCACCAACAAATTTACCGAATTCCTTTTCATCCCCAATAATGTCAAGCAGATCATCCTGGATTTGAAAAGCAATCCCGATGTTTTTCCCAAAATTAGAGAGTGCTCTAGTATCTTTGGATGAACCACCTCCAAGTATAGCACCAATTTTACAGCACATTTCAGCCATTGCGGCAGTTTTCTTTTTAATCATCAAGATATAATCATTAATCGAAATATTTCTTTTCGATTCAAAATCTTTATCCATACTTTGGCCTTCACATACTTCCACTAATCCCTTTGTAAATGCCTCTAGTATGGGTTTTGCGTTATCTTTACAGTCTTTCAATAGATTTTCATAAGCAACGGAAAGTAAACTATCACCGACGAGAATCGCAGTGTTCACGTCATATTTTTTGTGTAGCGTTAGTTTTCCTCTTCGCTTATCAGCATTATCCATAATGTCGTCATGAACCAAGGTAAAATTATGCAGAAGCTCTACCGCAACGGCTGCGTTGTAAACAGAGGATAATTTACCTCCCACTGCTTTAGTAGAAAACAAAACAAGTAATGGTCTAAGTCTTTTTCCTCCCCCACTTAAAATATAAGAACCAGGTAGATAAAGAGAAGCCGGTTTTCTATCTTGTAATAATTGTTCAAGCTTCTTCTCAACTTTTATTCTTTCACGTTCATAAAGAAAGTAAAATTTATCTTTTTTATCCCCGATCAATTCAGTTTATCCTTTCTGATTAATTTATTGTTTTGTAATTCAGCAAGGGATGATGAGCCGGTAAGGAATAAAATTTTCCTGACAATTTCAAACCATTCTCTTACAAGCGACATTACACCCTCAACGCCGTTCTTATCTAATTGAATTAAAACGGTTCTTGCTGATGCAGTAATTTCAGCGCCAAGTGCAAATGCTTTTGCCATATCAATTGCATTGTTTATTCCTCCGGAGCCAATCAGATAAAAATCAAACTCATTCTTAAGTTTAGAAATTTTTCTGAGGCAATATGAAGTCGGCAATCCCCAATCCCAAAAATAATTAGATTCTTCTTTATTACGAAGAATTTCCACACCTGCCCAGCTTGTGCCGCCTGCACCTGCAACATCAATTCCTTTGACACCGGTTTGAAGTATTTTCTTAGCAGCTTCTTTTGAAATTCCCGCACCAACCTCTTTAACCACAACCGGTATATCTAAAGATTCAACTAATTTTCCAAGTGACTTAAGAAGACCGGTAAAATTTGGTTCTCCTTTTTTTTGCATCAATTCCTGAAGAGAATTTAAATGTACTACCATTGCATCGGCATTAATTAATTCAGCCAATATTTGTACAGGCTTAAATGATTTGAAAAGTACCAACTGCGAAGCGCCTATATTTCCAAGAATCGGAATATGCGGCGCATTCTTTCTAATAATTTTATAAGAGTTATGAAACGAGGTTGATTCAAGAGCCTGCCGCTGGCTACCAACACCAAGCGGAATATTTAATTCATTAGCTGCAATTGCAAGCTTAGCATTAATATTTTCAGATTCCTCAGTTCCGCCGGTCATGCATGAAATTAAAAACGGATAATTTATTTTCTTTCCTAAAAAATCAGTCTTAAAGGAAATTTTATTTAGGTTCACTTCAGTTATGGCATAATGCTTAAAATCATAATTATCAAAGCCATTTCTTTTTTCTTTATAAGAAACATCGCCGGTAAGGCATAATTGAAGATGCTCTTTTTTCCGTTGAGAAATGGAATTTGAATCGTTTGCCATAAAAATGATTTACCGCTAACAATATTGATAAAATTTTTGATGCCAAGATATTAAATTTTAGAACAATATTCTCATTCAAGCGGGCTAAAGCACTAAGCGAGTTTTCACCTTTTAGTTAAATTACTTACCTACCTGAATAGAGTGTTTTTCATTTTTCGCTTAAAATCATTAGGAGTTTTACCTTCTAATAATATATTTTCGCAATAAAGATAGAATAAACGAATAAAGGATTTATCAATGCAAAAGCCCCGTCTAAGTTTCTGGCAAATCTGGAATATGAGTTTCGGATTTTTAGGGATTCAATTTGGTTTCGCACTTCAAAATGCAAATGTAAGCAGAATATTTGAAACGCTCGGCGCAAAGATAGACGCAATTCCCATTTTATGGATTGCAGCGCCAATAACTGGTTTAATTGTCCAGCCGATTATCGGTCACATGAGCGATAAAACTTGGGGAAGACTTGGAAGACGCCGCCCCTATTTTTTGTCCGGAGCTATACTCGCATCTCTTGCATTGTTCATTATGCCTAATTCTTTTGTACTTTGGATGGCTGCCGGAATGCTCTGGATAATGGACGCTTCAATAAATATTTCTATGGAGCCGTTCCGCGCTTTTGTAGGAGACATGCTTCCCTCAGAACAGAGGACAGTCGGATTTTCGATGCAAAGTTTTTTCATAGGCATAGGAGCTGTGGTTGCATCTGCCCTTCCATATATAATGACTAACTGGTTCGGAATAAGTAATACCGCAGCAGAAGGTGTAATCCCTCTTTCCGTTAAATTATCCTTTTACATTGGGGGAGCTATATTTTTGATTGCAGTGTTGTGGACGGTTTTAAGTTCTAAAGAATATTCTCCGGAAGAGTTAAAAAGATTCAGTGAAGGAAACGAAAAAAACAGGAACTCTTACCGACAGAACGAAGATTTTATTGAGCCTAATAAATTTTATTTATGGGGAATGATCTGGAGTGTAACCGGGATTATTCTTTTTACAATTTTTTATTTTTTTATATACATGGATTACGGTCTCGGTGTATTTTTCCTTGGAATAATTGTTTTTGGTCTTCTCCAAATACTTGTCGGATTTCTTACCGAGCAAAAGAAAACTACAGGAGGATTAGTAGTAGTAATAAATGATCTTATTAAGATGCCAAAAACAATGGTACAACTTTCTTACGTTCAATTCTTTTCCTGGTTTGCATTATTTGCAATGTGGATTTACACGACTCCCGCAGTTACACATCATATTTATGGAACAACGGACACTACATCGGCACTATATAATCAAGGCGCAGATTGGGTTGGCGTTCTCATGGCTGTTTACAACGGTTTTGCTGCGATTATGGCTTTTGTATTAGTATGGCTTGCAAAGAAAACAAACAGAAAAAGCGTTCATGCAATTAGTCTTGCTATCGGCGGAATTAGTTTAGCATCATTTTATTTTATAAAAGAACCTCATTTACTTTTACTACCCGAGTTAGGAATTGGTTTAGCTTGGGCATCAATACTAGCAATGCCTTACGCAATTTTGACAGGTTCTCTTCCTGCAAATAAAATGGGGGTTTATATGGGAATATTTAATTTCTTCATCGTAATCCCACAGATAACTGCCGCAGCAATTTTGGGTTTTTTCGTAAAACATATTTTCGGAGACGAAGCAATCTATGCGTTGCTATTAGGAGGTGTGTCTTTTATTTTAGCAGCAATATTTGTTTTAAGAGTTGACGACGTTGACGAAACTCTTAAAGAATAGCCGATGTTATACAACTTTGGGAAATTGGAGAAATTGAGTGTTAGGGTAAAGGAATTGATAGAGATTTTTTAATTACCTCAGTCATGTTACGCAACCTTTGTAATATCTGTCTGCCGCCAGGTAGGTTGGAAAAATCGAGTAATGGAATAGACTAATTTTTTCCATTATTCCAAAATTCCATGACTCCAAATGGAAATCCAACGTAATGTGAGTTACTTCATTATTTCATCATTCTATGCAAAACCTCCGAGGTTTAGGAAAACCTCGGAGGTTTCTCTCTATGTAATAATAACCTTTTGCGTATGGTGAATTATTAAGTTATCATTACCTTCTATCCGATGCCGACTGTCTCGGCAACTCATTTCCACCTTTACCAATGAATAATTTGATTGCTAAGTGTTAATTAAACTCTTATTTGAGGAAAATTACTTTAGTCTGATTATGGGAAAGATGGAAGTTAATCGAGAGATCAGTACAAGATGAGGGCAAGAGAAGTGCATTCACAGTGCATTCATAGTGCATTCAGAGTGCATTCAAAAAGTCAGGAAGTACTGTTTTTAATTTTTTTCCCCTTTTTTAGATGGTTTTGAAGAATTAGTTTGTATCAACTATAAAATTATAAGACGTAGAGAAAAAGGGCTAATGTTCACTTATATTAAAAATAATATTTTGGAATATGTGAATCAAGAAAAAGGCAAAGATATGGGTGCCAATACTATAAGGATTGTTTTGAATTTTGATAAAATCTGTCCAAAACGAATTGTTTTTTATCCTTTTTAAGAAATTAAATTATTCCGGAAATCAGTGGCAAAATGAAATGATAGTTTTCTTAATAGCTTTTTTGTGATGGAACGCAAATAATCTATTTACTTTATATTTTTTTTGAATTAGTTTTCAATTTACAATAAATGGGGATATGAAAATTAAGGATAATAGTATCTATAATTAGTGAGGGGATGGCTGATAACAATGAGATAGAAATTCGCCTGGTTGAAGATATCCATTATAGTGCTGAAATAATATTAATATTGAGAAATAAGATTTTATCTCATGAAGAACAAATTGCAAGACGTGTACCGGATACTTTTTATAGAAGACAATAAAAAAGATTATGAACTGATCATTAGAGAAATAAGAAACTCTCCCATCAAGTTCTTGGAAAGACTTGTGCAAACAAAAAGTGATTACGTTGCGTCTTTACAAGAATTTAATCCCGATTTAATAATATCCGATTATCTCCTTCCCAATTTTAATGGGATGGAAGCATTAAAAATCAGGAATAAAATAAATATAGAGATTCCTTTCATAATTTTAACCGGCTCAATGAACGAAGAAACTGCTGTTGATTGTATGAAAGAGGGGGCAAATGACTATGTAATTAAAGATCATATTGCTCGACTTGTTCCAGCTATTTCCTCTGTATTAGAGCGAAACAGAATAAACAAAGAAAAGGATGAAATTGAAAGCGCTCTAAGAATAAGTGAATCACATTACCGGGAGCTTATTGAACAGGCGGTTGTAGGAATTTTTAATACGGATTCAAAAGGCAGAATTTTATTCATTAATGAAAAGGTCTGCCAACTGCTTAGATATTCAAGAGAAGAATTACTGAAACTCAATATCAAAGATACTTATCCAACCGGATCAGATTATTCCCCTGAAAAGCAATACTCAAACTTAAGAAAAGGTTATCCGCTCAATTTTGAAAGATTAATTAAACGAAAAGATGGAACTCTATTCCCAATTGAAGTCAACGTAAAGTTAATGAGTGACGGAAATGTCTTGGGCATTATACACGACATTACCGAAAGAGTCGAAACATTAAAGGCTTTGACCGATAGCGAGGAGCGATTCCGTGTTGCCTTTGATAATGCGGTAATTGGAAATGCAATAACAAGTCTTGAGGGAAAGTTCCTAAAAGTTAATCGCGCATACTGTAACATGCTGGGCTACAATGAAAATGAGCTTGTTAACCTTAACATGGTCTCAATTACTCATCCTGAAGATGTACAAAAAAGTATTGACTTCATGTCAAAGCTATTTAATGGCGAGGAAGACTCAGTTCACTTTGAGAAACGATATATTTCAAAGGGAGGCAAAGTAATTTGGGCTTTTCTTGGAATAATTGTTTACAGTGATGGCAATGGTAAACCACTTTATTATATATCACATGTTCAGGATATAACAGAGAAGAAAATAGCAGAAAATTCCTTGCGGGAAAGCGAAACCCGTTTCCGTTCTTTGGCAGAGACAACAGCATCGGGAATATTCATCTACCGAGAAGATGGATTTTTATATGTAAATCCTTACGCAGTTAAGATGTCGGAATATTCGGAAGAAGAATTTTTAGCGATGCGAATCGGAGATTTAATTCACCCTGATTTTAAGGATGAAGTAATTAAACGAAGTAAAGAACGGCAGATAGGGGCATCAGTTCCCACGAGATATGAATTTAAGATATTGACTAAAAATGGGAAGGAGCTATGGCTCGACTATACAGCAGGTACAATTGAATACCAGGGCAAGCCGGCAGTAATCGGTACCGCATTTGATATAACAACACGAAAAATAGCGGAAGAAAATTTAAGGGAGAGCGAAAGTCTTTTTCGCACATTGACAGATACAACAACCACCGGAATTTTTATTTACCAAAACGAAAACTTTATAGAAGTAAATAACGCCGCGCTAATAATGTCCGGATATTCGAGAGAAGAATTTTTAAGAAAGAAAATTTGGGAAATAGTTCATCCTGATTACAGTGGGATGGTTATAAATCGGGCAATAGACCGTACGAAAGGGCTTCCTGTTCCTTCCAGATATGAATTCAAAATCTTAACTAAGGAGGGAAAAGAATTATGGGTAGATTTTACCGCAGGCACAATAAAATACCAAGGGAAAGTTGCAATAATCGGGACTTTGTTTAATATAACAGATAGGAAAAATGCTATTTACGAGTTAAGAAAATTACTTCGTGCAATTGAGCAAAGCCCTAACACAGTAATAATCACAGACTTAAATGGCAATATTGAATATGTTAATCCAAAATTTACAGAAGTGACCGGCTATTCCTTTGATGAAGTGAAGGGAAAAAATCCAAGAATTATTCAGTCGGGATTAACTCCAGTGTCAACTTACCGGGAGATGTGGAACGCCATAATCTCAGGGAATGAATGGCGGGGAGAAATTCTTAACAAAAAAAAGAATGGTGAACTTTTTTGGGAATCAATTATTATTTCTTCAATTTTAGATGCTGAAGGAAAAATAACAAACTTCCTTTCAGTAAAAGAAGATATAACAGGAAAGAAGAAATCAGAGGTTAAAATTGTTGAGTCGGAGGCACAGTTCAGATCGGTTTGGGAAAATTCAATTGATGCGCTTAGATTAACGGATGAAAACAGCACAATCCTGGAAGTTAATCAAGCTTACTGCAAATTAGTCGGCAAGAGTAAAAAAGAATTAGAAGGCAAAACTTATGATATAGTGTACTCCGGTTCTGACCCTCATTTAGTATCAAAATTTAAGGAAGATTTTAAGACTCGGAACGCAAGACTGAATTACGAGAATGAAGTTACCTATTGGGACGGAAGAAAAATTTGGTTGGAAATATCGCATTCTTTTATTGATGTAAAAAATCAACCTACAAAACTGCTTTCAATATTTAGGGAAATAACAGAGCGCAAAGAAGCAGAGGAACAACTAATATCTGCTAAAGAAAAAGCTGAGGAAATAAACAGGCTTAAATCAAACTTCCTTGCTAATATGAGCCACGAACTACGCACGCCGATGATCGGTATTTTAGGTTTTGCAGAAATATTAAAAGAAGAGTTGGAAAACCCTGAGCAGAAAGAGATGATAGAGATTATTCATTCAGGCGGAGAGAGGTTACTTCAGACACTTAACCAACTTCTTGATTTATCACGTATAGAATCTAATAAGTTCGATCTTAATTTAACTCCCGTTAATTTGAGGGAAACGGTATCTGAGCTTATTAAAAATTATGATAGCGCTGCGTTAAAGAAAAATCTTTATCTAAGACAAAATAACCTAAAGGAAAATATTTTCATTAAAATTGACGAAAGAATCTTCACCCAGATTTTTAACAACCTTCTTAACAATGCAATTAAATTTACTAAAGCTGGAGGAATAGAAGTAGAAATTGACGAAGAAACGACATCAGAAAAAACGTGGGCGGTTCTAAGGTTTATTGATACTGGCATAGGCATTTCTGAAGAGAGCCTTAATCTTATCTTTGAAGAATTTCGTCAGGCGAGCGAAGGTATAAGCAGAAATTACGAGGGCACGGGTCTTGGTCTCACTATAACTAAAAAGTCTGTGGAACTCATGGAAGGTACTATTTCCGTAAATAGCGAAGAAGGAATTGGCTCAACTTTTACTATCCGTTTCCCATCTTATAAAGAAGAGATCGCGCAGAAAAAGACAGAGCGTAAAGTGAAGCCCGTTAATGGAAATATTATTTCAGTTTTTGCTAAAAAAACAAAAATCCTTTTCGTGGAAAATGATATGGCAAGCAGAGAGTTTGTTAAACTCTCGTTAAAAAAGCTTTATGAAATTGATTTGGCTGAAGATGGAGAAACAGCGCTTCAAAAAGTTAAAGATAATTTCTATGATATTATTTTAATGGATATAGGATTAGGGCGCGGCATGGATGGAATTGAAGCGTCAAAAGAAATAAGAAAGTTTGAGATTTACAAAGATATTCCGATCATTGCCATTACCGCATTTGCAATGAAAGGAGACAAAGACAGAATCCTTTCACAAGGGTTAACCGACTATATTTCCAAACCATTTGGTAGACAAGATTTGATAGATATGGTTGATAAATATCTTGCAATTGAAAATTAATTCTTTGCATATTTTTTATTGCTTCATATTAATAAAATGTTCTAGATTTGTATAATAAGAATAAGTTGTTTCATAACCTTAAAATAAATGAGAAAAGTACTGCTTGTTGAAGACGACGAACCGACAAAAGATATTATCAAATATCTTTTAAAAAACATCTGCGAGCTTCAAACAACTAACCAAGGTGAAATTGCAATAGATTTGGCAAATGAAACCAAGTATTCACTAATTTTGATGGATATAAAATTGAATTTTGGAATGAACGGGATAAAGGCTACCCAGAATATTAGGAAAATAAAAGGTTATGAAAATGTTCCCATTATTGCCGTCACTGCTTACGCTATGAAGGGTGATGAGGAATATTTTCTTTCACAAGGATTATCTTATTACATAGCTAAACCATTTGACTTAAAAAAGTTTGTTTCTACAATTAGCAATTTTCTGTCTTTTGAAAACTGAGTGCAACTTCGGAAACCTTATAACAATCAGACCGTAATTTTATTATGCTATTGTATAATGCGATAAAACGCAAGTTCAAGATTAAGTTTAAGTTCAAGAAAAAAGCAAAGAAAATATCTTGACAGAAAAAACAAAGAGTTAAATGGTGATACTATAATAAGCTTGATGGTGATGCAAATAATATAATTATGGAGGCTTAATGCATATGTGGGGGTACGATAATGGAAACATTGAAATAATGAATAGAATTGTATTAGTATCCTTTATTGTCGTTTTATATTCATTTTCATTTGCGCAGCAGCGCTACTGTACAAATTTCCTTTGGTGTAGAGCGGAACTTACTGGTATCATTCGCACTCCGGACTTCAAGAGCAAAGTGGTTTGAACAGTGCATTTATAATCTCTTCTTTGCAAGTATCGCAGCTGAGATAATATTTCTTACCGTTTAGCGCGTTTACTTTGCATCCACCGGTACTTAGTAAATACATTCCGCAAACAATATCCTTTACCATTTCTCTTCCGCTATTCATCTCTTCATCTCTTTTCTTAATTAGTCTCGACTCCGATTAAATTGGAGTCGGAAAGAAAATTTACTTTACAATTAATTTTCCTCTCAGCATTCCCATTGCGCAATGGAATTCATATTCACCCGCCTTATCTATTTTTAATTCGATTGGTATTGTCTTATTTGTTGAAAGGGTTGCTTGTTTTTGGAAATCCGGGAAGATAACCTGCTCAGAGCAAGCCGCTGTTTCTTCGCGGTGAAAGTTTAACTTAATCGGTTTGCCTGTTTCAAAAATTAAAACGTCCGGAGTATAGCCGCCTTTTACAGTAATAAATGCTTCTTGAATACCTGAAGCGGCTGCTTGTATTTTTACTCCTTCCTTTTCGGAGAACCAAAAATACCATGCTACCCAAGCCGATAATCCTAATCCGCCAATTACAACTAATATTTGATCGAGTGTCATTTTATTATTTCCTTATTTTAACTTTGGTTTAAAATTTCTTAATCTATTTGCATTAGTTACAACGGTAACCGAACTAAATGCCATAGCGGCTGCAGCAATCAAAGGAGAGAGCAATACTCCGAAAAATGGAAATAGCAGCCCGGCAGCAATCGGCAAACCCAATCCATTATAAAAGAAAGCGCCGAATAAATTCTCTTTAATATTTTTCATAGTAGCTTTAGAAAGTTGAATAGCGAGCACTACTCCTTTCAAGCTTCCTTTGATAAGCGTAATGTCGGAAGCTTCAATTGCTACGTCAGTGCCTGTGCCGATTGCAAGCCCAATATCAGCTTGCGCTAACGCAGGAGCATCGTTAATACCATCGCCAACCATTGCAACAATTTTGCCTTCATTCTGAAGTTTCTGAACATTTAGCGCTTTATCTTCCGGAAGTACTTCCGATAATATTCTTTCAATACCAACCTGCTTTGCAATTGCATTTGCTGTTCTTGAATTATCACCGGTAATCATAACAACTTCCAAACCTAATTTTTTTAGCTGTGCAATCGCTTCTTTCGAATCCTGTTTAACAGTGTCTGCCACTGCAATTATTCCGGCGACCTTTCCATCCACTGCTACAAACATTGGAGTTTTTCCCTCGTCGGCTAATTGAATGCTTTTTTCTTCTAAGTCATTAAGAGTTATATTAAATTTCATCATCATCTTTTTATTGCCAAGAAGTACCTTTTTATCATTTACAATCGCCTCGACTCCATGTCCCGGAATTGCATTAAAGTTTTTCGGCTCAAATAATTGGAGTGACCTTACTTCCGCTCCTTTAACAATTGCTTCCGCTAAAGGATGTTCTGAAGATTTCTCTATGCTCGCGCTTAAAATTAAAATTGTTTTTTCATCAAAACCATTTGTTACTATTAAATCAGTTAGTGAGGGTTTTCCTTCTGTTATTGTGCCGGTTTTATCTAATACAATTGTGTCAAGCTTTTGAGCTGTTTCAAGCGCCTCTCCGCTACGTATTAATATTCCGTTCTCCGCACCTTTGCCTATTCCAACCATTAGAGATATTGGGGTTGCTAAACCAAGCGCGCATGGGCACGCAATTACAAGCACAGTTACGGATACAATTAATGCATAAATAAGCTGTGGAGCAGGTCCGAAAACATACCAGGTAACAAATGAAAGTATGGCAATTATTATAACAGCAGGGACAAAGTAACCCGAAACTTTATCTACAATTTTTTGAATCGGCGCTTTGGAGCTTTGTGCCTGACCCACCATCTGAATAATTTGTGCAAGCGCAGTATCCTTTCCAACTTTTGTAGCTTTAAATTTAAATGAGCCTGTCTTATTTATAGCAGCGCCGATTACTTCATCGCCAATTCGCTTTTCAACAGGAATAGACTCACCGGTAATCATTGATTCATCAACTGTTGAATCGCCGTCTACAACTTCTCCGTCTACCGGAATCTTTTCTCCCGGTCTTACAATTATTAATTCGTCAAGAACAACTTCTTCTATAGGAATATCAATTTCTTTTCCATCTCTTAAAACGCGTGCAGTTTTAGCCTGCAATCCTATAAGCTTTTTTATTGCTTCGGAGCTTTTCCCTTTTGCCCGGATTTCAAGCGCCATTCCGAACACTACTAAAGCCACAACAACAAAAACCACATCGTAAAAAACATCAGCTAATGCTGCAGATGGAAAAATTCCGGGAAATAAAGCTGCAACTGTTGAATATAGCCAAGCCGCTGTTATACCGGTTGCAATTAATGTGTGCATATTTGCCGAGCGGTTCTTAAAGGCAGCCCAGGCTCCCGTATAAAACTGTGAACCCGACCAGAACATAACAGGCAATGCAAGCGTCCCCATTCCAAACCAAATGAAGCGAAGTAATTCTGTGCCTTTTTGAAATTCTGCCGGCAATCCCCATAGTTTTGGATAACTAAATAGAATAACAGGGAGTGAAAGAACCGCTGCGAAAATAAATTTGTGAAGCAGCGTCGTATACTCTTTTTCCCGTGCCAATTTATTTTCATCTACTGAATCTTCTTCTCTTTTTACCTCTTTTAGTCCCACTTGGACGAGTGTTTTTTCGCCAACTTTTACCTTCGAGTCAAAAGTCTTATAGCCGAGACTTTCTATCACATTTTTTATTTCTCCAATATTTACAGAACCCGGGATATAATCTATAAATACAGACTCGGTTCCTAAATCAACGCTTGCAGATAAAATTCCGGGTAATTTTTTTAATTCATTTTCAATTTTTGTTACACAGCTTCCACAGTGCATACTGCCTATGCCCAATTGTAAAGATGCTTTTTTTGTATCGTAGCCGGCTTTATTAATTGATTCAATTATTTCTTTAGCATTAACCTTATCATTTTTGAATTCGACATGAGCGGTTGACGTTGTATAGTTTATATGTGCGGCTTTTACACCAGGTAAATTTTTAATTCCATTTTCAATTATGTTAATGCCGGCAGCATATTGAAGCCCTACAATCGGAATTGTTATTTTCTCAATCCCGTTTGAAGAGATCTTGTATGTCGGCGCTGTTTTTTTATGAGCGGAATCAGCGCCTTCCGGTAAATGTGTTTCACCTGTCGTCGTCTGTACATCTTTATTATACTTGTTTGGTTCGGCAATAAATTTGTCCTTGCAGTCTTCAGAACAAAATTCATAATGTTTACCTTCATAGTGTACAAAATATTTTGATGGAGATTTGACTTCCATTCTGCAAACAATATCCTTTGCCATTTTTTTACTCAATTTTTATACTGATATTAAAAATGGGGCTAAGAAAGCCCCATCAATTTACTTTTATTACTTGCCCTCGTTATTCTTTTGTCTCTGGTATTGGAAATAGCCATAACTTCCTTTTTTGGTTCCTGAATCTCCTATGGAATTACCACTCTTAACATTACCCATTTTGTCGCATTTGCTTGAGCATTTCTGCATCATTGTCATCATTTCGTTGTGATTCATCATAGTGGAATTGCTGTGATTGTGATTGCTCATAGAAGAATCTGCATACATATTTCCGGCAACACTTTTTGCCGGTTGAGCGTTTACAATATAAGATGCCGTAAACAAAACAACAACAATTATTGCCGCAAATAAATTTTTAGTTTTCATATGTATCTCCAATCTTTTTGTAAGCCTTAGGCTTAATAATTATTTAATAATTTAGCAGCAGCCGTGTCCTTTGTGCTGCTTTTGCGTGTTATATGAAGTGTCAGGAATATGTGTATTGCCTGGCACCGGCTGGTCTATTTGACCTGTCAAACGAGCCTGCCTACCGGTCAGGTTGGGTTGATTTGAATTCTTTTTAGCACCTAAAACAAAAGCAGCATACACTACGGCAAAACCAATAAGAATATATGTTAACGTCATTTTAATTTCCCTTTCCTTTTTTTACCGTCTATTTTAATGATTAAATCATTATTTTATGTCGTACTTATTTTTTATTAGTGGCTCAATTGATATGCCAAGCAATTTGTTTGTTTATAATGGAAACTATAATACTTGGCTATTTTGTAGATTTAAAGAAATTAAAAATCTTTAACTTATTTAAAAAATAAATCGAATAATCAAATCAAAATGAAGTAATTCTTATAGGTATAGAATTTGTTATGAAATCAATTATGACATTAGATATTTTCCAAATGTTGTTTCTTATCGTTACCTTTTTAAGTGCGGTAGGTTTAATTCTCATAATTTATTCCAGATCGGGCAGGGATAAAAAGAGCCAGTTATTTATTCTAATTCTAATATTAATTATCGGATACTTAATCTCGCATAGCGTTCATTTTTTGTTAATGGCTTCCGAAGATGTTACTATTCTCGATATTTCATGTCATTCTTTTTTGCTGCTTATAATTGTAAGTATAACATTCTTTACGTGGAATTTCCCTCATGCACAAAAGATGGGAATAATTAAAAGCCTCTCTATCTTAATTCCATCGATTATTCTTTTTATCCTTTTATGGAGCGATAAACTTATTCACCAATCCCACATTCACGGAAATATGTTTGAAGCTCATTTCGGTTCGCTTTATCCTTTGTATTTAATTTTTTATGTATTACTTATCGCTCTAAATTTTTACTGGCTAATAAAAAAATACTATCATGAAAATGACGAGCTGCTTCGTAAGCAAATTTTAATGTTAACTCTTGGTTTAATTATTACTAATCTAATTTCATTTATCTTCGGTTTATTCTTACCCTGGTATTTAGGGTTTTATTTCCTTGTTGAAATGAGTCCGGTCGCATTCTTAATCGGCGTTATTCTTTTTACTACTTTGTCTGTCAGCAAATATGATATGTTCCCTTCGTTTGGCAGGTTGAATAATCTCAGCATAAAAAAGAAAATTATTTTAAGCTCGCTTATTCTTGTGCCAATAATAATTCTACTAGTTCAAATCCCGCTTATAAAAATTATTTTCGATATAAGATCCAATACGGAACTTATGCGCTACTTTTTGCTTAGCGTTTTGGGCGGTTTGATTGTAAGCGTAAGTATTGCGTTTGTAATTATTAAGATGATATCGAACCCGCTTAACAAGCTGAAAACCAAAGCGCATGAGATTGAAAAGGGTAATTACGGCATTAAACTAGAAATAAGAACTAATGATGAAATCGGCGAGCTTACAGAAGCCTTTAATAATATGTCCGATACTTTAAAAAATAATACTGCGGAATTGATTAAAAAGGAAAAACTTGCTGCGCTTGGTAAAATGGCAGCCGTTCTTGCACACGAAATTAAAACTCCGTTAACATCAATTAAAATGAATGCCGATATTATTGCCGAAACTTTGGACTCAAACGATGAGAATAAAGAAAATTTTGAGATTATGAAGACGGAAATAAATCGCTTAAACAATCTTGTGAAAGATGTTCTTCAATTTTCTCGTCAAATGGAATTGAATTATTCTGAAGTAAAATTAAAAGATCTGATTGAATTTATAAATATTCAATTAAATAAAAAGCTGGAAGAAAAGAATATTATTTTCTTAAATAATGTAGAATATGTTTCCTTGCAAATTGATGAAGATAAATTAAAACAGGTATTGATAAATCTCATTGACAATTCAATCGAAGCTGTAAACCAAAACGGTCTTATTGAAATTTCTTCCCGGAGAAATAACGAAGATAATTCAATTTCCATTTTTGTAAAAGATAACGGAAGCGGCATCGATCCGGAGCTTAAAATATTCGATCCTTTCTTTACTACAAAAGCGTCAGGCACCGGTTTAGGGCTTTCCATATCGCAAAAAATTATTGAACAGCATAACGGCGCTTTTAATCTTTTAGAGTCAAAAAAAGGTAAAACTATTTTTGAAATAAAACTGCCAATTGGACAGAAGTATGAAAAAGAAAAAATGTAAGCCTGTGGCTTTTCAGACTTTGGTCGACTAAAAAGAAAGTTAAAATGGATAAAATATTAGTCATTGACGACGATCAATCAATACGTAAGACTTTAACAAGCTATCTAAAGAAACAGAACTATGAGGTGCTGTCTGCTGAAAATGGTCTCAACGGAATTGAAATTATAAAAAATGAATTACCGGATATTGTAATTACAGATATTAGAATGCCCGGTGCTGACGGTTTTGAAGTGCTTAAGAAAGTTAAAGAAATTGACCCGCACATACATGTAATAATTATTACTGCTTTCGATGACATGAATAGTACGGTTAAAGCAATGCAGCAAGGCGCTTATGATTATATTGAAAAACCTCTGGAAATTGATAATCTAAAAATTACAATTCAAAGAGCGCTTGAAAATAAGAAACTTAGTGATCAGCTTGATACCTATGTTAACGAAAAAAAAGAAGAGTATTTGCTCGAAAATACTTTGATAGGTAAAACGCCTCAGATGAGGCAGGTATATAAAAAGATTGGTCAGGTATCATCTAGCCGTGTTACTGTGCTAATTGAAGGTGAAAGTGGAACAGGGAAAGAATTGGTTGCACGGGCAATTCATTACAGCGGCATTACTAAAGTTCATCCTTTTGTCGCTGTTAATTGTACTGCCCTTACCGAGTCACTTTTAGAAAGCGAGCTTTTCGGTCATGTGAAAGGAGCTTTCACCGGATCTATTAAAGATAAAAAAGGTAAATTTGAGCTTGCCGGCGAAGGAACTATTTTCTTGGATGAGATTTCGGAAATCTCTTCCAATCTGCAAGTAAAGCTTTTAAGAGTTCTTCAGCAAAAAGAATTTGAGAAGGTCGGAGGCGAGACTTTAATGCCGATGAAAGCACGAATAATCGCTGCCACAAATAAAAATTTAGTCGAGCTTGTAAAAACAGGCAAGTTTCGCGAGGATTTATTTTACAGATTGAAAGTTTTTTCAATCTTTATTTCTCCCCTTCGGGAAAGAAACGAAGATATTCCTGTTTTGGTTAGTCACTTCTTAAATAAAATTAATTTAGAACTCCATAAAAACGTTAATAAAATTCCCGAAGATGTAATGGAAATGCTTAAAAATCATTTTTGGGTTGGCAATGTAAGGGAATTGGAAAATACTCTAATGCAGGCGGTAGTTCTTTCATCCGATGATGTTTTGCTTAAAGAAAATATCCTTCTTAGAAATTCTGAACAGCTTTCTTTAATTGCCAAGAACACTGAACAATCTAAAGTTGAATTTATCTCTCTTGAAGAATTAGAAAAAAAACATATTAATAATATTTTGAACGCATTAAAATGGGACAAAAATAAAGCGCATAAAATCCTTGGCATTTCTTTGCCAACTTTGTACAATAAAATTCAGCACTATAAGCTTTCACCATTTGAAGAGAAAATTAATTGAATCCCTGCTGACTAATTGTTTCCGGATACTACCTCGTCACATCACCTTTATCAAATTTTATATAACTTTTTATTTATTGAACATATTCTCGAGCTTCCGTATATGTTGTCCTTTCTAAGCTAATTTAGTTTTAAATATCTTAAAAATATTTAAACTTTTTTAATTAGCCCAACTACTTTCCACTAAAAAATTCCATATATAAGCCGTAATTAAACTTTTCTCACTGGCATAAATTTTTCTATAGTACTGCTGTCTGTCCGCAATGGAGGAATATCTCCTTTGCTTTTTTCTTGGACTTGAGCTTGAACCCCAAAGTAAGTAAATTATTGTTATTAAGGATATAGACATAGCGCGGAAAGCCACAATGGAATATGGAAAATCATTTCAAATATCTTGACATAAAAAACAAAGATTTAAATGGCAATACTATAATAGCAATTCTAAAAATTTCATAGGAAATTAAACTAATGATTAAAATATCAGCATTAATTCTTTTTTTATATTTATTTTTGCCGGTTTCAATTTATTCACAAACCCCGAACGGTAATGATAGCTTAAATAATCTGGTCAATGTAGCAATTCAAAACAATCCCCAGCTTAAAGCAGCCAGAGATCAGACGCTTGCTGAAAAAACAAAAGTAAACCAGGTAACAGCTTGGGATCCGCCGCAAGTCGGAATTTCCTTCTATCAGACACCAATTCAATCCTTTCCGAACCCCTTGAGAAATAATATGGAAACCGACTACTACGTTCAGCAGACGTTCCCATTTCCCGGTAAACTTGGAAATATGGGAGATGCAGCTTCGAGCAGCGCACTAATTTACAGAGAACAATACAGCGCTCTGGAAAATAAGATCATAACAGATTTGAAATCTTCTTATTACGAACTTTATTTTGTAGAAAAGAAAATTCAGATTAATAAAGAAAATCAGGAACTTTTAAAACAACTCAATGCTATTGCATTAAAACAGTATGAAGTCGGCATCGGTAAACAGGCAGATGTTCTAAGAGCACAAACTGAATTATCAACATTGATCAACGACAGTGTTAATCTTCTCAAAGAAAAAAGAGACGTCGAAACAATGATTAATACAATCCTAAGCAGACCGGTTGATTCGCCACTGCCAGAAATTAAAGCCATTCAGGATACAATTCCAGATTGGACTTATAAACAGCTTGAGGAACTGGCTTATCAAAACAGACCCGAAGTAAAAGCTATGCAATATAATATTGAAATGAACAAATCGGAGTTAAAAGCCTCGAAGCTTCAATACTACCCTGATTTTATGGTTCAACTGATGTACAAAAATATGTCTAACACTGCAAATGATTTTTGGTCTGCAATGGTCGGTGTGAATGTTCCGCTGGCTTTCTGGTCAAAAGATAAGTTTACCGGAAAAGTTCAGGAAAATGAAATTAATGTAAGCACAGCTCAAGAACAGTTAAATGCAGTAAAAAATATGGTTGCAAGCGATGTGCAAAGTGCCATAATAAAAATTGAGACCAATAAAAATTTAATTGATCTTTATAAAAACACTGTGATTCCACAGTCAGAACAAACGCTTCAATCTACCCTATCTGCTTACCAAACCGGAAAGACAGAATTCCTGATGTTTATTGACGCATATAAAATGGTATTATCTTCTAAGTTGAACTACTACATGGCGGAAATGAATTACATGCAAAGCCAGGCACTGCTTGAACAGGCTGTAGGCTTGAGCATCAATAAAATAGAAGAAAGAATTAAATAGAAAGAGAATGGAGAAATAAAAATGTTGAGTGAAACGAAATCCCGCTCTGCGGGGAAAAAAATAATCATAACCGGTATAATAAGTTTGATTATCGGAGTCGGCGGCGGCTGGCTGATATTTCACAATCATACTTCCTCAAATTCTTCCGGAACGACAAGCGAAAGAAAAATTCTTTATTACAGATCACCGATGAATCCCACAGTGACTTCCAAAGTTCCAATGAAAGATCAAATGGGAATGGATTACGTTCCCGTTTATGGAGATCAAAGCAGTTCCGGAGGTGAAAGAAAAATTGCATATTATAAATCCCCTATGGATTCAACTTTAACCTCGCCGGTTCCAAAGAAAGATGAAATGGGAATGGATTATATACCGGTTTATACAGATAACGTTGGAACCAATGAAATACATATTGATCCGGCAACCCAGCAGAATACCGGAGTAACAACCGAAACAGTTGAAAAGATGAAATTATCCCGAACGATCAGAACGACTGCTAATATCACTTACGACGAAACGAAGCTCTATACAATCTCAACAAAAATTATGGGTTATATTGAAAAACTTTATGTTGATTACACCGGTCAGCTAGTAAGAGAAGGTCAACCGCTTCTGGAAATCTACAGCCCTGATCTTGTAAGCACACAAGAAGAATATTTGCAAGCAATAAGATATAGAAATGAAATCTCCAAGAACGGTTCTTTAATCAGCAAAAAAGGCGCTGATCAATTAGTTGAAAGTGCAAAGCGAAGGCTGCTTTACTGGGACATCCCGCTAAGCGGGATTCAAGCTCTTGAGAAAAGAGGCACACCGCAAAAAACTATGACGATCTATTCTCCGGCAAATGGAATTGTTACCGATAAGATGATTATTAACGGGCAGAATATCGAGCCGGGAATGGCGCTTTACAAAATTGCCGACCTTTCAACTGTTTGGGGACTTGCCCAAATTTATCAATATGAACTCCCGTGGATTAAAGTTGGCGATAAAGTTGATTTGCAGTTATCATATATGCCCGGTAAAACTTTTCAAGGACGCATAACATACATTTACCCTTATCTTGATTCGGATTCTAAAACAGTTCAGGTAAGGATTGAAATTCACAACACAAACAATTATGAATTTAAACCAGGAATGTTTGCAGACGCCGCTATAAAGTCTCCTCTCATTCTTGAAACAGTGGCTGTTCCAAATCAAGCAATAATTCATACCGGGACAAGAGACGTTGCTATAATTGCATTGGGCAACGGCTACTTTAGACCAGTAAACGTTATTCTCGGAGCGCGTGGAGACGGAGGTTATGTCCAAATCCTTAAAGGCATTCATGAAGGAGAAAATATTGTTACATCTTCAGAGTTCTTAATTGATTCGGAAAGCAACTTGAATGCAGCGCTAAATAATATGCAGCAGCCGGGCAGCGCGGGTAATTCCGATACAACAAGCCAAAATAACTCCATCCAGACCCAGCCTTCAAATAAAGATATGAAAGGTATGGATATGTCTAAAGATAACGGCAAGAAAAAATAAAAAATCAGAAAACAGAATTAAGAATTTTTATCGGAGTTTTAGATGTTAGAAAAAATAATAGAGTATTCAGTTAAGAACAGATTTCTTGTAATACTTGCAGTAGTTTTCTTGATGGGCTGGGGAATTTATTCCTTGTACAATATACCCGTGGATGCAATACCGGATTTAAGTGATGTTCAAGTAATTATATATACAAAATATGAAGGGCAATCACCAAGAATAGTTGAAGACCAGGTGACTTATCCACTTACAACAGCTCTGGTATCGGTACCGGGGGCAAAGGTAGTAAGAGGATATTCCTTCTTCGGATATTCACTAGTTTATGTAATATTCAAAGACGGTACAGATATTTATTGGGCACGAAGCAGAGTGTTAGAATATCTTAACTACGCAGCAAAAAGATTACCTAATAATGTCGTACCTACATTAGGGCCTGATGCAACCGGAGTGGGCTGGGTGTTTGAATATACACTTTCCTCAAAAAAAAGGTCGCTTGCAGATCTTCGAACAATACAAGATTGGTACTTAAAATATCAGCTTAGTTCCGTTCCCGGGGTTGCCGAAGTTGCAAGCATAGGCGGATTTGTAAAGCAATATCAAGTTACAGTCGATCCGGCAAAATTATTAGCTTATAATATTCCTCTAAGCGATGTCGAAATGGCAATAAAGAAATCCAACAATGATGTCGGCGGCGAAACTATTGAAATGGGCGAATCGGAATTTATGATAAGAGGATTGGGATATATAAAATCAATTCAAGATGTGGAAAATATCCCTGTAAAGATTGATAAGAAAACAAACACGCCGGTTTACATAAAAGATATAGCTAACGTTGCCTACGGACCTGAAATGCGACGGGGCATTGCAGAATCTGACGGTAAGGGCGAGACCGTAGGCGGAATAATCGTAATGCGATACGGAGAAAATGCGCTTTCGGTTATTCAAGGAGTCAAAAAGAAACTCGCCGAATTAAAGCAAGGGCTTCCGCCGGATGTAAAGATTACACCGGTTTATGATCGTTCCGGATTAATTGAAAACGCAATTAATACTTTAAAGGACAAACTAATTGAGGAAATACTGATTGTAGCATTAGTTTGTATTTTGTTTCTGATGCATTTCCGCAGTGCTTTTGTGGCAATTTTTACGCTTCCTACAGCTATCTTAATGGCTTTTATTGTAATGAGAGCGCAAGGAATAAATGCTAATATAATGTCTCTCGGCGGCATTGCAATCGCCATCGGGGCTATGGTTGACGCTGCAATAATAATGATAGAAAACGCCCACAAGCATATTGAACACGATATGCTTAAACCTCCGGAGCATAGACGGGACCGGTGGCAATTGATAATTGAAGCTTCAAAGGAGGTTGGTCCGTCTTTATTTTATTCTTTGTTAGTAATAACGGTATCCTTTATACCGATATTCACTATGCAAGCTCAGGAAGGGAAACTATTCAAGCCGCTTGCTTTTACAAAAACATATTCTATGGCTGCAGCGGCAATACTTTCAATTACTCTTGTGCCTGTTTTAATGGGCTATTGGATTCGCGGAAGAATTATGCCGGAAGAAAAAAATCCTATTAATAGGTTTTTAATTAAAGTTTATCATCCTGTAGTAGACTTCGTTATAAAGCATTGGAAATATGTTATCCTGACCACGCTTGTATTGATGGCACTAACATATATTCCGTATTCACAACTCGGCAGCGAGTTCATGCCGCCGCTATACGAAGGCGATCTGCTTTATATGCCGACAACATTACCGGGAATATCTATAACCAAGGCAAAAGAATTGCTACAGCAGACGGATAAGATAATAGCCTCCTTCCCCGAGGTGCATCATGTCTTTGGTAAAATCGGCAGAGCTGAAACTGCAACCGACCCGGCTGGTCTCGATATGATGGAAACAACTATTATGCTTAAGCCGGAAAGTCAGTGGCCTAAAGGAATGACTGTAAAAAAGCTTATCGATAAAATGAACCAGTCAATAAATTTCCCCGGCGTTACAAATGCGTGGACAATGCCGATTAAAACAAGAACAGACATGCTAAGCACCGGGATTAAAACCCCGGTCGGAATAAAAATATCGGGACCAAACCTGGACACGTTGCAATCTATTGGCGAAAAAGTTGAAGCAGTGATGAGAACAGTACCCGGCACACTCAGCGCTTATGCGGAAAGAACAGTCGGCGGAAATTACGTCGATATAAATATTAACCGCCAGGAAGCTGCAAGATACGGTCTTACAATACAAGATGTTGAAGATGTCATTCAATCCGCAATGGGCGGAATGAATGTAACCACCACTGTAGAAGGTCTAGAAAGATTTCCAGTCAATTTAAGATATGGACGCGAACAAAGAGATAATATTGAGGACTTGAAAAGAGTACTTGTTCCAACTCCAACGGGAGCGCAAGTTCCGATGGGACAGCTTGCAGATTTCACAGTACACAAAGGACCTATGATGATTAAGACTGAAGGTACAATACCGAATGCATGGGTTTATGTGGATCTCAAAACTTCAGATATTGGTACTTATGTAAAAAATGCTCAAAGAATTGTAGCACAAAAGATAAAACTACCTACCGGTTACAACCTTGTTTGGAGCGGCGAGTTTGAATATATGCAGCATGCCGATAAACGTTTGATGGTTGTAATCCCAATGACGTTATTTATAATCTTTTTAATCATTTATCTAAATACAAAATCATTAAAGAAGGTAGCAATCATCTTTTTGGCTGTACCGTTTTCTTTAGTAGGAACATTCTGGCTGCTATTTATATTGGGATATAATTTAAGCATTGCAGTATGGGTAGGTATAATAGCTCTAGCAGGGCTTGATGCTGAAACAGGAGTTGTAATGCTTCTATACCTTGATGTTGCATACAAAGAATGGCACGACAAGGGAATGATGAGAGGCATTAAAGACTTAATTGCAGCGATTCATCACGGCGCTGTTAAAAGAGTTAGACCGAAAATTATGACGGCTTCAGTAATTGTTGCGGGATTAATCCCGATTATGTGGAGCAACGGCGCAGGTGCAGATGTAATGAAGAGAATCGCAGCGCCTATGCTTGGCGGTGTTGTTACTTCGGTGTTGATGGAACTTGCGGTTTACCCGGTTATCTATTACCTGTGGAAATCTTATGAACTTAAAAAAGAAGCTAAACAAAAAGGATTAGTTTTAGAAAATTAATTTCCCGTAGCACAGACTATCAGTCTCATAGGCGTCAACCTAAGAATCTGTTACATTACAATATTGAGGATAATATTATAATAGAATAGCGTAAATACTGAGGAATTTGTTAATCCTCTACGAGGATTTGCCAATGTAAAATAAACCTTTCCT
>JAKAFW010000072.1:0-7586 GCA_021817845.1 Bacteroidota bacterium
AACTAAATTAGCAATTGAAGATGCGAGAAGAGGGGAGTTTTCAATAAAGCATGATTCGATTGATAGTTTATTTTTGGATTTGAAATCTTGACATTAAGCGTTGTCTTTACAAAGAGATTTAAGAAGGATTTTAAGAAAGTAGAGAAGCTTGAAAAGAAATTGCTCCAATTAAAAGAAGCTATTATTTCAATTACCGATGGGAAACTATTAAATAAAAGACTTCTCGATCATCCGTTAAAAGGAGATTATAAAGATTGCAGGGAATGCCATTTAGCGCCGGATTTTTTGTTAATATATAAGATTGAAGGTGAAACATTAATTCTTGTCCGCTGCGGTTCTCATGCAGATCTTTTTGAATAAAATAATTCACCGCATGGTTCAGAGGTTGGGTTAAAATTAAAAATTCCTTAAAGTTCAACATTCCTTCAAGTTCAGCATTCAAAATTTCTTAAAGTTCAAATATCGTCCATTGCCTTTTTGAGCCGAAGAGCGGCGATACATCAGCAGCAGTTAAACACAAAAAAAACATTAAAGCTCCGGAGGAGCGACATATAACTTTTACTTTATAAACATCACACAACAACTACAAATGACAAAGGTAGTCATTCTTTTAATAAATGTTGTAAGCAATTTGTAATGAAACTTCTAGTTGAAGAAGCAAGAAAAAATGTTTATCTTATTTAAGATATAATAAGAAAAATTGTGACAAAACAGGAACAAGTAAAATACGAATATGGCTGTTAGAACAATTGAAGATGCAAAAAAATTAGCTCATGAATATTACCTAATGTTATTGAAAGCAGGTCTCCCTGTAGAAAAAGTTATCCTTTTTGGTTCCTATTCCCGCAATGAACAAAAAGAATTCAGCGACATTGATATTGCAGTTGTTATGAAAGAATATCATAAAGACAGGTTTGATACCCGTTTAGAACTAATGAAATATGCTAGAGAATTTGAAGAAGTAATAGAACCGCATCCTTTCTTAGCTTCGGAATTTGATGAGACTGAACCATTTGCATCTGAAATATTGCACTCCGGTATTGGTATTTATTGAAACGTAAAATTTAGTAAAACTAATAATGCATTCTTTTCGTTTTCATTCTTGCAATTCCATTATTCCATTATTCCATCCAACACTCCATTGCTCCCAAAAAAAATTTTTTGTAACCTGACTTAAACTAGTTATCTCAAGTTCCCCACATTTGCAAGTAACCCGTTAAAACCGTCTGCTTTATTCCGTTCAGAAAAAGCAGCCCACGACTTCAAGTCGTGGGTTCCATAACATAAAACCTAATTTATTAACCGTTTCAACGGTTTTAATACCTAAAATAAAAACTATCCTTCAACCTGAGCAAGCTAACTTATAGTATTGTACTTTAATTTGTGTTTTTGTGTCAAGCCTGTCCGGAGCGAGATCTTCCATACTCCATGCTCCATATTCCATATTCCATGCTCCATACTCCATTACTGTTCATCATTTATGCTGGGGTCAAAATTTATACGACCATATCATATACTTTCCTTTGATATTATCCGATAGCATCGTATATTTGCTGTAAATGATAAGGCGATTTATGGAAGAGCTATTTTACAGATATAATCCATGGTGGGAAGAAAATTTTACCTTAGCAGAGATAATTAACCGCCCTGATGAAATACAAATATTAGAAAAATATTTAGATCAAAAATCAATTGTATTTTTAACCGGACTGCGGAGGGTAGGTAAAACAACTCTAATGAAAATGCTTATTAAAAAAATGATTGATGAGCATAATATTGATCCGATCCATATTTTTTATATCAGTCTTGATGATTATAATTTATCGAAGAAAACAATATTAGAAATAGTTGAGGAATACAGAAAAATACATAAGATTGCCTTCAAACAGAAAAGCTATCTATTCTTTGACGAAGTTACGTATCACACAGATTACGAATTACAGTTAAAAAATTTATATGATGTTCAAAACATTAAGATATTCGCGTCATCCTCGAGCGCTTCTATTCTAAAAAGAAAAAAACCTTTTTTAACCGGAAGAAATAATTTAATTGAAATATTACCGCTGAATTTTCGTGAGTATTTAAATTTCAAACAAATAAAAATTGCGCGCAGCGATAGTCACCTTGTTGATAAATATTTCGAGGATTATCTAAATACCGGCGGCATACCGGAATACGTATTGAAAAATGATGTTGAATATCTTAAAGAATTAGTTGATGATATAATTAAAAAAGATATCGCTTCATTTTACAATGTAAAAAACACACAGATTCTCCAGGATTTTTTTTTACTGCTAATGGAGAGGGCTGGAAAAAATCTTAGCATCAACAAAGCGGCAAATATTTTAAGCATCTCACCGGATTCAGCTAAACGTTATTTGCAGATGTTTGCGGATAGTTATTTAATTTATTTGCTCCCTAGATATGGAAAAACAAACGAAACTCTTCTTTCACCTAAAAAAATATATGCGCCTGATTTAGGAATTAAATCATTATTTACTGGCTTCAGAGACAAAGGAAGTCTTTTTGAAAATTATGTTTATTTGAATATAAAGAATTTAGAGCCGTCATATATTTACACGAATACAATTGAACTAGATTTTATGACCAAAGGGAAAGAGTTAATAGAGGTTAAGTACCATAGCGAGATGTCAGAAAAACAAAAAGATTTATTTGAAACTACACCGGCAAAGAAAAAACATTTGATTAAAAATTATTCCGATTTAGAGTTGATGCTTGGGGGAAATTAGTGACAAGTGACGAGTGACGAGCAGCTACTAATTAGTTAATACAAATTTGAGTATATTTGTATTAATTAAATTACAAATATGAAAAAACGATTTCTGTATCATGATTTGATCAAATATCTTGATCATAAAAATGCGCTTGTAATTACCGGAATGAGGCAGGTGGGCAAAACTACTTTAATGAAACAGATTTTTGATGAGGTGCTCTTTCCGAAATTATGGTTTGATTTTGATAATCCTTTGGATATGCTGCATTTTGAAAATATAGATTATGACGCAATTTATAACACTTTATTAAAGGAAAGCGGCTTAAAAAATGAAAGGTTATTTTTATTTATTGATGAAATTCAAAATCTGCCTGATATTACTAAAATAATTAAATTTCTAATTGATAAATACAAAGTTAAATTTATTGTTACCGGCTCTTCTAATTATTATTTAAAGAATTTATTCCCTGAATCGTTGAGCGGTCGTAAATTCTTATTTATACTACCTGCGATGAGTTTTAAGGAGTATCTGTTTTTTAAGGATAAGATTAGTGAGGATGAAGTTTCCGGTATCGAAAACAATATTGATAATTTATTGTTTGAATCTTCCTTGCTTGAATTTAAGAAATATGAGCAGGACTACAAGGAGTATATGGAGTATGGGGGATTTCCTGAAGTCGTCACTACTGAGGACTTGAAGACAAAAAAAGAAGTTCTGCGTAATATTTTTGCTTCATTTTTTGAAAAAGATATTCGTTTACTTTCTGATATAAAAGACATCCGGGAATTAAGGGATTTGATTTTGTTATTAGTTCCGCGAACCGGAAATATGCTCGATATAACTAAGCTGTCATTTGAATTAGGTATTAGCAGGGTTAAATTATATGATTATTTGGAATTCCTTCAGGGCGTGTTTTTTATAAAGCTAATTCCCAAATTTAGTGGAAGTATCGATAGATCAGTAGCCGGAGGTAAGAAAGTATATTTTACGGATAATGGGTTATTAAATACTATCGGCAAAGTAAATGACGGTCAGCTTTTTGAAAATAATATTGCAAATCAATTAGGTGCATACGGCGAATTATCCTTTTATAACAAAAGAAATACAGCGGAAATCGATTTTATAGTTAATAAGGAAATTGCATTTGAGGTTAAATTAAAAGCCGTCGATACTGATCTTACAAGGCTTGAGAATATTTGTAGCAGGATAGGAATTAATAAGAGTTTTCTAATTAGCTTAAATTACTCCAAAGCCGCAAGAACAATTTATCCTATGTCTCTCTGATTGTTTTATTTCTATTTATCACTATTTTTGTAGAAAAACAGAAAACAAATGGATTATTTAGAGTTTAAAAAAGCCTTTTGGGACAAGGTATGTATTTCGACTAATCAAATTCATGCCATGTTTTCCGGTTTTAATGATAATAATCTTACAAGGTGGGTAAAGAAGGAATTACTGATTAAGTTAAGAAACGGATATTACACCTTTCCGGAATATCTGTCTGAACCGTCTTCCTCTATATACATTGCCAATCATATTTATCGTCCTTCCTATATAAGTCTACATTCAGCTTTGGCATTCTATGGAATCATACCCGAAGCAGTTGTGCAAACAACCAGCGTTACTTCTCTAAAAACAGTTGAATTTAAGAACCGTTTCGGTACGTTTTCTTATAAAACTATAATGCCGGCTTTAATGTTCGGGTACGATCAAAAGCCATTTATCAATTCGATGACTATTCTTGTTGCTCAGCCTGAAAAAGCTCTAATAGATTTATTATACTTATATCCATTATACAATTCAGCCGATGAAATTAAGGCCCTGCGTTTAGATGAGGTTTTAATGCATGAGATTATTAATCCGGAAAAGTTGAATGACTATACTGAAAGATTCAAAAATAAAGCGCTGATTAATAGAGTCAACTTAATGATTGAATCTTACCAGCTATGATACAGATTGAGCAAATAAAGGAATATTTTCCGCCATATTTGAGTGAAAATTCTTCGTTTCAGAAGTATATGGTTAAGGAATATATTCAGTTACAAATTCTCGATTATCTTTCTGCTTCAAAATGGGTAAAGAAGTTGTCGTTTATTGGAGGTACAAATCTAAGACTTATAAAAGGTATAGACCGTTTTTCGGAAGATATTGATTTTGACTGCAAGGAATTCTCTGGTGAAGAATTTGTGAGAATGACGGATGATATTTTATTTTACCTCCAAAGGTTCGGGTTGAATGTAGAAATAAGAGAAAAGGCAAATAGTAAATTGTCTGCGTTTAGAAGGAGTTATTATTTTCCCGGGTTTTTGTTTGATTTGGGTCTATCAGCCCATAAGGAAGAGCGATTTTTAATCAAAGTGGAATGCGAGGACCAGCTTATAAATTATTCTCCGGTAAATGCAAATATCAAAGGTTGTGGTTTTTATTTCCCTTTCCCGGTTCCATCAGAGCAAGTCCTTTGTGCCATGAAAATATCTGCATTATTATCCCGGTCAAAGGGACGTGATTTTTATGATGTAATGTTTCTCTTAAATAGAACTACTCCGGATTATACATTTTTGAAAGCAAAGCATGGAATTACAAATCTGTTAGAATTAAAAAAAGCATTTGAGGATGTGCTCGTCAAAGTAAATTTGTCTGATAAATCAAAAGACTTTGAGCATTTGCTTTTTGAAAAAAGAAATAATTCGAAAATATTATTATTCGGAGAATTTGTTAAAGAACTGTAATGACGGGACAATTATATTATTCATTCTCTTGTGATTCATTCAATCATCGTTCGACAATCATCATTCGTAAATCGAAAATCCGAAGGGATAGAAGGCTGATTACTGTCTTTTTATTTATGCAAAGTCGTGCTATTTTTATATCCTTTCATTATAATATGCTTAATGTAACTTAAACCAAGAGGTTAATATGACTATGCTACTAGAAAAAGCATTTAAAAAAGCTTCGCAATTGCCGAAAATTGAACAAAACGTATTTGCCAAATGGGTACTTGAAGAACTTGAAACAGAGAAGAAGTGGGAAGGTCTGTTCGCTGAATCGGAGGATTTGCTTGATAAACTTGCGGATGAAGCTCTCGCTGATGGTAGACAAGGCAAAACAAAATCTTTGAATATTAGTAAATTGTGAAATCAAAAACTACAAATCGTTTTTGGAAGTGTTACTCTCTATTACCTTATGACGTCAAGGAGCGGGCAAAAGAAGTTTACAAATTATTCATCACTGATCCGTATCATCCAAGTTTGCACTTTAAACGAGTGCATTCTCACCGCCCTATATTCACTGTGCGAATTACAAAAGATTATCGTGCTATTGGGATTCTCCAAAATGGTGATTTGTTATGGTTCTGGATTGGTTCTCATTCAGAGTACGACAAATTATTGAGACACTGAAGGATTGATGATTTTGGGAATTTAGGATTGAAGGATTTTATTCGACAACCTGTCCCGTGAAATCTGCAGCTTAATTTCACGGGATCATAAATCGAAAATTAGAAGGGTATAGTCCCAAATTTATTACAAATTTATATGATGAGTTCAGGTCAAGAAATGTGACTTTTGAAATTATAGCTTTAATTAAAAATGTTACCGTTATTCTGATTAGTTCTATTATTATATTATTTCTCTTAAAGGAAGGAAGACTATCACGTTACTTTGTAGTTCTTTTTTCGTTGTTAAATATAATTCTGCTTGGTGTTGAAAAAATTGCATTTAGAAAATATCTAAACTTTTTAAGAAAGAGGGGACGAAATTTAAGAACTCTGCTTATTGTAGGCGCCGGTGAGGTAGGCAAAAACTTTTATGAACTTATAAAACATAGTTCGCATTTCGGCTATCAAATGGTGGGATTTGTAGACGATAGCATTAAGCCATTCTTAAATGGGCAGTTTCTCGGCAAGATTGATGAGCTTGATAATATCCTGAATAATAATTCCCGATTATTTTAACCTTGTTTCAGACAAATACAACGTCTCAATGTTCGGTCGTTTCCCAATTATTGCCGTAAGGGAAGATAGAATTAACGAAATGCATTGGCAGCTTTTAAAAAGAAGTTTCGACTTTATATTTACGTTTTTCCTTTATGTAGTAATCTTTTGGTGGCTCTTTCCTTTAAAAGAATCAATCATGATATCTGGTACATCGAAAACTGGTCATTATGGCTGGATATACAAATTGTCGGCTTGACGGTTTGGAATATGATTAAAGGGGATAAGAATGCCTATTAATTAATTTTGAATTTTGAATTCTAAATTTTGAATTATAAACCATTTTTACTAAAATCTTTTTATCAAAAATAAATTTTCTCAATCTCTTTGCGATCCATTCAAAATTCAAAATTCAACATTCATCATTCCTTCAAGTTCAACATTCAAAATTCCTTAACGTTCAAATATCATCCACTGCGTCTTTCAGCCGCAGAGCGGTGAAACATTAGTAGAAGGATTTACCGGAAAAATATAAAGCTCCGGAGTAGCGACATATAACCATTGTGAAACAAGATCATTGATTTTCATGTCAAACCCTTTGGCAATTGTATCGCCACTCTGTGGCTCCTTTATTTATTTTTATATGATTTTCTACTAATATGCCGCACCGCTGGTGCTTTTCCCTAAAACAAAAACTGTCATTTCGACGACCGGAAGGAGGAGAAATCCCACGAGTAGCTCAGGTATCCGAGTTGATCATGTGATATCTACCGCCTTTGTCAAATCCAGCTATAATATCATCCCTTAAAAATTGTGAACATTCAATCAAAAATACTCCACTGCATCATACAGCCGCAGAGCGGTGAAACATTAGTAGCAGATTGACAAAAGGAAAAAACAAAGCTGTCTTCAATTCAGAA